>JALELH010000001.1 GCA_022768865.1 Spirochaetia bacterium
CGAGTGCTAGCAGCTGCGAAGAAATTGTGATAGATTTGTACATAAGTTAAGTCCTTGTTTTGTAATATTTTAAGCTAAAACCATTATAGCAAGGATCTTAACTTTTAAAAAGGGCTACTTAGTTAATTGGACAGGAGTGATTTAATTTATTTAGCATAGACGTCGTAGGCAGGTTCAGGAATGAAAAAAAATCTGCAGGAGCGAAGCGACGAAGCCTTTTTTTCAGGCCTGGTTCTGCCGAAAGACGTCTATTTTTTATAAAAAAAATTATTAATAAATTGACATTCGCCCTTTATAAAGAGGAGCAGCTATGATAAAGGCATTTGTTTTTGATATGGACGGCGTTTTGCTGGATACGGAATCTGTCTGCGACAGGACGTGGACTCTTGCCGCAAAGGATTTCGGGGTAAATGGTTCCGATGCAGAAAGGATTGTCAGCCTTTGTCGCGGCACAAACAAAAAGACTACGCGCCAGATTATTCTGCGGGAACTGGGGGAAGGTTTTGACGCAGACGGCTTTATGGAGGCTACGTCTGATTACTTTCATAAAATTGATGAGGCGGAAGGCATAGCAACAAAGCCCTATGCAAAAGAATGCCTTGCTTACCTTAAAGACAAAGGATATTCCCTGGCCCTTGCTTCTTCTACAAGGCAGGCTGTTGTAGAAAAGGAATTAAAGGATGCCGGCCTTTATGATTTTTTTGAATACTTTGTCTGCGGCGACATGGTCAAAAACAGCAAGCCTGACCCTGAAATTTATCAGAATGCCGTGGATGCCCTTGGCTTGAAGGCGGAAGAGTGTGTTGCGGTTGAGGACAGCCCCAACGGCCTTATAAGTGCAAAGGGTGCAGGTCTAAAAACTGTCATGGTGCCTGATAGGGTAGGGCCGGATGAACGTACAGAAAAGTATACAGACTGTGTCTATGTTTCACTTAAAAATATTATTGAAAATTACTAGTTTAAGTGCGTTTTTCCTTGATGTTTGGGAATGCTGTTCCTTAACGTTAAAGAACGATGCTCTTTAATGTTTGTGAGTGGTGTTCCATGCACATGTGAGCGACACTCACATGTAGAATGTGAATGGCACTCACAAAGATGAAAATGTGAACACCACTCACAAAGGACAAAAGACGCCGAAAGTTATAGAAGATAAAAGTTTTTTACAAGGTAATTCCTTTCGGCGTTTTGCCCCACGAACTTCGGAGAAGTTTGTGTATATGTGTTTTAGTAATTACGTGGCGAAAGCTGCCGAAAGTAAATAAAGTCAAAAATCGCTGAAAATAAGGTTATAACAAAAAATTACCAGAAAATGGTCTAAGAAATCAATAAAAAATTTTAATATATATTTATAAGTAAATTTTGTTTTTGTTTGCTGTTATTTTTTGCCAGGGCGTCTAAAAAAATTATGGACAGCCCCATGTTCCCCCTTTGGCAAAAATGTATGAACGGAATACAAAAAAAGCAGAATTTTCATAAAACAGGGGGATAACAAAATATTTTCAGCCTTTGGCACAGAGAAATCTGTGTTTAAAGTTAATATTATAAGTATAGGGAATTTTATTTTTTATTAAGGAGGATACAGACAGCATGATTTGCTAAGGCACGCCTGAAAATACCGGAACAGGCGGGCGGTAAAAATACGGCTTTTTGACTGCGCCAACAGCCAGAAAGCCCCAGTGTGCGGTACACAAAGTTTCGTTGATTCATAATGTACTGCACGGACAGCCGGTTGTCAACTAAAAATTTAAAGGCCGAATGCCGGATAATCAAATTATTCAAAACCGTCATTCGCCCTGATTTAAATATTGGACATGAAAAAAGCTCATGACTACATTTTTTTTGATAGTACTGGAGGTACAGTATGGATTCTGTAAAGACAGATTTTAATGATAACGGTAAGGTTGTTAACGTAACACTACATAAAAATTATCTTAAGGATGATGATTCTTCTTTTGCAAAGGTAAAGAGGAATACTGCAAGTGCAGAAAACCTGATTGCGGTAATAAAGGAAATGTCGGCTTCAAAAATAGACGAAGGCTATTTGATGTATTGCGCAGGGCTTTTTAAAAAGGCCATTCTTGAAAAGCTGCGTCAGGGTGAAGCAGTCAATGTCTTTGACCTGGGAACCTTTTTCCTTACGGCATGCGGAAACATCAAGGGGTCAGACCCGTCTGCAAGTGACGTTCCTGAATTGAGCGTAGGCTTTACACCTTCGGAACTGGTTAAGGCTGCGGTAAAGGACATTTCCGTAAACCTTGCGGTCATGGAAGAAACAAGCCCGGTAATCAATACGGTTACGGACTATGCAACAGGTCAGGAAACCCACAGCCTTACTCTGGGCAGTGCAGTTTCAATAAAGG
This sequence comes from Spirochaetia bacterium, assembly GCA_022768865.1. GTDB lineage: Bacteria > Spirochaetota > Spirochaetia > Treponematales > Treponemataceae > Treponema_D. The sequence goes on from JALELH010000001.1 coordinate 2,361, forward strand.
GTGACCGCCTTAAAATTGCAGGAGAACCTGAAACTACAGGCTTTTACTTTGCACCGGAAGCAGAAAACGGCAGCTTCGATATGGAAAATGCCGTAAGGGTTCCTTTACTTGTAAAGAATTATCCGACGGAACTTTCCTTTATGCTGCCGGCGGACCTTCAGGCAGGCAAGTCCTATTACCTTGTAATTAAAACCGCTTCCGGCAAAGGTACCAGGGTCAACAAGACTATACGCACCGGTGTAAGTTCCTTTACGGTAACCGTCGGCTCTTCTTCTTCAAGCGACTAAACTAAAACGTAGCTTGAATTGATTTTGCATGGCCGTGATTTTGTGCATGGTCATGCCTTTTTTTTGCGGAGTATGTTTTTTAAGCCGGAACCGGCAGTAACTTTTGCAGTCTGTTTTAGATTGTCTTATACCGACATTCATCCTGAAAACAAATTCCATAAATAAATTTTCTAAATTTATGAATAGTAAATTTGCTTCATGTGAAACAGGATGAATTTACCACCACTTATCCACATAGTATTTTTGGCACGTGATAGCAAGTTAAATCTATATAATATATAGATTTGCACGTGGTGAAAATTAATTCTCCGTCACATTTTAAACAACTTTTCCACATTTTTAGGGTTGAATTGGCACATGAAGTCCTAATTCCAGTTATTTGGAATATGATTATGAACTTAAAGTATTGAAGTATAAACCAGTTACATTGAATTTGGTCCGGGGTTGCATGACTTGAATAACCGTTTTGTCGTTCTCTTGTCTTTAATTGTACATGTCATTCTACGGCTTGACCGGAGAATCTTGGAAAGCTTAAAAAAAGATCTTCGGGTCAAGCCCGAAGATGACAGTGCTGTGAATTATGGCAAGCAAGTGTGCCGTAAGTATGTTTCACGTGAAACAATTTTGCTTTAGTTGAGCTTAGTCTCTCCGAACTTAGTTTAAGGGTTCTTAACTTTATGCAGGATTCTGAAAAAACGCTTTTCATTATACTAATTTCATGATATGGCATTTTTACTTTCTTCCCGGTAGGGTAGGGGAGTGTTAAGGCAGATTGCCATTTAATAAAGTGGTTTAAGTGTTTTACGTGAAATACTTTTGCTAATAATAATTATTACAGGATAAGGTAGAATAATTTCCCATGCTTTCATTTAGCTTTCTGTGTGTGATTCTAAGGATTGAACGGAGAATTTATGTATAAGTTAGCAAAAGGATGGGGCTGTTCAAAAACTAACGTCATGCTGAACTTGATTCAGCGTCTACACTTTATAAGATTTTCGAATTAAGTTTGGAATGACACTAGAACTATAACTTATTACATATCCCTATGACAAAGACAAATAAAGCCCGAAGATAACGTAATAAACCAAGATGATGAAGGGGGTAAAAGTATGTTTCACGTGAAACATAACGAGTGACGCAAGGCATCAGGTAGCTAAGCTACGCAGGAAGGTGTAAATTTGCATAACTTTATGCAGATTCTGGACAAAGTTATGTATTTTTCAGAATGATTTGTTTGGCTTAATAGGAATGATTTGTAATAGTGTTTCACGTGAAACATAACGAACGACGGCTTTAGCTATACCTTAAACCTTAATACTTTTGAGCCTCTTTCAGGAGACCATTTGGCTTTTCTTTCTGCGGGAAGTGTAGAAACACTTGACGGAATGAAACCTAGGTTTTCAAACCAGTCTGATGTCTGCGTTGTTAATAGGAAAAGCCCTGAAGCCTTGCTTTCTTTGGCACGTTTTATAAGATATTTTATTAATTTAGGACCAATGCCGATGTTTGAGCATGTTTTGTCTACTGCAACGGCGGCAATTTCCATCTGGCCGTCTGAATAAGGAATAAGGGCAGAACATGCACGTATTGCTCCATCAAGTTCGTATACGATGTAGTTCTGATACTGGTTGTCCAGCTGTTCCTTTGTGCGCTGAAGAAGGATTCCCTGGTTTACAAAAGGCTGCATAAGGTTAAGGACTTCAGAAATGTCTTCCCTTACCATAGACCTGATTTTTCCATAATTATTGGTGTAAATCATGGTGCCGGAACCAAGGTCACTGAAGATTTCGCAGGTAACAGAACCGTCTATGGAACCGTTGATTATGTGGACTCTGTCTACGCCTTCGTTGCAGGCGGTCTTTGCAAGTTTTAGCAAAGTAAAGATTGTTTCACGTGAAACATTGTTTTCTACATTATTTTCCTTATTTACTACCAAATGTTCGGTCAAATTTGGCCTATGTTCCGTAGAATTCATGGAATTTACCGAACTGTTGTTTACATTCAGGAATAAATCTACTTCTTCCAGGTTCATTGCAGGTACTGTTCCTTCGGCAGAAGTTCCGATGCTTTCCGGAATTGTAAAACTGTCGGCAGAAATGTTTGCATCTGAAACCATGTAAAAAAGCTTGTCTGCCTTAAGATGAATGGCAATCTGCTGGCTCAGCTGAACTGATGAAATGTTGTAGGGCTTGCCTGCTGCACTCCAGCCTATGCATGGGAAGATTGGTATAAAGCCGTTGTCAAGGATTGTTTTAATTGAATCAATCTGCAGCTTGTCAATTTCTCCGCTGATGCCATAATCAAAACCGTCAATTACGCCCTTGCTTCTTGCACGGACCCAGTTGCCTATTACGGATGTAACTTTTTCTCCTGCGAAGGAAGTCATAATCTGGTTGGAAACATCAAAGGCCGCCATCTTTATTAAGGGCATTGCTTCCGGCGGTGTAATCCTGCAGTTGTCGTGGAATGTCCATTTTATTCCTGCTTCGGAAAGGATTTCGTTTATCCTTTTTGCTGCTCCAGGAACAAGGATTACTTTAAGACCTGCTTCATGAATAAGGCAAAGGTCACGGATGTGGCTTGAAAAATTAGGGCTGTCTAAAAGCCTGTCGTCAAGGTAGACAACGACAACAGCGTTTTTAAACTTCTTTATGTATCGGATTACGTCGCGGATTCTTTCTGCTTTTTCGTGGATTAAAACTTCATTCATAGGGAAAAAGTATCACTATGAAGATATAAATTCAATTGATGTTTTATTGTGACAAAATAAGTATAAGTGTCATGTGTAGTAAATAATTAGGCAAGTCAAATGTTGAGTATTTGTAATTTTGAGAAATATTTTTATAAGGCGAATGTAATTTTTATGATTCAACATTTAACCGATTATTTTGTATGGTATAATTAATAGTAAACCAAACTTTCATGGTAAAAACTTGCGCCGGCTACTAGACATAAAATGGAAAATTTTATATAGTGTTAAACACATCGGGCGCTTAGCTCAGCTGGTACGAGCGTCTGGTTTACACCCAGAATGTCGGGGGTTCGATCCCCTCAGCGCCCACTTTAAAGCTTCATGTTCTGCATGAAGCTTTTTTTATTTGTAAAAATGTAAATTCTAATGTCATTTTGGATTTAGTTTGTGGCTGTTTTTATTGCTTAACAGGACGCAGATTCTGAACAAATGCTGCGCATTTTTCAGAATGACTTTGATTTTGTATTTAAAAAAGGGGAAAATCATCTATGGAAAACAAATCCGTTCAGTCTAAAACTTTAGGAATCATTTTGGCCGTAGCAACAATCTTTATCTGGGGCATTACCTTTGTTTCAACTAAATGTCTTTTAAAAGGCTTTTCTGCCCTTGAAATTCTTTTTGTCCGCTTTGTTCTTGCCTACCTGGGCTTGTGCATCATAAAGCCTGCGCCTTTAAAGCTTGCGCATAAAAAAGACAATCTGTGGTTTTTACTTGCAGGGCTTTCCGGCATTGTAATCTATCAGTTTTCTGAAAATGCCGCCATTTCCTTTACGACGGCTTCCAACGTAAGCATTATTGTTTCTATCTGCCCCATGTTCACTGCAATCATTGCCCAGATTTTTCTAAGGGAAAAGCACATTGCTCTTTACTTTGCACTTGGGTTCTTCATTGCCATTACGGGAATTGTTCTCGTAAGCCTTAACGGTTCTTCAGAAATTCATTTTAACCCTAAGGGAGACTTGCTTGCCTTAACGTCTGCTTTCTGCTGGGGTTTTTATTCAATGTTTGTTTCTAAAATCAATAAAATGAATCTTGATAAAATCCTTTGCACACGGCGCAGTTTTTTCTTTGCCGTTGTTTCCATGATTCCTTTTATAATTTACGGAATAATAGAAAACAACAGTGCAAGTTCCTTTTACATTAATACAGATCCTGCCACAAACATCAGACGTTTTTCTGATTTTTATTTCTGGCTTAACTTCTGCTTTCTTGGTCTGGGTGCTTCGGCTTTCTGTTTTGTTGCATGGAACATGGCATGCAATACTTTGGGCACTGTAAAGACTACGGCGGGTATTTACATGGTTCCCGTTGTAACAATTGTTTTTGCTTATTTTATTCTTAAAGAAAAAATGTCTTTAATGGGGCTTGCCGGATGCGTCCTGACTATTGCAGGCCTTTTTCTTTCTAACAGAGGTAAAAAATGAAATCACCCTTAACGACTTTATGCTACATAGAAAAAGACGGTGCCTACCTTATGCTGCACCGCGTAAAAAAACAGAACGACATTAACAAAGACAAATGGATTGGCGTAGGCGGTCATTTTGAAGCAGGGGAAAGTCCTGAAGAATGCCTTCTGCGTGAAGTAAAGGAAGAAACAGGCCTTACCTTAAATTCCTTCAGGTTTTGCGGTATTGTAACTTTTGTAAGCCAGGAAGACGGCAAGGAAGATTTTTGCGAATACATGTGCCTTTACACAAGCAGTGATTTTTCCGGTGAACTTATTGACTGCGACGAAGGAACTTTAGAATGGGTAAAAAAAGACAACCTTAAAAACCTGAACTTCTGGGAAGGGGATTACATCTTCCTTGATTTAATGGAAAAAAAAGTGCCGTTCTTTTCTCTAAAATTAGTTTATAAAAACGGCACCCTGATAGAAAGCAAAGTTGGCTAATAAAAAAACATGAACCTTAGTATTCGAAACTTGACGGCACTTTAAAAAGTAGTAAAGGTCCGTATTGTAGTAAAAAATATATGAACGAAGATAATTAGATTTTATTTTAGTATAAAATTCTAATTGTAAGTAGTTTAATCTGTCCAAAAACAGAAAAGGCTTTCCTTTATAAAAGTATAAAAGAAAGCCTTTTCTGTTTATTAATTTTCATTAAATCTAATTTGCTGAATCGCTGGTGTTAAAACCTAAGCAAATCTTCCTTAGAAGCAATTGCGGCTTTTGCGGCGGCTTCAACAATGTCTGTCATGGTAACAGTTCCTTTTTCAGCCTTGGCAGAACATTCTGCATCCTTTTTCCATGCACACAGGATTCCGCGGGAAGAATTAACTGTTCCGCCTGCTTCCTTCATAAGCGTGCCGCAGATTCTTGCATCGCCGCCCTGGGCTCCGTAGCCCGGAATAAGGAAGTAGATGTCCTTGTATGCATTTCTTAAAGCCTTTGCATCGCTTTCTTCTGTGCAGCCAACAACGGCACCCACCGGAGAACATGTCTGTTCCGGATAGATTGCCTTCATTTCCTGTGCAATGCGTTCAAGTTCTTTTCCAACCTGATCCAGAACCCTGCCGCCGTCTTTAAGTTCTTTCTGTTCAATGTCTACCATGCCAGGGTTGCTTGTCCTTAACAAAACAAAAATTCCCTTGCCGGCTTTTGCACAGTATTCCGTAAATGGCTTAAGGGTATCAAAACCCATGTAAGGGTTAATTGTGATTATGTCAGTTTCAAAGTCGCCGGTAAAATGAGCCCTTGCGTATGCCCCTGCAGTTGCGGCAATGTCTCCGCGCTTAATGTCAGAAATGCAGACAAGTCCTGATTCCCTTACAAGCTTAATTGTTTCTGCGTAGGCTTTAAGGCCTTCAAGGCCCATGGCTTCATAGTATGCAATCTGTACTTTAAAACAGCATGCGCTTTTGTCTGAGCAGATTCTTTTTATAAGCTGCCTGTTGTATTCAAGGACGGCTTCTGCTTTTGTATTAAAAGTCTTTAAAATTGATTCTGGAATGTAAGAAGGGTCTGTATCCAGTCCGACACAAAGTGGTCCGTTTTTTGCGGCCAGTTCCTGTAAAATCTGCATAATGTGTTTCATAAGGCAGATTATACTCCGATAATTAATACATGAATAGAGCAGCAAGGATTTTATTTAAGGCCGTATTTTTATTATCTCTTTTTTCAAAGTTGTCTGCAGAAGAAATTCTTTTGCAGTATAAAGGCTCCGGCGGTTACGTTTACATAGAAATAACTGACCTGCGCCGCTACGATAACGGAAAATACACGGGCCTTGTAAGCCGTGAAGTGCGTTCCTACATAAGCCCTATGAGCGTGCCTAAAGGTGCAAACCCTGCGGACAGGTATTACGACGGCAACTTTTATGTTTCAGAAGGAACTGTCCGTGCCAGTGCTTACGTCGGGGAAGAAATCAATAACTCTATTCCTTCAACTTTTAAAATTACTTCTGACGGCCAGCTTATAATGATAAAGGATAAAGGATATCCTACATTCAGAAGTTTTCCTGCCTTTACAAGAAGCCGGATTAAGCCCGGGGACAAATGGCAGGCAAAGGCAGAGCGCATCGTGGATCCTTTAAATAAGGGTGTTAAAACAAAAATGCCTATTTATGTTGAATACACATACTTAAGGGACGATGTCTTTCATGAAGAAGATGTTTATGTAATTTCTGCACAGTGGGCAACAAGGTATGGTCTTGCAGGAACTTTAGATTTTGGCGGAGACAGGGATTTAAAATTTGCACAGGGAAAAAACCTGGCAACTATTCTTGTAAGCAAAAAAACAGGCAATGCCCTTGTTGTAAGGGATACAGTTGATGAAGAATTTGAATACTCCGACGGCAAAAAGGTAGCCTTTAAGGGAACAATTTCCATGTTTACTGAATACCCGCCGACATACAACAAGGAAAAACTGTTCCCTGCATTACAGCGTATAGCATCTGTATCTAAAGAAGAACTTAAGAAAATAATGGATAATAAGGTTACAGATGACTATGCATCAGGTGCAGGCAAGGGTGCAGAACAGGGGGCAAAATCAGGGACAGTTAGCAAAGGCGGCAAAGGTTCCGATGTAGGTTCAAATTCTGCAGCTGCTTCGGCAGGAACAGATACTTCAGGCAAAAAAGAATCAGGTAATGGCCTGTCTAAAGCTCCAGGCATGGTTGCAGATGGCAGTAAAATAGAAGAAAACAGATCAGATAATAATTCTGTAACTCAGGCTGGCATCAAAGAAAGCAAGGGCGGTAAAGCTGCCAAACAAGATAAAAAGAGCCAGAATTCAAAGAAAAGGACAGAAGTTATGGCTTCTGCAAAGGATACAGTTTCAAAAGAAACAAAGGAAACAGAACCTAAGGTTACAGTAGAAAATACGGAAGCAGGCATAAGGCTTACAATGCAGAACCTGCAGTTTAAGCCGGACAGTGCAGAACTTTTAAGCGGAGAAAGCAGCAGGCTGAAGGACATTGCAGAACTATTAAAAATGGTGCCGGAGCAGATGATTCTTATAGAAGGACATACGGCAAGCGTAGGCAACCCGCGCGGAGAAATGCAGCTATCTTTAGAGCGTGCTGACACCATAAAAAAAGCACTTGTTAAGCGTGGCGTAGGTGCAGATAAAATAATGGTAAAGGGGTCAGGGGGAACAAAACCTGTTGCAGATAATTCAACGCCACAGGGAAAAGCAAAAAACCGCCGTGTAGAAATTACTATTCTTGACTAGGCTTTGCGGCAGACTTGTGCTTAAGCTGTTTTTCTTTGTAAAGTTCATCGTCTGCCATTACAAGAAGTTTTTCTATGTTGCATTCTGTTTCAAGGCCGAATTCTGCACATCCTATGCTTAAGGAAAGGACAAAACTTTCCCCAGATGTTTCATTGTATTCCCGGCATTTTTCCTGCAGAATGTGTTTCATTTCAAGGAATTTCTGTAAATTCAGTTCCGGTGCAACAACGGCAAATTCATCACCTCCAAGGCGGCCTATAATGTCAGAAGAGCGGAACAGGCTTTTTAAGATTGCCGCCTCTGCCTTAATGGCTGTGTCTCCGGCAGCATGACCGTAAGTGTCATTTATGGACTTTAATCCGTCCATGTCTCCAAAAAGTACAAGACCTTTCTTTTCATACTTTATGCAGTTTGCAATGGCTTCTTTTCCGTGAGACATAAAGCCCCTGCGGTTAAGAAGGCCTGTCATTTCATCCGTAACGGAAACAAGCCTTATGTTGCTGTTTTCAAGTTCCAGTTCCTGCTTTCTTTTTAATGCTTTATAGGAATCGCTTGCGTGGGCAATGGCGGCAGAAAGCATGGTGGCAAAGGCTCCGTAAATGGTAAAATCCAGATTGCCCGGCTTAAACATCAGATAGCCGTATAAAATTGAATTTGTATAGAGGGACATGACAGTCATTTCATTAATGGTTGAAACATGGCCTTCCGGAATAAGTTTTTCCTTAGGATTGAAAACTGTCTTGCTTTCTTTTGACGTATAATGTAAATCTGCTTCCGTATCAAAGGAACACAAAACATGTGCCTTTGAAGGGAGCGGAAAGTATTCAAACTTATCTGTGGCTATGGGCTTGTCAAAAAGAACGATGGCACCGCTTGTAATTTTCATGGACAGAAAGTAGCTTTCCATTTTTTCTGCAAGTTCATCTATAAGGATACCGGTTTCAAGGTTTGTATAAAGATGAACAATCCTTGTCATGCTGGACTTGTTGTAGTTCCATTTTGAAAAGTCAAAGTAAGAAGAATTGTTCATTTTAAGGAAATGTTCTTTTCCCTTAAAGTCCCTGTAATTCCTGCTTGAACCGAATTTTATGCAGCCGCAGGATTGCCTGAAAAATACAGAAGAATGAATTGTAACCGTGTCAGTAAACCTGCGGTTTTTTGTTACCATTTTATAAAGGACTTTTGCCGCGTAATAAGCCTGCTTTTCTACATTCTGGTTTATGGTTGTTAAGGTCGGGGAATAGGCAATGGCGTCATCTTCGTCGTCAAAGCCTGTGACTATTACGTCTTCCGGAATGCGCACATGGCAGGACAAAAGAAAATCAATGGCGGCAAAGGCAAGGGAATCCGTCATGCAGACAAGGCTGTCGAATTTAAATTTACCGTAGCGTTTTTTATAGGCAATAATTGCGTCTATGGCACTGGTATAGGAAAGGTTGTCGCAGGTAAGGATATTTTCCTTTGCAATGGTAATTCCGTGCTTCTTTAAATCTGCACTGAAAGCCTGGACTCTCTGCAAAAGGTCGTTGGACGGAGATTTAGAAATAAAGACTGCCGGGTTTTTACATTTGTGCTTTACGATTAAATGTTCCGTAAGCTGGGTCATGCTTTCAGTGCTGGAATGAACGATGCAGGGATAATCAGGGAAGTCATGACCTATGCAGACAACGGGAATGTTTATAAAGGACTGCAGATAGGAATGAATCTGGTCTACGGTAGATTCAACTTCCTGGGGACCGCAGACAAAAATTACGCCGTCAAAATTATTCTTGTTAATTAAGGAAGCAACGGCAAGCCTCTGGTAGCCGAAGCTTTTTCTCTGGTAGTTTATTGAACCGCATGGAAAAATTAAAAAATCTGCATTCTTGCTGCTAAAGAAATTTAGGGCACCTTTAAACAACCTCTGTGCGTAAACTGATTCTAGATAATCAATAAAAAGTGCAAATCTCTTTTTTTCCATAATTCGTTAATTATATACACATTACGGTTCTTCTTCTACAATGGAATAAATAAAACAAATTAAAAAGGAATAAAAAAACATGACCAGGATTTTATTTATCTGCCATGGAAACATCTGCCGTTCAACTATGGCAGAATTCGTCATGAAAGATTTGGTAAGGAAGGCGGGCCGGGAAAAAGAATTCTTTATTGACTCAAAGGCAACAAGCACAGAAGAAATCGGCAATCCGCCTCACCCTGGAACCGTAAGGAAAATGCATCAGATGAACATAAAAATCAATGAGCACAGGGCAAGCCAGATGACAAAAAAGGATTACGACAACTTTGATTTGATTATTGGCATGGACAGCTGGAATCTGAAAAATATTTTAAGGATAATCGGGCAGGATACGGAAAATAAAGTTCATCTGCTTTTAGATTATACGGCACATCCCCGTGACATTGCAGACCCATGGTATACGCATAATTTTGATGAAACCTATAATGACGTTGCGGAAGGCTGTGAAGCATTACTTGCGTCTGTACATTAGAATGTTTTAATAAAGGGAATTCCTTGTAGACAATTCAGTAAATTAATTTAAAATTAGCATCGTGAAGAAACTGATAATTATTTTAATAATGGCATTTACCGCAGGCTTGCTTTATGCTGATAAGGAAAATATACCGGGAAAACATTATGTTCCTTACCGTGGCATGAGGCAGGCAATGGAAAATGAATGTTTTAAAATAATGTCAGTTTCTGCTTTTAAAAACTATAATCACGAAAATGCCTTAATGGAAATTAACGTTAAGTTTTCTGTTCCCGTAGACCCACTTTCCTTTAACGGGGAAACAGTAATAATCAATGGAAGAAACAGCGATTCCAATGTGTTCTTTAACTTCGGCAGAAAAGGCGGGCGGGTAAGGATTACAATCATTAATGCCCGGGAAGAATTTTATACGGTAAGGTTTTCCGGCGTAAAATCCTACAAAGGAGAATTCCTTGAAGAAACAGAAATAGAAAACATTCAGCACGGAACAGAAATCATAAAGGGAAGACAATAAATGGAAAAAATACTTTTAGTAGAAGACGATGACGGCATTGCAGAATTTGAAATCCTTGAACTTGAGCACGAAGGTTTTGAAGTAAAAAGGGCAGTCAACGGCAGGGAAGCCCTGGAGTTTTTTGAAAACTTTAACCCCCAGGTTGTCCTTTTGGATGTAATGCTTCCGGAACTAAGCGGCCTTGAAGTATTAAGGCGCATAAGAAAAACTTCTGCCGTTCCTGTAATAATGGTAAGTGCCCGCGGAGAAACCTACGACAAGGTAAACGGACTTGATGCAGGTGCCGACGACTACATTGCCAAGCCTTTTGAAATAGAAGAACTTCTGGCTCGCCTGCGTGCCCTTATCCGCCGCAGCGAAAAGGCAGGTGCCGATGGCAAAGTTTATTCCCTGAATGATCTTGTAATGAATACTGAAAGCATGGAAGTTACAAACAACGGCAAATCAGTTGAACTTTCAAAAACGGAATACCTTTTGCTGAAGTGCTTCCTGTCTAACATGGATGTGGTTTTAAGCAGGGATGCCATAATAGATAAAGTCTGGGGGCAGGGACACAGCATAGACGTTAATGCTGTTGATGTTTACGTACGCTATCTGAGAAGCAAAATAGGAGACGGCATAATTTCTACAGTCCGTGGTGCAGGCTATGTAGTCCGCTCGGAGACTAAATCTTGAAAAAACATTTCCTTAAATCAAAGGCATTAAGGCTTTCCGTGTTTTTCTCATGCGTTATTGCCGCCCTGATTCTTATCTTTGTAATTCTGTTTGCCTATGTAATAAAGCAGAATGACAGGAAAAGGCAGGGTGAACTTCTCTGGCACATAGAAGATTCCGTCAGGGATAAAATGCAGAACATGGGGCCAGAAATGGTAACAGATTCTGATTTTGAAAACATTCCCTACTTTGTATCTGTCTGTATCTACGAAGAAAATACAAAGAAAATCTTGTATACTAACGACCCTTTTATAAAGAACCTGCCTAAAGCAGAAGAAAAGGCAGTCCAGTACATAGAAAAAAACTATTTTATTGACGGTGACTTGAACATTTTATACAGAACCTTAACCTTTAATTGCGGTAAGGGCACTTATGTTGTTCAGGCGTCAGTAAACATGGAACGGGATTTTGCTTCCAGGCTATTGGATGAACTAAAATTTGCCATAGTTCTTTTCAGCCTGCCTTTAATAATCGTTTCATTCCTTGCGTCTTACTTTATCATAAAGTCTACAATCAGCCCGGTAAAAAGAATGAGGTCAACGGCAGAAAAAATGACCTATACCGGCAGCGAACAGTTTGCAGTTTCCGGCAGCGGAGATGAATTTGACCGCCTTGCCATAACCTTTAACGGCCTGTTTGCACGCCTAAAAAAAGAATACGAACGTGAAAGGCAGTTTACCTCCGATGTTTCTCACGAATTAAAGACACCTATTGCCGTAATTTCAGGCCATGTAAACCTGATAAGAAGATGGGGTAAAAGCGACCCTGTTCAGCTGGAAAAGTCCATAAAACGCCTTACGGAAGAAGTTCATACAATGAAGGCAATAGTAGAAAACCTGCTTAAAATATCACGCCTGGAAAGGGGTGCAGTTCAGGTAGAAAAGCAGTCTGTATCCATTAAAGAGCTGGCAGACAGGCTTAAAGAGGATACAGAAGCATGGGCAAACAATGCCACGGTAACAGTTAAAGCAGGGGATACTGATACAGTTTTCTGTGACAAAGAACTTCTTTATGAAGCCATGACCATAATTACATCCAACAGCGTAAAGTATGCAGAACCGGAAAAAGTAAGCATAATAATAGAAGAAAAGCATACAGAATCTGGAGCGGAAATAATAATTTTGGATGACGGGCCGGGCATAAAAAAAGAAGTTCTGCCACACGTTTTTGAAAGGTTTTATCGCGGAGACCAGTCCCACAACAGGAAAAAAGGCGGATGCGGCCTGGGCCTTGCCATTGTAAAAAGCATAATGGACGTGCATAATGGATGCTCCCGCATAGAAAGTGACGGAATAAAGGGAACATCTGTAACCTTATTTTTCCCAAAAGGACAGTAAAATGAAAGAACAGTTTGCAAGGACACAGATAATTTACGGCAAGGAAGCCATGGAAAAGCTTTACAATGCCAAGGTTGCCGTATTTGGCATTGGAGGCGTGGGCGGCTATGTGGCAGAAGCTTTAGCAAGAAGCGGCATAGGCAAGCTTATGCTTGTTGATAAGGATGTGGTTTCCGTTACAAACATAAACAGGCAGATAATTGCCCTTAACACCACTGTGGGAAAACCAAAAGTCCATGTAATGAAGGCAAGGTGCCTGGATATAAACCCTGACATAGTAATAGAAGATAAAGAATGTTTTTTTCTGCCAGAAAACAGTGACAGTTTTGATTTTACAGGATACAGTTACATAGTTGATGCAGTGGATACTGTTTCTGCAAAAATAGAAATCATAAGAAAGGCAAAGGAAGCAAGGGTGCCGGTAATAAGCTGTATGGGTGCAGGCAATAAAACTGACCCCTCTAAATTCATGGTTACAGACATAAGCAAGACAAGTGTCTGCCCCCTTGCCCGTGTAATGCGCCGGGAACTACGTGCAAGAGGCATAAAGGATGTTAAAGTTGTGTATTCGACAGAAGAGCCTGTCATAAGGGAACAGGGAACAGAAAAAAAAGGCGGCTACATGGCACCTGGCAGCACGGCGTTCTGTCCGTCTGTTGCAGGCCTGCTAATGGCAGCCGCGGTTGTTAATGATTTAGTGAATGACACACTGTAGGAGTGAATAATACAGTATTACAAGGATGTATGTTGCACTTTCACGAGAGTGTATGTTACACCCTCAAGAGGGTGTATGATGCACCCTTAAGAGAGTGTGTTTCGCACCCTCACGAGGGTGTAAGCCACACCCTTGCAAGAGTATGTGCCTCACCATTGCAGGGTGAATGGCACACCGTAAAAGGGCGAATGATTCACCCTTTCATACTAAATACTAAAGCCTTGCGTTTTCTACAGGAACTGCTTTTTTACCCATGTGGGCAATAATTTTGCTTCCGTCCTTGAGTTCTGCAACTGGAATGACTGCAGAATCCAGGCGCTTGCCGTCAACTTCGATGTATTCAATACCCTTGTTTACGTGTTCCGGATTCTTTACTTCTATGTGAAGGTTCATTCCCCTCCAGCGGCGGTCTGCCGTAAAGCCGTCCCATGATGCCTTAAGGCACGGGTCAAGCAAAAGTCCGTCATACTGAGGCCTGATGCCAAGCATGTACTGTGTAATGGAATAGTAATTCCATGTTGCAGCACCTGAAAGCCATGAAACCCTTGTGTTTCCTGCCCTTGGGCTTACGGAAGAATAAGTTGTCTGGCCTATTACGTAAGGTTCGCTCTGGCGTACTTCTGCCTTTGTGTTGTATGCAGCAGGAAGGGCTGCCTTAAGGTATTCGTAAGCCTGGTCTCCGTTTCCGCGCATGATTTCTGCAATAACGCCCCAGCCCTGTGTATGGTTGAAGATACCTGCATTTTCCTTAATGCCTGCAGGATAAACAACGGATGTCATGATGTTGCGGCTTGCATAGATGAATGGCGGTGCACAGAGCATGAGGCCGTAAGGTGTTGCAAGTTTTTCCTTTACGCTTGCAAGGCATTCCTTAACCTGATCCGGTGTTGCGGCTCCGGAAAGAACAGACCAAACCTGAGTATTAAAGTAAATCTGGCCTTCTTCTATAGAATGTGTTCCATAAACTGTGCCGTCTTCTGCAATTGCCCATACAAACCATTTGCCGTCCCAGCACTTTTTCTGAATGCTTGCATCAAGCTTTTTGCGCTGTTCAATAGCCCATGCTGCTTCGTCTTCCTTGCCCAGGCGTTTTGAAATGTCTGCGTAAGTTGTAAGTCCAAGGCGCAGCTGGAAGGCAACAAAGAGGGATTCTCCGTGGTAGCCAAGCTTGAGGCAGTCGTTCCAGTCTGCAAGAAGTCCGCATGGAAGTCCGTTTGCACCCATTCTTTCAAGGTTGAACAAAAGTGCCTGCTTAAGGTGACCGTAAACAGTTGCTTCACCCTGATCTGCGTATGGAACTAGGCGGTTGTAGAAGTCAAATTTGCCTGTTTCTGCAACAAAGCATGGAACTGCGTTAAAGAACCACTGGCAGTCGTCGCTGCGGAATTCTTCTGCAGGAATCATTTTCTGCTTGCCTGCAACAAAGTCCTTGGAAATGACAGGAAGGGCGCCGCCGTTAGAAAACTGTCCGCTTAAAAGGCGCACAAGACGTTCTTCTGCTTCTTCCGGTATGGCGGCAGAAACACCGAGAATATCTTGAACTGAATCACGGTAGCCAAGGCCGTCGCGTTCTCCGTTGTAAACAAGGGATGCGGCGCGTGACCATGCAAATGTAATAAGGCAGTTGTAAAGTCCCCATACGTTTACGGTGTGGTTAATGTCTTCATCCGGTGTGTTTACTTTAAGGCTGCCCAGCTTTGCATGCCATGCCTTTACAAGCTTGTCGAATTCTTCGTCGCACTTAGCAAGGGAACCGAATTCCTTAAGTGCCTTTTCACCTTCAACATTGGCATCCCCGATGCCCAGAAGGACTAAAAGTTCCTTTGTTTCGCCCGGTGCAAGTACAATGTCTGACTGCATGGAACCGCAGATGTTGTCTCCGTAGGCATTGGAATTCTTGCATTCCCCGTTAATTACGGAATCCGGTTCCTTGTAGCTGCCGTAAGTTCCTATAAAGGACTGGCGGTCTGTATCGTAGCCCGTCATTGGCTGACCAGCCAAAGCCATCCATTCGCTCATGTAGTCACCGATGGCAGGATTTTTCTGATGCTGCAGATAAAGGTTTTCATGGATTGAATAGCGCAGCATGTTTTCCTTTGCCTTTTCGCCCTTACAGATAAAGATGGAATACTGAAGGTTTACCTGGTCCTGTGTTGTATTCCACTGGTTTGAAAATTCGCAGTAAGTAAATGCACGCAGTTTTCTTGCTTTTGAACCTGTATTTGTAACTTTCAGGCGCCAGTATTCAAAAGTCTGTCCAAGTGGAACAAAATACTTTGTTTCTGTTTTTATTCCATTATATTCTGTTTCAAAAATTGAATAGGCAGTTCCGTGGCGGCAGATGCTTTTATACTGATCAAGAGGCTTTCCTACAGGCTGCCATGAAGTTGACCAGTAATCCTTGCTTTCCATGTCCCGCAGGTAGAAATATCTTCCCGGCTGATCCATAGGAATGGAATTGAACCTTAAGCGCATGAATCTTCCCTGTGCGCCTGATTTGTAGAAACCGTAACCGCCGGCATTATTTGTAATGACGGCACCGTATTCTGTGGAACCAAGATAGTTGCTCCATGAAGTGGGTGTGTCAGGACGTGTTACAACGTATTCCATTGCTTCGTCGTCAAAATATCCGTATTGCATTGATTAACTCCTTTTTTCTTATAGATGGGCTGCAAGATGAAAACCTGCAGATTTAATAAAAATTAGCAATGTATGGCTTTTTCTTCTATTGAAAATATTTGAAATCTTTCGGAATTTTATGCAGAGTGAAATATGAGGAATTTTTTGAATAAAATTCACATAAGAATAGTAAAATTCGGAAAAATTTTGTTTGACAATTTGATACTGCGGACTTATACTAATATTTGAAACCGGTTGCCGATGGTTTGGTGACAGTTTTTAAATAGTACCCCTCGGGTTCTCAAGAAAATTAAAAAAAGTGAATCCGATGTAATATTTTCATATGCATAATTAATAGGAGGAACGTATGAAGAAATTGGTTGCAGTTGCTGCTGCAGTAGCATGTGCATCACTCGCACTTGTAGGATGTGCAAAAAAAGATTCAGCATCAGCTGGTAAAGATGCAAGCAACAAACTTGTTGTATGGTCATTCACAGATGAATTGAACGGAATGATTACAAAGTATTTCCAGGAAGATGCTCGCTTTAAGGGTAAGTATGAAGTTGAATACTCACTTACTCCAACAGATCAGTTCCCTAACAAGCTTGACCCTGTTCTTGCTTCTGGTTCTGGATGTCCTGATGTTTTCGCTCTTGAAGACGCTTTCGTTCGCAAGTATGTTGAATCTGGCCTTCTTCTTGACCTTACAGACGTTTATAACGAAATCAAGGACAAGATGATTGCATATCCTGCTGAAGTTGGTACATACAATGGTAAAGTTTACGGCCTTTCATGGCAGGTAACACCAGGTGCAGTGTTCTACCGCCGCTCACTTGCAAAGAAATATCTTGGAACAGATGATCCAGCAGAAGTTCAGAAGTATCTTGCTAACTGGGACAAATTCCTTGAAACAGCAGAAACACTTAAGACAAAGTCAAACGGAAACTGCTACATCGTTTCATCAACAGGAGACCTTTTCAAGCCATTCACATCTGGCCGCAAAGATCCATGGGTAGTAAACGGAAAGCTCGTTATCGATCAGAAAGCTATCGATTACATGGAAATGTGTAAGACACTTAAAGACCGTGGTCTTGAAGGTCGTGTAAACCAGTGGTCAGAAGGTTGGTTCGCTGGTATGAAGGGTGTTCTTGCAGACGAAGCAGGAAACGCTAAAGAAGTATTCTCTTACTTCCTCCCAACATGGGGTCTCCACTATGTTCTTAAGACAAACGCTCCAGAAACATCTGGTGACTGGGCAATGTGTGCTGGTCCTGTAGGATACCGCTGGGGTGGTACATGGGTAGGTGCATGGGCAAAAACAAAGAACCCAAATGCAGCTAAGGAACTTATCAAATACGTTGCAACAGATGATACATTCCTTGAATCATGGGCACGTGATACAGGTGACGTTGTTTCTAACGCTAAGGTTGTTGAAAAGGTTAAGGATACATTCTCTGAACCATTCCTTGGTGGACAGAACCACTATGCAGAATTTGCTGAAATGGCAAAGACTGTTAACGGAAAACTTTCACAGGGTACAGACCAGGCTATCGAAGGACTCTTCGGTGAAGCAACTGGTGCTTATGTAAACGGTGAAAAGTCACTTGATCAGGCTCTTGCTGACTTCAAGGAACAGTGTGCTGCACAGCTTTCACTTGGTGAATAATTTCATTAGTTGATATGCCTGATACAGCCGCTTTGAAATAAAAGTGGCTGTATTGGGCTTTTTTTTTCCGGTTTCTGCCGGAATTTGTGAGGTGCTTTGATGAAGAAAAAATCCGGAATAGAAACAAGAACCAACAGAACAGGTATTTACTTTGTTTTGCCGTTCATTGTGGTTTATGCAGCATTCCAGCTTTGGCCTGTTATCTACACTCTTGCTCTTGGTTTCAGTGACATTAAGGGCTTTAAGACAGATATGGGTTTTGTTGGTCTTGCTAACTTTAAGAGACTTGTAACAGACAAAAACTTCTGGAATTCAGTTAAAAATACATTCTATATGTGGGGTATAAACTTTGCTCCTCAGCTTGGTATTGCCCTTATTTTTGCTATCTGGTTTACAGATTTGCGTCTTAATTTGAAATGCAAAGGTACTTTCAGAGCTATATTCTATATGCCAAACCTGCTTACAACAGCTTCCATTGCTATTTTGTTCCGCAGTTTGTTTGCATATCCTGTTGGTCCTGTTAACCAGTTCCTTACTGGTACCTTAAATATATGGGCCCATGAAATTGTTGATGGCGAATCAGTTCAGCGCGGATTTAACTTCTTCCGCTGGAATGGTGGTCAGGACTGGGCTATTGACTGGGTTCCAAGAATCATAGTTTCATTCATCCAGTGGTGGATGTGGTGTGGACATACTTTAATCATGCTTATGGCTGGTATTACAAGTATTTCCCCATCTTTGTATGAAGCTGCTATTGTTGACGGTGCAAACCAGAGACAGCAGACATGGCTTATTACAATTCCGCTGCTTCGCCCTATGATGCTTTACATTCTTGTTACATCAATGATTGGTGGTATGCAGCTCTTTGAAATCCCATTCCTGCTTACAGATATGCGCGGTGGTCCACGCTACGCAATCCGTACTATGAGCGTTTACCTTTACAACATGGGCTTCCAGGGTGTAATGGATTATTCTTATGCTGCAGCAATTGCTATCGGTGTATTTATAATTACTATTATCCTTGCCTGCGGTATTAACCAGCTTATGAAGGAACGCCAGCCGAAAAAGAAACATGCGGAGGTAAAATAGATGAAAAGTGATAAAGCAACTCTTACCTTTCAGAGATCAATTATTTATGCACTTATGGTAGTTTTCACACTTATTGCTGTTGTGCCTATTTACCTTATGCTTATCAATGCAACACGTTCCAACGCCCAGATTAATGCAGGTCTTTCTTTCCTTCCTGGCGGAAATACCATGGCAAACTGGCGCAACCTTACAAGCCGTGACTTCAAAATCTGGCAGGGTTTCGGTAACAGTGCATTTATTTCTGTATGCAGCACAGTGCTTGGCGTTTACTTTTCAACACTTACAGCATACGCAATTCATGTTTTCAGGTTTAAGGGAAGGAACTTCCTCTGGGGATTCATTCTTGTTGTAATTATGATTCCTGGAACACTTTCATTCATTGGTTTCTACCAGTTTATGGCTAAGTGTAACCTTACAAACAGCTTCATTCCTTTGATTGTTCCGACAATCGCATCTGCAGGTACTGTTTTGTTCATCAAGCAGTATATGGAATCAATCCTTTCATTTGAACTTATCGATGCAGGACGTATCGACGGTGCAGGTGAGTTTATGATTTTCAACGTTGTTATTCTTCCAATCATGATTCCTGCCCTTGCAGCACAGTGTATCTTCTCTTTTGTTGGTTCATGGAACAACTTCATGACTCCATTCGTTCTTCTTTCTGACCAGAAGAAATATACACTTCCAATGCTTGTTCAGACACTTCGTGGAGATATTTACCGAACAGAATACGGTTCAATCTACCTTGGTGTTGCAGTTTCCCTTATTCCGATTCTTATATTCTATGCATGTATGTCTAGATATATTATTTCAGGAATTACAATGGGTTCTGTAAAGGAATAGTTTTAGTTTTCTTGACAGGGTTTCCGCATTGGGAACCCTGTTTTTTTTAGGAGTAATTAGATGAAAATTTACAACCCGATTCTTTCTGGTTTTCATGCAGACCCTTCTATCGTTAATGCCAACGGAGAATGCTTTATTGCAAATTCTACATTTGAGTGGTTTCCTGGCGTAGAGATACACAGGTCAAAAAATTTGATTAATTGGCAACCGGTTGCCTCTCCGTTACAGACAAAAACACTGCTTGATATGGCAGGTAACAAGGCTTCATGCGGAATCTGGGCACCGTGCCTTACTTATTGCGAATCTGAGAAATTATTTTATTTGATTTATACAAATGTACGCAGCTGGAACGACGGTCCGTGGAAGGATACACCAAATTATCTTACCACAGCACCGTCAATAGAAGGGCCATGGTCTGATCCTGTTTTTATGAATGCCAGCGGTTTTGATGCTTCCATGTTCCATGATGATGACGGCAAACACTGGTATATCAATATGGAATGGGACTACCGCGGTAAAGGCCCTCGCCAGTTTTCAGGCATTCTTTTGCAGGAATATGATGCAAAACAGAAGAAACTTGTTGGTCCTGTTCATAAGATTTTCCGCGGAACAGATATTGGTCTTGTAGAAGGTCCTCACCTTTATAAAAGAGACGGATATTACTATATTTTTGCGGCAGAGGGTGGAACAAGCTATGAACACGCCATCAGCTGCGGACGTTCTAAGTCAATTACAGGACCTTATGAAATCCATCCGTGCAATCCGCTGATTTCTTCTTACGGGCATGATATAGAAATTCAGCGTGCAGGTCATGGAGCCATGTGCAAAAGCCCTGACGGGAAAAAAGATTATCTTGTTTACCTTTGCGGCAGACCTTTTGAAGGAACAAGGCGTTGCACTCTTGGTCGTGAAACAGGCATTGCTGAACTTGAATGGAAAGACGGTTGGCCTTTTGTAAAGCAGCCTGACGGTTCATTGCAGAATTTCCCTCCTGAATATATTGAAGTGGAAGGTGAAGGTGAAGTTCTTCCGGGCTATGGTGTAATGCATCCTGCAGAAAAATATACCTTTGACAATGACGACTGGAAACTTGATTTTAAAACACTGCGTATTCCGATGACAGAAAAACGTTTCAGCACAAAGGAACGACCGGGCTGGCTCAGGATTCACGGGGGACAGTCTCCTGTTTCTACGTTTGACCAGGGACTTGTTGCACGCCGTCAGACAGATTTTAACTTTGAAGCAGAAACAAAGCTTGAATTTAATCCGACAAACTTCCAGCACATGGCAGGCATGGTTTACCGTTATGATGAACAGACGCAATATCTTTGCGTTGTAACTCATGATGAAAAACTTGGTAAAGTCCTTAACGTCATGACGGTTATGCCAGAAGGGTTTGTCCGCGAAGTGGAAATTCCGGTTGAAGATGATAAACCTGTATGGATTAAACTTAAGGTTGAAGGAAAACAGGGATTTTTCTGGTGGTCTCAGGACGGAAAAAACTTCCGTCAGATGCGTCCTTTGCTTGATGCAACAAAACTTTCTGATGAATACGGCGGACAGGGCTTTACAGGTGCATTTGTGGGTATGTATTGTGCTGATATGGTTCAGTATGAAAATCCTGCTGATTTCGAGTATTTTATTTATAAAAGAGTTTAAGTAATGGTTACAATTTATGATATTGCAAAAGAAACAGGGTATTCGGCTCCTACAATCTCCAAGGCTTTAAATGGCACTGGCGGGTTAAGCGTAAAAACCAGGGATAAGATTTTAAAAGCAGCTGAAGATTTAGGATACAAGCCTAATATGGCAGCACGTTCCCTTACAACAAAAAAATCATATCTTGTTGGTGTGATTTTTGAAGATGTTGATATGCAGCGTGGTTTTGAACATCCTCTTTTCGGCGGTATCATGAATACAATAAGGACCGAGATGGAAAATTCAGGTTATGATCTGATTTTTTTATCCCGGTCTCTTCTTGCCAAAAAACGCTCTTATCTTGAACACTGTCACCACAGAAACGTTGATGCGGTTATGATAATTAACCCTTTGAGTGTTGATGATGATTTAATGGAACTTGCCCAGTCAGAAATCCCCTGTGTTTCAATAAACTATATAATTCCTGGAGTTCCGTCTGTTTTAACTGCAAACATTGATGCAGGATATAAGGCTGGGAAATATTTTATTGAAAGGGGACATAAAAAAATCGGATATATTTCAGGTTCTTTATCAAAATATAATTTAGCGGCACAGGACAGGCTTGAAGGACTAAAAAAAGCAGTAACAGAAGCCGGTCTTGAATTTGATGAAAATAATTATGAATATTGTGAAATGTGGACAAGAGACTTTGGCTATGAAGCAATGAAAAAGCTTTATGCAAAAAATCCTGATCTGACGGCAGTATTTGTAGCTAATGACAATATGGCTTATGGTGCCATGGAATATCTTAATTCAATAAATGTAAAAATGCCTGATGATATTTCCTTTATCGGTTTTGATAATGAACAGGCTTCTGAATTCATTACTCCTGCACTTACAACATTTAAGCAGAATAGGATTACAATCGGTAAACTTTCTTCTGAAATGCTTATGGACAGGCTTGTGGGTATTCCTGTGCATGATTGTGTCAGGGTTCCTGCGGAACTTATAGAAAGACATTCTGTAAAAAATATTTACGAAAAATTATAAATTTTTTCTTTACAAATTAAGATTCACGGGTTTAGAATAATCATATGTTCATATTAAGGGGAAACATATGATGAAGAAGATGGTTGCAGTAGCTGCTGCAATGGCATGTGCATCTCTTGCTTTTGTAGGATGTGCAAAAAAAGAATCAGCATCAGCTGGTAAAGATGCAGGCAATAAGCTTGTTGTGTGGTCATTCACCGATTAATTAGGCAGAATGATTAAGTATTTTGAGGAAGATGCCCGCTATAAAGGTAAGTATGAAATTGAGTATTCACTTACTCCAACGGACGAATTTCCTAGCAAGCTTTCCCCGGTTCTTGCTTCTGGTTCAGGTTGTCCGGATGTTTTTGCCCTGGAAGATTCTTTCGTGCGTCAGTATCAAAGAATCCTAACGCAGTAAAGGAACTTATTAAGTATCTTGCAACAGATGATACATTCCTTGAAGACTGGGCACGTGACACTGGTGATGTTGTTTCTAATTCTAAAGTTGTTGATAAAATCAAGGATAACTTTAATGAACCATTCCTTGCAGGACAGAACCACTATGCAGAATTTGCTGAAATGGCAAAATCAGTTAACGGTAAACTTTCTCAGGGAACAGACCGTGCCATTGAAGGTCTTTTTGCTGAAGCAACAAGTTCATACGTAAACGGTGAAAAATCACTGGATAAGGCACTTGCTGACTTCAAGGATCAGTGTGCTGCACAGCTTTCTATTAGTGAATAAATTAATTACTCCTATTAATTAATTGGTCAAATTTCGAGTTTTAGGTAAATTTACAAAAAAGGCGTAATCCCTTAAAATTCAGTTACCAACAAAAACAAAAGGGGGATACGCCATGACTGAAAACAGCCTAACTACATTATATTGCATTGTTGATGACTTTATCCATAGGTTTCTTGAAACTTCTGCCGGGAAAAAGAGCCTTGCGCTTTACTGCGGGAAACGTGGACCAAAACGCAGAATGAGTATTTCTGAAATTGTAACGCTTAATCTT
>JALELH010000003.1 GCA_022768865.1 Spirochaetia bacterium
TCTGAAAGAACTGGATTGTAAGACTCGTAGATTTTTTTTATTTCGTCTTTGTGCGGAATTGAAAAAGTAATTTTGCTCATTGCTAAAATTTAACATTGAAAATAAAAAAAAGCAAATTAAGAAATATTGAGCAAAAAAAACAGAAAAAGTAAAAAAAAGCATAAAAAAACCGCCCGAAAAACTCGGACGGTTTCCAGAAGTTTCCTTATTTAGAAAACTTATTTAGCATCTGCTGCCTGACCACCATTAGAAGTAGAATTTTCATCAAGTGAAGATGAGAATGAAGCTTCTGTTGCCATCTTAGACTTTTCAAGGTAGCGGTTAACCTGCTTGTTACCAAAGCGGCTCATTTCACCATTCTGGCGATCCTTTTCTTTCTTTGTGATGATTCCCCAAAGGTCTTCATCATCAATATCACGGTCAGATGTAAGAACAGCAAGGTCGTAAATAATCTTAATGTCCTTGAAGTAACCGATGTAGTCTGAACCAATGTGGTTAGCATCGCGGCTTACCTGGAATCCTGTGAACTTAGCATAAGGAATTCCACGTGGGTAAATTGGGTAAACTCTGATTTCACGTGTGCGAACATCAGAAATATAATCAGGGTTATTCCAAACAAGTGTCTTCCATCCGTCAAACTTAAGGTCACCCATAAGGTAGCGGCGTTCTACACCGTCTGCATCCTTAATAAGAACGTAGAGAGCGTGTGGGAAGTTCATACCCATTGTTGTACAAGAAATAGACTTGATTGTGCCAACGTTTCTTACAACACCATAGCCATCTTCAAAAAGGTATTTGCCTTTCTGTTCGTCTGTTGGCTGCTGACGTGTTCCGTTTTCATCTGCATCTGAAAGTGGTTCATAAGCAGGGATTTCGAAAGCTGGAACAATCTTTGCATTTGCATTGCTTGCCCATGTTGGGAACAATACACGAACGCCCATTACGTTCTTTCCAGCGAAAGGAACGTCTGCTGATTCTTTTACAGGAGCTGCTACTACCTGTGAAAGAGCTACAGATACTGCGTTCTGAGCAGAAGAATTAAGAACAACTTCCCACTGTGGAAGAGCCAAAGATGTTTTCATCAGGTTCTTCTGGTCACCTGTGAAAGTTGAACCTGCTGCAACAGAATAATCCATTACAGTTCTGCTGTTCTGCTGTGGATTTCCGTTTTCATCAGCACATGTGTCTGCATCGAGCAAAGTAAAGTCGATAAGAACGCTTTCCTTAGCTGTAGCAAGAGAACCTGCTAAAAGCATTGCAGCAACAGTTAAAAACAAAGTCTTCTTCATATTGAAGCTCCTTTTAATACATATTTGATGTAGCCTTGTTATTTAAGTATCTATTAAGAACCCGATTTTGTCAACTTATTTTAGTTTTTTTTCAAAAAAACTAATTTTCATTGACTAAAACTACTCTCCAGACACCTCCACTCCATCAATAAATATGCAAATTTTATTAAAATATGTGAAATTCTTCACAATATTTTTACGGATTAAACTTACGCCCTGGCGTATATCTGTAACTTCATTGTCGGTTTTCAGTGCTTCTGCTGAAAGCCCTACGTAAAGAGTCTTTTTCCTTGAAAAACAGAATTCAAGTTTTGTTTCCTTAGAAAAAATGCTCTTGTATCTGTTTGTAAAAGGTCCAAGCAAAAGGTCTTCTACAAAGGCAGTTACAGCCTGATTTTTATTCATTCTTGGAAAATATCTTACTTCTGAACAGATTTTATCGGAATCATAGGAATTATAAAGGCACACACGACGCACCTTCGGCGAATGGACAATAAATGCAGCCAGAGAAATTACAAATGAGCCAATTATTATTCCAAGAAAAATCTGGAAAACTTTTTTATTCTTTTCAGTCTTCATTTTACTTGCCCGTAAACCCTCTTGAACGCTCAAAATGAGTTACAAAAGCCTGCAAACCATTATATATTCCAAAAGATAACTTCTGCAAGTACTTGTCATCGTTCAAAAGAACGGCTTCTTTTTTATTCGTTACAAATCCAAGCTCAATCAATACACTCGGCATATTGGAATTCTTGCAGACATACCATTCTTCTGCCTTTATTCCGCGTGAATTTGTCTGGCCGCCAACCTGTGCCGTAATTCCGTCTAAAATAAATTTGGCAATTAAAATGGATTCCGTTGTGTATTCTTCTTCCATCATGCTGTTTAAAATTGGCAGCAGAGTTTTTTCTTCCCCTGCACTTTTTGCATTCAGCACCTGGCGCCTGTATCCCGGAGAAAGATACCAGACTTCATAGCCGGAAGCAGATTCATTAAAGTTTGAATTTACGTGAACAGAAATAAAAAGAATTGCTTCATTGTCTTTAAGCCTGACGCCATTGGCAATTTCAGTTCTCTGATTAAGTGAAAGATAAACATCCTTGCTGCGCGTCATTAAAATCTGCTTGTCAGGATAGGCTTTTTTAAGATAATCGCGGAGCTTCAGTCCAACGCTAAGGTTTATGTTTTTTTCTACCAGCGTAACGTTTTTTCCGTTGATTTTCTGTGTTTTGCTTGTGCCGGGATCCTTACCGCCGTGGCCAGGGTCAATTAAAATTGCTCCAATCCTGTATGGATTTTCATCACTTTCTGTTTTAAAGAAATTCTCTGCCCTGTTCAAAAAAGAAGCATTGGAAACAAGTTTGTCATTTTCTAAAACAGGAGCATCTTCATTTAAAACAATCTTATAATCCTGAAGAACAAAGTCGTCCCCTGCATGGAAAGAAATTCTGTGGCCGTTTTTTTCTATCAGTCCGCTTGCAGTAAGGGGATCCCAGTAAAACGTCATGCCTGATTTTTGTGCACCGGCAAGGAAATCTACTGTTTTTGCATTTTCTGCCCAAATCTGAGGAATAATTAGCAATGCGGAAAAAATGGCTGCAAAAAGTTTTTTCATCTTTTATTCCAGACTGTCGGCATAATACAATATGCCCTGAATTCCACCGCGGATAAGCACTTTCCAGAATTTTTCAGCATCAAATTCCTTATGAACAGGACAAATCCTGTCAAAAAGAGCAACTGTTTTTTCTATGCTTCTGTAATTCCAGTCCCTGCACATCCTTTCTTTTAATGCTTCCGGAAGAGCTTCTGCAATACTTGCATTTTCCTTTATTACCGGTGATTTTTTTACTTCTTCATTCAACCTGTAAATTTCAAAATCAATCAAACCGAAAGCACCACAAGGGAATCCTTTTTCGTCAGGAAGTTCAACGCCTGCAAGGAAGTCATCCGTTGCTTTGTTGTTCGGTTCAAGACGCAGGACAATTTCTGCAACGGCTGATTCTGCACCATGAAGTGCAAGCTCCCGGTCTTCCGAAACAGAAATTACATTGCCGCATTTTTCTACATTATTGCGCGGAAAATCAACAGTATCTCCAGCTTTTACACGGAAAAACAAATCCCTTACAAAAGGACTTGCTATGGCATTTTCCTGGCCGTAGATTGCCTTGATTTTTCCAGGAATGGAAATAAATGCACGTTCGTGACTGTGCCTTATGGACGTAACTTCAGGAAGAATAGAAATTTCCGGAATCTTTCCTAAAGCTATTTTCAATGCTTCTTTTGTAAGATTCAAGTCAGAAGAATAAGGGAAGGTCCAGCCGGACATATAACCGCCTGATAAACGGGCTGCAATTTCGCCAATCATAGGGCCTTTGCCCAGGATATATTTTATGTCGCCTTTTGCAACACCAGTTGTAAGCCCAAGTGCCTTAATTCCTTTTTTAAAACAGTCTACAATTTCAGCCTTTATTCCATCAGGAATTCTAGACGGCATGGAATGGCCCACTTCAACAAAATATGGTGAATAATAAATATGGCGGTCTGCAAAACCTGTAATTATAACTTTTCCTCTAAAAACCAGGGCATCAATGGAAAATTCTAGTCCATCCATGTAGTCTTCTACAATGGCTTTTCCTGTCCTTGAATATTTTATTGCCTCTCTTAATGCAGGCAGGAATTCTTCTTCATTGCGCACTAAACGGCAGCCGCGGGCACCCATATTGTCTACAGGCTTTACTACCTTGGGGAATTTTATGTCAGCTTTACCCTGTTCAACTTTAGCAAGATAATCTTTATCTGCTTCAAAAAAATCCGGGGAAGGAACATTGTGTTCCTTAAAGCACTGCCTCATGAGCACTTTATTGCTTGCGTTTAAGGCTGCCTCATAAGTATGGCACGGAAGTCCGCATTTTTCAGCCGCATAGGAAACACTGGCACTAAAATCAGTGCCTGCAGTAAAAATACCAGCAAGATTTTTACCCATGCCCATGGCAAGGTCTGCAATGGCTTCCTTGTCCTTTAAGTCAATCTGCATGAAACAGTCTGCAAAAGGAACGCAGACAGCATTGGGGTTAGCGTCAATTACAAGAGCCTTATACCCAAGTTCTTTTGCTGCTTCTATAGACGGACGTTGCATTAAACCTGCGCCCAGAATCAAAACATATTCTTCCATTTGCTATATTCTCGGCAAAAAAAACTTTTAGTTTAACACTGTCTTGCCCTTTACTTTTTGCGGCAGTAAATCTCAAAAGTGTCTCCAAGTTTCCTGAACCTGCAGTAAGAAGCAAGAAATTTAAATTTAAAAGAACCTGGCTTTATGTCTTTTTCCTTAACATAAGGGAAACGTTCAGGATGGATTCCCGTTGAATTTATCTTTAAAACTTCAAAACCATATTTTGCAAGGATGGTCTTTACCCTGTTTAATTCCCAGATGGAAAAATGATCAGAGGGACTTTGCTCAAAGAAAGTTTTTCTATTGTATCTGGCACTTACACCGGAACCAGAAGGCGTGCTGAATGCAAATATTCCGCCGGTTTTAACAAGTTCTGAAACCTTTTTAAGCACGGCATCAAGATTCTGAAAATGTTCTATTACATACCACATGGTTAAGGCATCAAACTTTTCTACGCCGAATTCACTTTCAAAGTTTCCTTCGGGGAACGGAGCACAGACAGCAGGAAAGTTCAGTTTCTTCTGAACATAATCAACGGCATCAGGACTTATGTCTGCACCAAAAACCTGCCAGCCGCAGTCGTTGGCAGCAGAAAGGAAAGGTCCCATGGCACAGCCGATGTCTATTACGGAAGGAGTAATTGTATTTCTAAAGCGGTGCCCGTGCCTGAACAAATAGTCAATGTTTCCCATACGGCGCACGCACTGGGATTTTATGGATTCAAAATCATCTAAATAGGTTTTGCCATATTGCTTTTCGTAGTCTTCAAAAAAGTAAGCATGGTTATATTCTGTCTGTTTTTCTTTAACGGTCCAGCCAATGTAAATCATGCCGCACTGACTGCACCTTCTGAATGTGCGTTCCGGTATTCTTGCAACAACTTTATTTTTTGAAACATCTGCTTTCTGGCACACAGGACACATAAAGTGGTTTCCGCAGGAAAGTCGTTTTGTAAAGTCCGCAAGGTTTGTATTTTTCTGGTTTTCTGCCTGTTCTTCCATATAAAGGCCTTCCTTGTCTTCCAGTAGCTGGCGGATTTTATTTTCCGTAATCAAAGACGGAGCAAGGCATTTGAATCCATAGTTTTCAGAAAGTTCAATATGCAAAGGTGTTGTGCCAAGAAGGATTACGGCGCAGTTTGCAGAAGCGGCTTCAAAGGCAGTAAATCCATAATGAGTTACTACAAGGTCATAGTTAAAAAGCTTTTCCTTAAGGTTTTCTACAGGCAGAGAAACGTTTACAAGGCTTTTTAAATTATCAGGAATACGCTTTTCAAGCTTATCGGCTTCTTCCTGATTTGAAACAACAGCCGTTACCTTAAGGTTATTGCGGCAAAGGGCAAGAACAGCGTTCTGTGTTAAACCTGCAGGGTCTTCCCCTCCTAAAACAACAATGGCATTTTTTATTGCAGAATTCTTTAACTGGACGTTGCGTTTATTTTCCGGCCGCGGAATTAAATATGGTGCAGCTATATTTACTACCCTGCCAGGAGTTGCAGATGGAATAATGTCCAGGACATAGTCAGCATAATCAAGGTTTGTATTGCCTTCATCCATGGCAATTACAGTTGTTTTTGCAGAAAGCTGTTTTGCAAAAGATTCATCTGTCCTGAATAAATCAGTTATTACGGCAGAATAGTAAGCAAGATTTTCAAGGCTATTTATAATGTGATATTTTCTTAAGCCTTTATCATCAGCCTCTTTTAATAAATCATTAAGCTGAACTAAATCTGCATCTTTTGGAATATAAATGTCCCACTTGTTTTCTAAGGCAAGGGAAAGGCATCTTCTTAAATGACCTGTGCCCTGGCCTTTTTTGCATGAAGGAATCAAAAGCACAGGATTTTTTACAGCAGGAATTTCAAGAGCCTTTAGTATTTCTTCCGTTGTATAAGGTTCTGAAACTTTTCCGGTTCCGGAAATTTCTTCTACAATTTCCATTGCCCTGTGATAGTCTTCTTTTGTGTCTATTGTTGTCCTGTATTCAGGATGAAAATATTTTGCAGGTGCCTTTATAAAGTCGCACTTATATTTATCAGTGTGATTATACAGTGCAGGACCCACATGTTCATGATCGTAAGGGTCCTGTGTTTCTTCTGCAGCCTTAAGCAAAGAATGTGCATTAAACATTTCTACGCCGGAGCCATGTGGAAGCCCTGAATAAGTAAGATAATCTGAAGGATCTGTTTTTTCACGTTCAAAATATTCTGCAACCATTTCCTGTGCAGCTTCGTAAAATAAAAAAGGATTATCTGCCGTTGCACGGACAACAACATCTGCCTTAGAAAGCGTTATTACATTGCAGAACCTGTCTAAAACATCCTCTAAAGAGCCTGCATAAAAATCCCATCCGCATTTTTTAGCAACAGGCTCCAGGGCATATTGGCTTTCATGATCAACGGCAAGATAATATTTACTTGCCTTTATCTTTTTCATGGAAGTTAAAGTCCATTCAAGGACAGTTTTTCCGCCAAGGTTTAAAAGCGCCTTGCCGGGAAGCCTTGTAGAAGACATTCTGCACTGAACTATTACAACAAGGCGTTTCTTGCCGCCTGCTATCTGTTTTATTTTTGCTGTAATATTTTTTAAATTCATGCTTTACCCCAATTTTCAATTAAAGAAACTGCATCTGTTTTAAAGCGATACTGGTTTTCCTGCGTCCAGCGCATTCCGTCTTTAAATCGGGTCCAGGATTCTACAAAGCTGCAGGAATTCCCCATTTTAAACCTTAGGAATGCTGTTTTAGAAATCTTTGCATGGTCAGAAATAAAAACAGGAAGAATGTTCTTTAAGTAAAACCTTAAATAGGAAAGTTCAACGGTTCTGTCTTCTTCCGGAATGGATTCTGAATAGGAAAGTTCAAAAATATTTGAAACAGAAGTTTTTTCTCCCCAAAGCCATGAACGCATAAATAAATCTACTTTCTGCCAGTATTCCGAAGTAATGGTATAGTCAAAGCCACCTAAAAGACAGAAAGTTTCCCTTTTGTAAAGTCCAGCATAATCATAGGAATATAGCGTAGGAAGATTATCTGCCATGGAAGTTTCTTCTTCTATGCGGAATTTTCCTTTTTCTACATCAGGACAAAACACAACTGCAATTTTATGTCCTGTCTCTGAAACAAGACGCGGTGCAATGCAGAACTTATTTTTAGAAATAAGCTTTTCTGCAAGTGCAGAATTAAAGATAAAGTTTTCTCCGCACATTTCATCCTGAATTACAAATACGTATTCTGTTTTAGCACGTTCAAAGGCAATGTTAAGAAGTTCACCCTGAAGAACGTTTTCTAAAGCAACTATAAATTCAACGTTGGGAAACTGATGTGAAAGCTGTTCAACAGTGTGCTGTTCACTTTTCTGATTTACGGAAATAACTTTTGCAAAACCTTTTCTTAAAAGATTTTCTATGACAACCTGCCTGTATTGCCTGCCGTTTCTGCTTAAAACAACACATGTTACGGAAGGAATCAGAACTTTAAGGTTTTCTTCTGTTCCGCCAAAGGCAGTAAAAGGAACTTTATGTTCATTAAAAATTGAAGGTATAGTATTCATCGCAGTCCCTGCACTTTTGTCCGTATTCACCGGCAATATGTTTTTCCACATCCGGTAAAGTTTTATTCCAGATTTTTTCAATGCCTTCTTCAAAAACATTTCCTAAAGAAGAACTTAATGCAAACTGTTTACACAAGGGCACAGTTCCGTCTGCAAGAATGGTCATGTCACGTTTTAAATGCCAGCAGACATTTCTTTCCAAAGGAGACAAATCTGCAGGTTTTCTTGCAGGCAAAGTTTTACAGCAGTCATCGTATTTCTGAATTATAAGATTTCCTTTAGAAGGAGAATTCTGGTCATGCCAGTAGCGGTAAAAAGCTTCAAGTTCATCTTCGTTTTCGTTAATTCTTGTAAGCTGCGGATAAACATTTTTCGGAAACAAGGGTTCAAGAACAGAAATGGAAGAAACAGCTTTTTCAAAGGAACCGCCGCGTACAATTTTTTCATACATGGCAGCACTTGCAGCATCTATAGAAACAATCCAGATAACCCTGTCTCTGGAAATATTTGAAATCTTTTCTGCAAGTTCTTTTGTAACTAAAGTTCCGTCTGTTTCAATAAGCACGGAAAGATTTTCATGCTTTAAAACTTCTGCAACATAAGCATCTAAATTATCTAAAAGAAGAGGTTCACCAAAAGCAGAAAGACCTATAACTGCATCATCAGAAAAATCCTTAATCTGTGCAACAAGGCCTGCAAACTTTTCTAAAGGCATGTTTTCCGTATTAAAGTTTTTTTCAGGAACATATAAGGGAACAGAATTCAACTTTGAACTTATCTGCACATTATAAAAGGAAGGCAAAGTCTGCTGAATGTCTGCACAGCTTTCTGCAAGATCAGAAAGTGCAACGGCAGCAAAAGGAATATTTTTTTCTTCTGCCTTTTTATAAAGACGCTGGCATGCAATAAAATTTCTTTTTGTTCCGCATGAAAAATCAAAACGCAAAAGCCTGTAATCCTTAGGCGCAAGGACCGCTTCTACTTCAAAAGAATTTACATCTTTTTTTAGAAGATTAAAAATACATTCGTTATTAACGGCAGCCTGCCCTTCTTCTGTAAATTTTTCTGTTCCTAAAGTGGCAAGGATATTTAAGGTTCCTGCATGGATAACTTCCGGTGCAAAACCGTAAGGGTATCCTTCTGCAAAAGTATATTCGGCAATATATTTTTCATGGCAGCCAAGGACTTCTTTGGTTAAAGCAGAATCAATAAAAGGTTTATCTGCTGAAGTATAAATTGCATTGACGGCTTTAGCATCTGCCATAATCTGAGCCATGGACTTTACAAGGTCAATGCATGCCCAGGTATCTTTTACAATAACCTTAGCCTTAAAGCCGGCATTTTCAAGTTCTGCATTAACAAGGGCTTCCTTATCCTTTGTTGTAAAAACGGCAGCACCTGCACAATCCTGAATATTTTTAACCCACTCAAGACAAAGGGCAAAAGCTGATTTATTGGAAAAAACTTTTTCAAAAGAGTAACTGGTTTTATTATCTATATATAAAAAAACAAAATTCTTCATCACTTCATTATCGGAATTCTCTTGTCTAAATTAAATGGAATGTTTACAATCCAAAAATCATGGAAGAATTGTTTTCACAAACTAAAGATAAAAGCCTGACAGTTTTTCAGCTTACAAACCTTATAAAAACCATGCTGGAAAACTCTTTTCAGAACATTC
Organism: Spirochaetia bacterium; assembly: GCA_022768865.1. Classification (GTDB taxonomy): domain Bacteria; phylum Spirochaetota; class Spirochaetia; order Treponematales; family Treponemataceae; genus Treponema_D. The sequence goes on from JALELH010000003.1 coordinate 9,693, forward strand.
TGCTAAAAGGAGAAATTTCTAACTTTAAGCCAAGCAGCGCAGGCCACCTTTATTTTTCATTAAAGGATTCTGAAGCACAGATCAGTGCAGTAATGTTCCGTGGAAGCACCATGGGCTTAGCTTTTCAGCCTAAAGACGGAATGATGGTTCAGGTAAAGGGCAAAATAAGCGTTTATGCACCAAGAGGAAACTATCAGCTGATCATAACTTCCATGGAAAAAGCAGGCACCGGCAACATAATGGAAATGATAGAAGAGCGCAAACGCAAGCTTGCCGCCGAAGGACTTTTTGACAGTGAAAGAAAAAGACCGCTTCCATACTTCCCCAAAACTGTGGGCATAGTAACAAGCCCGGGTGGAGCCGCCTTAAGGGATATTTTAAATATCAGAAAAAGGCGCAACGACAAAATAAATATTGTAATTCTGCCTGCCCTTGTTCAGGGGGAAACTGCAGCCCCTACAATAGTAAAAATGATAAACATTGCCAACAAGAATAAGCTATGCGATGTTTTAATCGTTGGCCGTGGCGGCGGAAGCCTTGAAGACCTGCTGCCATTCAGCGAAGAAAGCGTAGTCCGTGCCATAGCAGCATCAGAAATCCCTGTTGTTTCTGCCGTAGGACATGAAATTGACTGGGCCTTAAGCGACTTTGCCGCAGACTACAGGGCCCCTACTCCAAGTGCAGCGGCAGAAATTGTATTCCCGGAAAAAGTTACAATTATGGGCAATATTGACTATTATAAAAACAGCCTTTGCCAGGGAATTTTAGAGCGGACAAAAAACCTCAGGCTTCTTTTAAAATCCTTTAACCCGGAAAACATGCACACAAGGCTTTTAAATATTGAACAGCGCCTTTCAGAAAGATTTGACCGTGCCTTTGATTCCATGAAAAATTCTATGGAAGAAATAATAAAAGAAAAAAAGCGCAGAATAGAACGCAGCACAGAAATCCTTGAAAGCTGCAACCCCCAGTCAATTTTTAACAGGGGATATTCCATGGTAACGGATAAAGACGGCAACGTAATAAGGGATGCAAAAAAACTTGCTTCCGGAGACCAGATAAAAATAAAGCCTGCAAAGGGCGAACTTACGGCAACCGTAAATTAAGCAGCATAAAATATAAAGCAAACAGAAAACTATATTAGGGGAAAATAAATGACAAACTTTGAAGAAAAACTTGAAAAACTTGAAACACTTTCTGAAAACATTAAGCAGAGCGACATAAGCCTTGAAGATGCACTTAAAAACTTTGAAGAAGGAATAAAGCTTGCCAAAAGCCTTGAAAAAGAACTTGATAAAATGGAAGGCAAAATACAGATATTAATGAACGGCGATGAAGCAGAATCAAAAGAAAAAAAACCGGAACTTGGACTCTTTGACGATTCAGCAGAAATAACAGGAACACGTTCTTAAAATGTCAGAACAAAAAAAAGTCCGTTTACTAAAACCGGAAGTTGCAAGAAAAATAGCCGCAGGAGAAGTCATAGACCGCCCTAATGCCATAGTCCGCGAACTTATGGACAATGCAGTAGATTCCGGAGCAACAAGAATTGAAGTAGAAATAGAAGACGGCGGCATAGAAAAAATCCGCGTAGTAGACAACGGCTGCGGCATGACACAAGAAGATTTAGTTCAATGTGCAAGACCACACGCCACAAGCAAAATTTCTACGGAAACAGATTTACTAAATCTTTCTACTCTAGGTTTCCGCGGGGAAGCACTTTCTTCTATGGCAGCAGTAAGCAGGCTTGAAATTGTAAGCGGCGGTTTTAAAATGAACGCTTCCGTTACAGAAGACCACATAATAACGCCAACTGCACTTACAGAAGGAACCATAGTCCAGACAAGAGGACTTTTTGAAAACTTTCCTGCCCGCCGCCAGTTTTTAAAGCGGCCGTCAAGTGAAGCAATAATGTGCCGCAACACTTTTGAAGAAAAAGTTCTGCCGCGCCCGGACATTGCCTTTACCTTTACAAGTGACGGAGAAGAAAAAGTAAATCTTCCTGCAGGGCAAAGCTTAAAAGAACGTTTTATTCAGGTAAACCAGTTCTTTGAAAACGACGAACTTTTTTATGAAATAAAGGCAGATAAACCCAGCGATAAGTATTCCTTTACTTTAATTATAGGTGAACCATCCGTAACACGTTCAAGCAGAAAAGATATTTCCATTTATGTAAACGGCAGGAAAATCCAGGAATATTCTTTAGTGCAGGCAATTGTTTACGGCACACAGGGATACTTTCCAAACGGAACTTTTCCTGTTGCATGCCTTTTTGTTCAGATGGATTCTTCCCTTGTGGACTTTAACATTCACCCTGCAAAAAAAGAAGCAAGGTTTAAAGACATAAATTCACTGCACCACGAAGTAAGCACTGCAGTAAAAAATTTCTTTAAGCAGTATACGGTAAAAACCATGCTTCAGGAAAACAAGGAAGAAGAAAATGCTTCTCTGGCACAGCTTGCATTCAGCACAGGAATTACAGAATCTGCAAAGTTAAGTTCCTTTAAAACACCTGGTTTATATATTGAAGAAAATAATAATCCTGGCAGCAAGTATACAATAAAAAGCGGAAGCCCTGCTCCGGTTACTTTTAGCGTAAAAAGAAATTTTGCAGGCGGCAGTTCCTTTGCCAATAAAGAAACAACCTTAGCAGAAAACAGGACAAAGTTTTTTAGCGGCGGCACTTTTGCAAAAGAAGAAAGTTCATATAAGCCAAACTATATTCCAGATGCAATAAACCCTGATACAGCAGAAACTTTTGAAGAAGGGTTCCATTTTGTAGGCTGCACCATGGGAACTTTTTTAATTGCAGAAAAAAAGGGTGTTTTATACATAATAGACCAGCACGCAGCACACGAAAGAATGATTTACAATAAACTGATGGCAGACGCTAAGGAAACACAAAAACTTCTTGTGCCATACGTTGTCCAGACAGACAATGATGCAGACGACAACTATATAGAAGCAATAAAAGACAAATTGCAGGAAGCAGGTTTTGAATGTAAAAACTGCGGCAACGGAAGATGGGAATTTTATACAGTTCCTGCAAGATGGAAAGGCAAAGAAGAAGACTTAAAAAAAGACGTTCTGGACCGCCGTGTAAATCCTTCCGATTTAATTAACAGTGCCATTGCATCAACTGCCTGCCGCACAGCCGTAATGGACGGAACAGTTTTAGACAGCCAGACCGCAGCAGAAATTGCCCAGGGTGCACTTAAACTGCCGGACCCCCACTGCCCCCACGGACGCCCTGTTTTTACAACCATAACAAGAGAGCAGCTTTTCAGCCTGGTAAAAAGAACTTAAGGATCATGGAGCTTAATTATGTGGCTTGTTTTTGCTTTACTGTCTGCAGTCTTTGCGGCCCTTACTTCTGTTTTAGCTAAAGCAGGAATTGCCGGTGTAAATTCTACACTGGCAACGGCAATACGCACTGTAGTTGTTGTTGCCATGTCATGGCTCATGGTCTTTATTACAAAGGAACAGAACGGGCTCTTTAACATCAGCAATAAAAGCTGGATGTTTTTAATTTTGTCCGGCCTTGCAACGGGAGCCAGCTGGCTTTGCTATTACAAGGCAATACAAATGGGCAGCGTTTCTAAAGTTGTGCCGGTAGACAAACTGAGCGTCGTATTTACTTTTATTCTGGCCTTTATTTTTTTACATGAACAGTTTACACCAAAATCCATTGTGGGCTGCATTTTGATTACAGCAGGAACTTTAATAATGGTGCTGTAAATACTCTGCGTACTATTGGCAATTTTTAAGTAAAATACTCTGCGTACTATTGGCAATTTTAGCGAAAATTACTCTGCGGGTTATTGAAACGGCATATAAATCTTCATATAATTCAACTTATGGAGATTCAAAGAAAGGTTTATAACAAACTGCTTGCATGGAAAAAAGAATGCAACGGTTCAAAAGCATTGATGATAGAAGGTGCCCGCCGTATTGGAAAATCAACACTGGCAGAAAAATTCGGCAAAGAAAACTATAAATCCTACATATTAATTGATTTTAACAAGGCATCAAAAAAAATAAAGGATAACTTTGAAAACCTTTTAAACCTTGATTTATTTTTCCAGACACTTTCCCTTGAATACAATACAAAATTATTTAACCGTAATTCCCTTATTATTTTTGACGAAATTCAGAAGTTTCCGCGTGCAAGAGAAGCAATAAAATATTTAGTTCAGGACGGACGTTACGACTACATAGAAACTGGCTCTCTAATTTCCATAAAGGAAAATGTAAACGAAATAACCATTCCGTCAGAAGAAAGAAAACTAAAAATGTATCCTGTAACACTAGAAGAATTCATGACAGCAAAAGGAGAAGAACTTTTGCTTGAATATATACAGGATTGCTGGGACAAGAAAATTCCCCTTGAACAAAAGAGCCATGCAAAAGCAATGCACATTTTTAGAGAATATATGCTTGTAGGCGGAATGCCCAAAAGTGTTGTTGCGTATCTAGAAAACGGTCTTGACTTTGAAAAAAGCGATATGGAAAAACGTGATATTTTAAATCTGTACCGTGATGACATAAAAAAAGCTGCAAAAAAATACAATTCAAAAGTGTCTGCCCTGTTTGAAAATATACCTGCTTATTTATCTACCCATGAAAAAAAAGTTGTGCTAAGCCAGATAGAAGAAGGTGCGGTTTTTGACCGATATGACGAGCCATTATTCTGGCTTGACGATTCCATGATCTGCAACTTGTGCTATAAATGCAATGACCCATGTGTAGGATTCGCGCTGAACAAAAATGAGTCTGCATTAAAATGCTACATGGGAGACACAGGCCTGCTTGTAAGCCTGGCGTTTTCTGAAAATGAAATATCAAGCCAGCAGCTCTATAAATCAATTATGGACGGAAAACTTTCCTTAAACGAAGGAATGCTCTACGAAAACATGATTGCACAAATAATTGCTTCTACCGGACGCAAACTGTATTTTTATACCCATTACAGTGCAGAAAAAAAACGCAATGACATGGAAATAGATTTTCTTCTTTCCAATGAAAGCAAATTGAATTTTAAAGTATACCCATGCGAAGTTAAATCTTCAAAAAATTATACTGCCACTTCCCTTTTTGCATTTAAAGACAAGTTTGGCAAAAAGATTGATACATCATACATCATTCATCCCAAAAACCTGTCTTTTGAAGACGGCATTGTAAAACTTCCGCCGTATATGTTCCACTGTGCTTTTGGGGAATAAAAAAGCAATTATGTGACTAAATAAAAGCTGCCATATACAAAGGCAAAGTCATAATTCCATCTTCACCGGCACCAATATTCCCGTCTACAAATTTATATGCAAAACTGATGTCTTTATTGTTTTTAATCAAGGCCTTTAAAGATGTGGCACGGGTATTTCCGCTTTTTACTTCAATGGGGATTATATTACCGTCTTTTTGAATAATAAAATCAAGTTCCCTTTTGGCAGTTTCATTCTTGTAAAAATACAACTGAAAACCCTTTTTATAAAGTGCATCGGCTATGGCACATTCGTATATTCCGCCTTTAGAATTTCCTTCCAGTGTATTTTCTACAATAAGCTGCTTAAAAGAAAAATCCTTCATTGACATCAACAAAGACAAATCAGTTGTGTAAGCCCTGAAAAAATCATCCCTGGCATAATCATTCAAATCAAATTTTATATCCGTTACAAGACGGCTCAAATGAATAATATCCGCGTAAAGAAGCCATTCTATACTTGAAAAAAACTTCTGTGCCCTGCCGCCATTTTCAACTTCTTTGTACTGGAACTTATGGTTTTCCTTATCCAAAAGCTGTTTTGAAAGAGAAAGATAGCATTTTTCTGCCTTTATTTTTTCTTCTGCCGTTGCATAATGGGCAATATCATACAGATATCCCTGCAAAAGATTTGTCTGTATTTTATGAACTTCCCGAAAATCTTTTGTATCCACATATTTTTGAACAACTTCAGGCATTCCGCCTGTGGCGATATACTGCCTGTAGTAATTCATCATCTGGGAATTCACTGCCTGTGGAATTACAGTCTTGGAATTTAAAAATGAACGCAGACTTTCTGTCAGTTCTTTCGAAATGCCCATTCCCCAAAGAAATTCTTCAAAATCAAGGGCATACATTTTAAAATATTCAACGTATCCAACGGGATAAGAAGATGCACGTTTATAGTCAATTCCCAAAAGAGAACCGGAAGCAATAACGTCAAAACGGCTGTCAATGGTCCAGAATTTTAAGGATGTAATTGCATCAGGACATTCCTGTATTTCATCAAAAAAAATCAATGTCTGGCCTGGAATAATTTTCTTTTCCGGGAACCTGAAGCGCATGGCCATTACCATATTTTCTGCCGTCAAGTCACCTGCAAAAATATCTGCCGCTGTAGGAGTCTGCTTAAAGTTGATTTCTACAACTTCTTTATAATTTTCTCTGGCAAACTGTTCTATGGCATAGGTTTTACCAACCTGTCTTGCTCCCTGAATTACAAGACACTTTTTATTTTTTGACTGTGCCCAGTTCTTTAAAAATTCTGATGCTTTTCTTTGCAGCATATATCCCCCATCAACATTTTGGAAGGTAAAAATGTCCGTTCATCAACATTTTAGAAGGTAAAAATGTCCGTTCATCAACATTTTGGAATATTTTTGACTTTATTGCAAGGTTTGGGCAATTCTGACGGTATAACTCAGCATGTTATTGAAAATGAGCAACTAAATTATATTTTAAGAAACTCTTCTATGGAATCCAGTATATAACTTTTACCCTGCGTATGCAAAACTTCGGCATTTTGCATCAGGTATTCCATGGCACCACTTTTTGAAAACATTGCAGAAACTTTGCTTGCAGGAATATTTTTATAAACGGCATATTCTTCTATGCACCAGGAAAGAAAAAACGCAATATCTTCATCTGTCATTTTGCTCTGCCTTGTATGTGTCATAAAGCCCTACCCATCCAAGATGCCACAGTTTTGTAGATTCGTCAGCCAAAATCTGTTCTGTTTTGGAAGCATAGAATTTTTCTACAGCCTTAGTAATGGGAATGTTTTCTTCCTTTGCAATCTGCACTGCAACTTTTGCAATCTTAAACGGGAAAAATATATGCACATTCTGTTGTGTTATTTCCGGGAACATGGCAAAATCTCCTTGTTAAAAGAAAGCAGCTTTAATGATTTTTCTGTGTGAAACAAAATCTGATCAACAAACACCCAAGTGCGTAGTTCCTTCAAAAGCGTTGACTTTTCCATAAAACCATTTTCAAAGGCATTAAGACTTGCATATACACGATCATTTGCAACAGCACCTTTTACAATATCAAAATTATGGCTGAAATCAAAATTCAACCGGTTGGACATTATAAAATCAAGCCATTCTTCATCAGCACTAGTAAAGTTTTTTATATTAAGTTTTTTATCAGATAAAAAATTATCGTCAACGTTAAAAACGCTTACAGTTGCAGTTCCTGATTTTTCACGGATTGTTTTATTGACAGCCCATTTTTCAGCCTGTTCAAAACTCGTAGTTGTATAAAAACCAATGCCAAAATCCAAAGTTTTTTCTGGAACAATGATTTGAGGCTCTTTTACTAAAACATTACTTCCGTGATATAAAAGCATGTAGACATTTTACATCATCTAGTTTTAGTTTGCTAGGGTTTCAGTTAAAGCTGTAATTTTCTTTATATTTGCGGCTTCTTGTACACTTTAAACGGTCGTTTTTTGTAGCACTCATAGTTCCCCTAGTTTATCAAAAGCTAAGAAATTTATCCATATACATTCAGTTTATATAACGAATTAAAATGCTTTCTGTTTATAAAAACTTAGTGAGCTTGGCTGAAAAGCTGATACTTTAAACGACCGTTTTTTGTAGCACTTTTCGTTAGGACGCCCTATACAAAACACTATATCTAATTAAGAGCAAGCAAAATTAGCGTTTAAGAAGAAACATATATTGTGTTTATTAACTGACACAAATTATGTTTATTAACTAACACAGATTGTGTTTATTAACTGACACAATTTGTGTTTATATACTAATACACGTTGTGTTTATTAACTAACATATGTTGTGTTTATTAACTGACACAGGTTGTGTTTAAGCTAAGACACAATATTTGTTCTAGCTAGAACAATAATTTTGTTTAAGCTTCAACACAACTATTGTTACAGACAATACAATGGCCTTGCATAGTCAAAAAAAGGCCTTGTTCAGCACAAACAAGACCTTTTACATCTGATTTTTAACAATTTGCGTAACTGAATGCTTACTATGAAAGCAAGGGCGTGCGATTGGATGTCTACGTAAAAGACAGCGAACATATTTATGACATCGAAATCCAGACCTACCACGATAAAAACTTAGCTAAGCGCACCCGTGTTTACCAGTCTATGATAGATGCGGATAACCTTATGCGCGGGCAAGATTATCTTGAACTTAAAGAAAGTTTCGTAATTTTTATTACAACCTTTGACCCCTTTGGTTATGAAATGCCTGTTTATACTTTCAAAAATATCTGCAAGGAAAATAAAGGAATCACATTGCAGGACGATACTTCAAAGATATTCTTTAATGCAACTGCCTACAAAAAATTTCTAGGGAATTGTTCTAGTTTTGCGAAAGCAAAACTAGCGGCAAAAGTTATTTGAATAGAATACAACTAAACAGCAATGCTTTTGCCGTTGCCATAAGAAAATTTATGAGTTATCTTTTAAATAAAGAACCTACGGATGATTTTACAAGAACGCTTGACGGTCTAGTAAATACCATAAAAAGCAATAAGCAGTTCAGAAAGGGGTATGACAGTATGGGTGCAGTCTGGTATATGGATGCAAAAAGAGAGGGAAAATTAGAAGGTATCTCTATCGGCAAACAGCAGGGCATTTCTATTGGTGCCTTCCAAAAGGCAATGGAAGACGCTAAAAACTTTCTGTCTATGGGGTTATCCATAGAACAAATTGCAAAAGGTACAGGTTTATCAATAACAGAAGTACAGAAACTGGCAGGCAAATAAACCGTAAAATCAAGGGTTTCGGAAATGTTGCCCGAAACCCTGACCCTATAAAATCCTAATATCCCAGTGCTTTAAGCATGTTATCTACCTGGTCGGCCTTGTAGTCCGGTGCTATAAGCTGAAGTTTTGCAAGGCATTTTGCCGCTGTTGCACTGTCGCCTTTTTCGTAGGCAATGTTGGCAAGTTCAAAAAGGTGGTCATTGCTGGCCGGTTCCTTTGCAATCAGCTGTTCATAAACTTTTCTGGCATTTTCGTAGTCTTTTGCAGCAGCATAGGTTCTTGCCAGGTTCTGCATTACGGTTAAATCCTTTGGGTTTACTTTTAGTGCCTTGTTATAGTGTTCCGCAGACTTTGTAAAATCAGAAATCCTTCTGTAGGCTGTTCCCAGGTTATTGTTTACCTCAAAGTTGTCCGGTTCCACATTGTAGGCATTGGTAAGGGCAAGGATTGCTTCTGTGTCTTTCTTTTGCTTCATGTAGACTGTGCCCAGGTTTGTATTGGCCTTTACGTGTTTTGGGTCCAGCATAAGAACTTCGTTGTAAAGCCTTACGGCATCTTCATCTTTTGCACTGTCCTGCATCATAAGCCCATAGTTGTAGACTATGTTTGCCTTTACGGAATTTTCTGTGCGTTCCCTTGCATCGTATGCCTTTACGGCATAATCTAAGGCTTCTGCCTTTTTGTTCTGGCCATACATAACCGTAGAAAGATTGTAGTATGTAAGTGCGTTTTTTTCTTTTGTTGCATCAGGGCAGGCAAGTGCCTTCTTTAAATAGCTTTCTGCATTTACATAGTCTTTCTTTTCTATTAAGCATGCACCAAGTTCCTGATATATCTGTGCACGGTTTGGGTTTACGGCAAGGGCTTTTTTAAAGGCTTCTGCTGCACTGCTGTAATCTCCCATATCCATTAATACGTGGCCCTGGCCAAGGTATGCATTTTCGTAGGCCGGGTTTACGTCTGTTGCCATCTTGTAATATTTTAAGGCATCCTGTTTTTTGTTTAGCTGTTCGCTTACATAGCCTGAATTGTAGCATGCCGGTGCATAGGCTCCGTTTATGTTCATTGAATTCTGAAATGCTACAATGGATGCGTCGTATTTTTTCTGCATGGCAAGAACACGTCCCAGCTGATAAAAATACATAAAGTTTGCAGGATTTTTTGCAATGGCGTCATTAAGGAACTTTTCTGCTTCTGCAAAGTTTCTTTTGTTTAGTGCGTCTATGCCTGCAATATAAAGGGTGTCTGGAGACGCAGAAGAAAACTTAAGTGCGCTTTTTGCCATCTGGCCAGAAAGGTTTTCCAGCTTCTTTTTGTCTGCGCCTGTTGCTTTTTCAGAAGCGTCGTAAAGTGCCTTTGCCATCTGGTCTAGCTTTTCTGCTGAATATTTTTCATCATCTGCAGGAAGTTTAGATTCTGCATTGGCAAATTCTTTTGCAGCACCTTCTATGTCTCCCTGTGCAAGCAGCTGCTTGCCGCGTGCTATGGAATCTTCTATTTCTTTTCTGAGCTGTGTTTCTGCATTTTTTGCAGCTTCTTCTTTTGCTTTCTGTTCCTGCAATAGTTTTTGTTCCGCTGCTATCTTAGCTGCTTCTTCCTTTGCCTTTTTTTCTGCTTCTTCTTTTTCTTTTTTTGCAGCAGCGTCTTTTAATTCTGCTTCCTGCTTCAGGCGCTTTTCTTCTGCAAGTTTTCTTGCATTTTCTTCCTTCTTAAGCTTTTCTTCGGCAGCCTTTCTTGCGTTTTCTTCCTTGCGCAGTTTTTCTTCTGCTTCTTTTTTTACCTGTTCTATAAGCTTGTCTTCTGCTGCCTTTTTTTCTGCAGCTTCCTGAAGAATGCGTTCCTGCTGCTGTCTTCTTGCAACTTCTTCTTTTGAAAGAACAGGGTTTCCGTTTTCGTCATATCCTAAGACGCCTAAGTCTACGCCGTCTTTCTTTGCTTTTGTTACGGCATCTTTTTTAAGGTTAGAAATCTTTTCCTGCAGCTTTTTTGTTTCTTCATCGTTTCCGTCTGCATTTATTGAATTAAGCAAAGTAAGTGCTTCGTCGTATCGGCCTTCTTTTATGAGCTGTTCTGCAAGTTTTGCCTTTTCTTCGTTGCTCATGTTTCCTGTTTTGGAAAGAACTTCGTTCTGCTTTTTAAGTCTTTCTGCGCGGTCCATAAAGGCCTTTGCTTCAGGGCTTGTGGCATCTACTTTTCCTATCTGGTCTATTATGGAAGATGCAGATTCAAAGTCTCCTTCCTTCATGAGCCTTTCTACTGTGTCAAGGATTTCGTCTCCGCGGCCTTCTTCTATGGCTTTTGATATTGCCTGTTTTTTAAGGCCGTCTATTTCCTTTTTAAGTTTCTGGCCTTCCGGGCTGTCTTCAGATATTTTTGCAGAACTTAAAAGTTCAAGGGCCCCGGCATAATCTCCGTCTGCAATCATCTGCTTTGCCTGTTTTATGATTTCGTCTGTCTTTCCGTTTTCTATGGCTTTTTTAAGAGTTTCCTGTTTTTTTGCGTTGAGCTGTTCCCTTAGTTTCTGTGCTTCTTCTGAATTGCCTGCAATGTTTACCATGCCTAAAAGTTCAAGGGCTGAGGCATTGTCTTCGTTGTTGTTTAGTTTATCGGCGGTTTTAAATACATCATCGATTCTGCCTTCTGCAAGGGCGCGTTCTACCGTGTCTTTTTTTAATGCCTTTATTGAATTCCTGAATGCACGGGATTCCGGATCATCTCCTTCTGCTTCTGCGGAACTTAAAAACTCAAGTGCAGAACTGTAGTCTCCGTCAGAAATCATCTGCTTTGCGCGGGCTATTATTTCTTCCTGTTTGCCGTCTTCAAAGGCTTTTTTTACAGCTTCTTTTTTTAGCTGGTCTAACTGTTCCCTGAGTTCTGCAGATTCTTCGTCATTGCCTTTTACTTCCATGTAGGACAAAAGTTCCAGGGCATTTACGCTGTCTCCGTTTTTGTTCATGGTGTCTATGGCATCTAAAAGTTCCCTGCCCCTGCCATTTTCCAGGGCCTTGTTTACGGCATCTTTTTTCAGGGAATAAATCTGATTCCTCATCATTCTTGATTCAGTGCTGTTGCCCTTTATGTCAAGAAGATTTAAAAGTTCCAGTGCAGGAATTTCCTGACTGCTTTCTATTAGTTGTTTTGCTGTGTCTATGACTTCCTGTGCCCTGCCGTCCTGTACAGCTTTTTCTGCTATGCTTTTTTCCAGCTGCTTCAGTTTTTGTTTTAATGCAAGGGTATTTTCGTCATCACCGTCTATTGATGAACCTATTGCTGCAAGTTTCAGTGCTTCTGCATATTTGCCTTTTGCGGCAAGTTCTTCTATTGTCTTTAATACTTCGTCTATCTTGCCGTCTGCAAGGGCTTTTTCTATGCCGGTCTTTATAAGGCCAGCTACTTTTTTTCTGAGTTCTGCAGACTTTTCATCGTTACCGCTTATGTTAAGGCCGCTTAAGATTTCCAGTGCCTGTGCATACTGGCCCTTCTCTATCAGGCGCTGGGCTTTGGCAATTATTTCTTCAGGAGACAGTCTTTCTATGGATGTGCCCATTCCGCTGAAAAACTTTATGCCTACGCCGATTCCGGTGCCAAAGAGTGCAAGCAGCAGGAATATTATAGGAATGATTTTCTTTTTGCCTTTTTTGCCTTCTGTCTTTTTTTCTAATTTGTCTGCACTTTTTCTTAAGCCTGAATCCTGCATCATTTTTTCTAAGGCAAGGTAATCATTGTTTTTTATTTCCGGTTCTTCTTTTGGAGGAGTTGCCATTGTATTGCTTTCAGGCTGTTCTGCTGTTAATGTTGAACTTGCGTTGCTTTCTGTTTTGCTAGCCGGCACTTCTTTTGCAGAACTTAAGTCTGTATTGTTTACAGGCTGTTCTTTTGCAGAAGTTAAGTCTGCATTGTTTGCCGGCACTTTTTTTGCTGACTCTGAGCTTACCTTGCTTACGGCTGGCTCTTCCGTTGGGGAATTTGTTTCTGCATTGTTTGCAACGGGGGCTGCAACGGGTATCTTTACCATTACGCCTACCGGGGAAAGTTCTGTTTCTTTTGTTTTCTTTGCTGCTGCTTCTGCTGATGGCTCTTTTTTTACGGCAGCTGGTTTTGCTGCACTTTTTCTTGCTGCAGGCTTTTTAGCAGCTTTAGCCACTGATTCATCTGCAGATGTTTTAACTGCCGCAGGCTTTTCTTCTGCGCCGGCTTTTTTTGCAGCTGTTGTTTTTCTTGATGCAGTTGTTCTTGCCGCAGGCTTTTCTTCTGCCTTTTCAGTTTTCTTTGCAGCAGTTGTTTTCTTTGCAGCAGTTGTTCTCTTTACTGCTGCAGTCTTTTTTGTTTCTGCATTTTCTGTATCTGTTTCTGCGGTTTTTGCAACTCTTGTTCTTCTTGCGGTCTTTTTTTCTGCATCTTCTGTTTTAGCAGCTGTCTTTTTTGCAGTTGTTTTAGCTACTGCCGGCTCTGCTTTTTCTTCTGCAGTTTTCCTTGTGGCAGGCTTTTTAGCCGTTGTTTTAGCTGCAGTCGCGTCTGATACTGACTTAGTTGCCCTTGCCGCAGTTTTTTTTACTGTTTTTTTTTCTTCGTTTATATTTTCTTCACTATTCAAGTTCTGTTTCGTAGCCATAGTCTACCGTTCCTTCTGCTCCTGCATTCATATTTGAACTTCCTGAATTCTGCAATGATGCAGCAACATCTTCCAGGAGTTTTCTTCTTCTGGCAGCATCTTCTTCTGCCCTTTTTGCTTCTTCTTCTGCACGCCTTGCGTTTTCGGCTTCCCACTTTGCAGTTTCTTCCTGCCGTTTTGCATTTTCCAGGCGCTGTGCTTCCTGGGCGGCTTTCTGCTCTTCTATAAGCTTTTTAAGTTCTTCACGCTGTTCTTCCAGAAGCCTTGCCTGTTCGGCAAACTTTTCGTTTAGCTGCTGCTGAAGTGCTTCGTCGGCTTTTGCTTTTTCTTCTGCAGCCTTTGCCTTTTCTTCTTCTGCCTGTGCAGCACTGGCGGCGGTTGCGGCAGTCAGAGCTGCTTCTTCTGCATCAAGGCGTTTCTGTTCTGCAAGGATTCTTTCTTCTTCTTCCTTCAGGCGCTTTTCTTCTGCAATGCGTTCTTCTTCTGCCTTTTTCCACCCTTCAAGCAGCTGTATAAGCTGTTCAATTTCAGGCTTCTGGCCGTCATTAGGAGACAGGTCAAGGTAAAGCTTATAGTCTTCTAAAGCAGCAAGATATTTATTCTGTTTAAGTTCCGTGTTGGCACGATTTAAAACCGGCGGTGCATAGATGCGGTTAGCGGCAATAGCAAGGGAAAACCAGCGTTCTGCAGTGTAATAGTCTTCCATCTCAAAGCACACGTTGCCCGCATTGAATGCCAGGACTTTCTTATCTGTTCCTGAAACTTTCATTCCTTCTGAACAGACTTCAAGGCTTTCTTCATACATGCCAAGTTTATGGTAAGACAAAGCCAGATAGTTGTAGGCCTTAGGGTTTCCGCCCTGGCTAATGGCATTTTTTAAATACGGAACTGCTTCTTCAACTTTATTTTCCTTGAAGAGGGATTCACCCTTTAAGAAATCGGAAGTCTGGCAAAAACATATCCCGCTAAAAAAAAGTAAAATAAAACTTAAAAATTTCTTAAGCATAGTCATAAATTTACTATATAATCGGCATAATCTCAATAATTCATGATTATCCGTGTTTTCTAGTCTTTTGTTGAAAAATAAATAATTTATGCTATATAATATGGGGATAGCGGTTTCTTATATTTAAATTCAGATTCTGCTTAAAATTTTATATTGGTGAAAGCGATGGGTTCTCTAGGTTTTGTTGTAGTAGGCGCATTTTTAATTGCCGTTATCGGACTAGTTTCAATAATAATATTCAAGAACATTCTTTTTCCTTCAAAACTGGACGGCGTGCCAAGGCTCCTGAAGGAAGGCAAGTTTCAGGCAGCCCAGAGATGCACAAAGGTAATCATTTCTAAAAACCCGCGTAACTATGTTGCCCACTATTATCTTGGCAAGGCATACCTTATGGACAACAAATACGAACTTGCCTTTATGGAATATAAAACCGTAAACCAGAATGCCCTTTTCAATGGTGAAATTCCGGAAGCAGAATTCAGGAAAAGCATGGCTGTGCTTTACCGCCGCTTTAACCAGCCTACAGAAGCTTTAAAGGAATATCTTCTTTTAACAAAACTTGAACCAAATGTTACGGACCACAATTTTAAGGCAGCAGAACTTTACGAAGAAACAGGAAACGCAAAGCTTGCCATGGGCTTCTATCAGAAAACAATTCTTGCAGACAGAAAAAATGCAAAGGCATACACAGCAGCAGGCAGGCTTTTATTCAAGAACAAGAACTTTACCCAGGCAAAGCAAGCCCTTGAATCTTCCATAAAGCTTAATCCTGAAAACTATGAAAACTACTATTATCTTGGCAAAGTATGCAAGGAATCTAAAGATTTATCTACGGCAGTAAAGCTTTTAGAAAAGGCAGAACGTTCGCCGGAATTCAAGCAGAAAGCCCTTGTAGAAAAAGGCATCTGCCTTATGATGGCAGAACAGTCAGAAAAGGCAGTAGATGCTTTTGAACGTGCCATTAACAATTCAAAAGACCAGAGGAATCAGGAAACCCTGTATGCACGCTATTTTCTTGGCATCTGCTACGAAAAGAACCGCAAAATTGAAAAAGCCATTGAACAGTGGGAAACTGTATTTAAAATCAACAGCAAGTTTAAGGATGTTGCAACAAAGCTGAGCCAGTATAAGGAACTTGAAACCAACGACGGCATCAAGGAATACCTTACGGCAAACAATGCCCAGTTTAATGAATTATGCAAGAAGCTTGCCTATGCCGGCTACAAGCTTCAGTGCCAGAAGATTGAGACAACAAAATACGGCTGCCAGATGATTGCAACGGAAGAAAAAAAAGAAAGCTGGATGAACGCAAAACAGCAGATTATTTTGTGCCAGTTCTACCGAAGCACGGAACCAATAGAAGACGGCGTTGTAAGAAAACTTTCAGATACTTTAAAGGCAAAAAATTATGTAAAGGGAATGATTTTTACATGTTCAGACTTTACGCCTTCAGCACAGTCATTTACGGAAGGAAGGCCTATTGTCCTTATTTCCAAGGATATTCTTGAAGGCCTGTTCAGAAAAGCAGGAGTATAGATGAAGTTCCTGTGCGTTTCTGATCAGATTGACCCTTTAGTTTATTCTACCACTGTAAAAGACCGCTACGGAGACGTTGATGCCGTTTTCTGTGCAGGCGATCTTTCCATGGAGTATGTGGACTTTATAGTAGATGCCCTTTCAAAGCCTACCTTTTTTGTATTCGGCAACCACGATTTAAGCGAATATAAATACTATTGCAAAAAATCAGGCTTCGGAGACTGTTCCGTAACTTCCTTTGACATGAACAGCCATTCCCATGGTGCAGATTATGTAAGCAACAGGACGGTAAAAAACAAGTATCTGTATTTTACAGGCCCGTCAGGAAAGAAGACCCCCCTTCTTATAGCAGGAGTTACAGGTTCCATAAAATACAATAACGGTCAGGCCCAGTTTACGGAATCCCAGATGAAAAGACAGCTGGTTGCCATGATACCTTCCCTTTTATGGAATAAAATCCGTTACGGACGGTATTGCGATGTTTTTCTGACACATGCATCCCCGCGCCACATACACGACAAGGAAGATCCGTGCCACAAGGGTTTTGAATGCTTTAACTGGTTTATAAAGAAATTCAGGCCTTCCCTGATGATACACGGACACATTCATCTTTACGATTTACAGGCAAAAAGAGTGACTGTAACAGGAAAAACTACCGTAGTAAACGGCTACAGCCATCTGGTAGTTGAATTTGAACCTAAGTTCAATGAAAAAGGAGACAATTTTGAACCACTCATTTCTATCCTCTCAGACAGATGATGATTTCAGCAAAGCCCACAACAAGGCACTGATAAACGAAATACAGCATCTTCTTAATCCGGAAGAAGCAAGGTTAATTTCCCTTCAGGACATGAAGACACTTCTAAAGCCTAAAAATGAAGTTTACAAGGGAATGGAAGTTATTCCCGTAAAGCTCATTGTTGGCAGCGAAGGCAGATATTCAGACTTTGACAATCATTTTTTTCCTAAAAGCAACTTCCTTAAAAACCGCTGGGAACGTGTTGACATGGCACATTATCAGGATATAGTCCTGCCTGCCATAAGCGTTTACGAGCTGGGCGGCCTGTATTTTGTCCGTGACGGAAACCATCGTGTTTCTGTAGCAAAGTCAAGAGGCATAGAAAACATAGATGCAGAAGTTGTAAGCCTTCAGACAGAAATCAAGCTTAAACCCGGCAGCACAAAGCAGCAGATGATAAAGCAGGTAATAGAATACGAAAAAAGAGTCTTCTATATGGAAACAAGCTTCGGAGACATTACGGACTACTGGTGCCTTGACTTCAGCACGCCTGGTCAGTATGACGTAATATACAACCATATTCTGGGCCACAAGTATTATATTAATTCAACTAAGTCAGAAGAAATTCCTATGGAAGAAGCTGTTCTTTCCTGGTTCCAGAATGTCTATCTGCCTGTTGTAAACGTAATAAACAAAAGAAAGATTATAAAAAGATTCAGCAAGCGAACCATTGCAGATCTTTATGTTTTCTTAATAAAATACTGGGACGAATTAAAGCAGAAGTTCGGCAACGAATTTCCCTTGGAAGATGCAGCAAGGGATTTTACAAATCAGTTTGGCAAACTGCCATTAATGCGACGCATTACAAATTTCTTCCAGCGCAGAAAAATGAAGAAAGACATTCACCAGACAGAAGAAAATGGAAAACTGGAGATTTGAGAGATTGCGCAGGAATTTTCACTAAAAACTTGACGGCAGGATTTTTCAATGTTAAACTAGACTATAGCCTGTGGGTATTTTTTGCCGCCGGCACTTTGAACAAGGAGTAATGATTTTGATTCTTTTAGAAAATGCATTTGCTTTTATTCCTCTTTTTGCAGTAACCGCTCTTTCTATTGTCATGCTTATTCTGTTCTCTTACATAAGGAAGAAAAAGACTGCAAGAATCAGTTTCGTTGCATACCTTTCTACGTTAGTGCTTGGAGCAGGCAGTTTTGTTTCTGGCTTACAGGTTTGTTTTTCAGATAATCCTTCCAGTGCTTTTGGTATTTTTGCCTTTTCTGCTTTAATTGCAGCATTTTTAATTATTCCCTATGAAATCATCCTCTGCACTTTTGAACCAAAGGAAATAAGAAAGCTTGTTCCACATTCAAAGAATGTAGAAGACATATCTGCAGTACAGGCTTACGCACAGATGGCAGCTGAAACAAAAAGTTTTGAAACATCAGAAAAAGATTCTCATGCCATCCAGATCAGCTACGATTTTTCTGCAAAGGCTACTGAAAGTTTCTCTGATAAAAACGGTCTTTCTAGCCTTCTTGACTATGTAAATAAGACAATCCGCGACGAAGTTCAGGCAGACGGCGGTGCAATCCTTCTTGTAGACGATTTTGAAGATGTAATTACAGTTAAGTCTTTTGACGGAGACTTTCCTCCTCCGTATAAGCTTCCAAGCGATATGCCGCATAAGCCGATCCGCATTGCAACTAACTTTAAGTTTGCTTCTTTCCCTTTGCGCGAAAATATCTTTGGAGAAATTGCTACGGCAGGCAAACCGGAACTTATTACAAACCCTGCCAGCGATGCAAGAATCTATCAGAACGGTCCTGAAGACTTCCTTGAATGCGGAAGCTACATTATTGTTCCTATGAAAGTAGGCGATGCAGTTATCGGTGTTGTTGCCCTTGCAAGGACTCACGGAAAGGCCGTATTTACAGAAGATAATCTTAAAACAGCAGAACTTCTTACTAATTTTGCAACTAGTTCAATTAAGACAGTAATTAGCGTTAATGAAATAATGGATCACAACAATCTTATTAAGGAAGCACAGATTGCAACAAGTATTCAGGAAATGCTTCATCCTGCAAAACTTCCTGTCATTCCTGGCATTCAGCTGGGCACAATCTGGAATCCGGAAGAAGGTGTCTGTGGCGACTACTACGATGTAATAGTTTCAAGAAAAGACAGGATTTCTTTTGTAATGAGTGATGTTGCAGGCAAGGGAATGAACAGCGTTATTGTTATGTCCATGCTCCGTGCCATGATTCGTCTTGTAGTAAATACAAAGAAAACAGCAGGAACAATTCTTGAATGGGTAAACCACGGAATTGCTGCAGAAAGTTTCAGCACAGACCACTTTGCTTCATGTGCACTTATTAACTATGATCCGGTAAGGAAGGTTGCAGAAATATCAACCGGCGGAACTACTCCGGTTTATTATTACAGTGCAGAAAAAAATACAATAGAACGTATTTCCAATGCAAGCGAGCCTATCGGTGTTGATAAGGAATCCCAGTATAAAGATGTCTTGCAAGATGTTAAAACTGGTGATATTCTTGTAACATATACAGATGGTCTTGTAGAAGCACTTAACGAACAGGGGCAGCAGTATCCAAAGGAATCCCTGCTTAAGATTGTTTCACTGAATGCTTCAAAAACAGGAAAGGATATTGCCAACCTGGTAAAGGCAGATATTAAGAAGTATATTGGCAACAGCAGTCAGCATGATGACCAATCGTTGCTTGTAATAAAATTTTGAGTAAAACTGGGCATTAAGGAGTAAAACTTATGGAACTTAAAATAAGGAAGAATGGAGAAGTCTACATCATTGATGTAAATGGTGAAATGGACTTGTACAATTCCTACAAGCTCAAGGAACTTGTTATGAAGATGCTTGAGAAAAACGTCAAGTCATTTGTAATTAATCTTGAACAGGTAGACTACATTGACTCGTCTGGAATTGGTGCTCTTATTTACATCTGTTCTACTATCAAGAAGATGAATTTGAAGCTTTATATTTCAAATGTTCATGGATCAGTAAAGAAAGTTATTGAACTTACAAAGCTTATGGGCTACTTCCCTATCGCTAATAGCGTAGAAGAAGCATTGCTTATGATCAACGAATAATTTTACAGGAGTTTGCACTATGGAAGAATTGAAAGAGCTTCGTTCAGACGGAAATGACCCATTGTTTGACAAAACAAATATGCTTTATAAGTCTTTCCCGTCTAATTTTAGACAGATTCGTTACTTTACACTTTTGATTGTGCAGTCTGCACCACTTGAAATTAAGGAAATCAACCTTCTTGAACAGCAGATTAGTGAAGTAATCAAGAATGCTGTAAAACATGGTAACAAATGTGATCTTAACAAGCAGGTTCATGTGTGGTATTCGTTCAGTGCAACACATGCCCACATTATTGTTGAAGATGAAGGTGAAGGATTTAAAGATCTGGAAAAGTGGAACGAATTCAACAGAAAGCGTATTGACTGTCTCCACAATTCTAACTTTGAAGAACTTGCAAACTATGTTTCTTTCCGTACAAAGAAGTCAGATGAACAGGACGGTGGTAATGCCCTCTTTGCTGCCCTTGAATACTGGAACGGCGGTTTTGTATATAACGACAAGAAAAATGGCGTTGCCATGCTTAAGAGATTCCAGCAGAAGCGCCACGGTGTTGCTGTTGACGGAGAATAATTTTATTACTATATTTTAAGTAAGCAGAGAAAGTTAAGTTTTACTTGATTTTCTCTATATGAGCCTTGTTTATGCAAGGCTTTTTTATCGGGGATGCACCGGTTTCGACAAGTTGGAATAATCTTGTGTTGCAGGTAGGCGTGAAGGTGCCTTGAACTGACAAAACAATAACTGCAAAACGTAGAGAAGACGAAAAGTCTGAAAACGAACAGTTAGCACTCGCTGCTTAAGCAGTGCCGGAACTTACAGGACGCTGTTCCTAGGCTTGTAAAATTCCGTCGACAACAGGGACTTGCCTGTAAGTAGGCTTGGATATTTACGGGGACTTTTTCCAGGATACGGTAGAGACGCTTTTGAAGCTGCTACCTCTACCCGACAAATACCTCGCTTCAATAAACCTGTAGAGATGCCTGGTTAGCCATCATGGACGGGGGTTCAACTCCCCCCACCTCCATAAAGGCCGTATTTATTATGAATACGGCCTTTTTTTATTTTGTTTATAACTATTCAACACTAAAATCCAGAACACATTTCAGGAGAACCTTTAAAAGTACGCCTGTTGAAATCAATGCCATTGATTCCATGTTTTCTGGAAGAATGAATTTAGGACCTGATATTCAGGTAGCGTGCGTCGTCGTCAGATCTGAAACAGCCTGCGACAATTCCCTTTGATTTAAAGTTATTCGAAAAAGGTACTTCGAAATTTTCTGCAAAAAGCAGAAAGAACTCCTTTACATTCATTAAGTCGGACAGAGAGATACAAGGTTAGACACTACATTTCTTACTTCAACCTCGCTATATTCCAGTACATCATACATAGGATTACCTCGTTCTGTATTCACACAAATTGTTTATCTGCATTTTCAAAACAGGGACGGCTGAGGTTTTTTTCAGGATAGTGCCTTTCTATTTCATCAACTTTCTTATGTGCCAGCAGGTTTGCAGCTTTTCTTTTTCGATTATGACAGGAACAATTCCTTGTTAAAAAAAATCATGAAAATTGAAATCCTTTTATCAAAAGGTGTGGAAAAGAAACAAAAAGGAAAACCTTATAAAGCTACGGTAAACTGATTTAAACAAAAAAAAGCCGGCAGCCACCTACTTTTCCGCTTCCGCAGTATCATCGGCGCAGAGGTGCTTGACTTCCGTGTTCGGAATGGGAACGGGTATTGCCACCTCGCCATGGCCACCGGCATTATTTACGCATGCCGCCTTCATGAAGTTCAGGAAGTTTCCTTCAGGCTCCCCATGAAGCTTTCATACAGTATATTCAGGAATGCAATTCTCTTCAACCAGGGTAAAGCGGTGATATGGCCAAGCCTCACGGACTATTAGTACTGCTCGGCTGAACACCTCGCGGTGCTTATACCTGCAGCCTATCAACCGGATATTCTCTCCGGGTCCTTCAGCAGGATCGAATCCTGCGGGATGTCTTGTCTTGGGGCGTGCTTCCCGCTTAGATGCTTTCAGCGGTTATCACTTCCGAACTTAGATACCCTGCACTTGCCGCTGGCGCGACAACAGGTAAGCCAGAGGTTCGTCCACCTCGGTCCTCTCGTACTAAAGGCAGCTCCTCTCAAACATCCATCGCCCGCAACAGATAGGGACCGAACTGTCTCGCGACGTTCTGAACCCAGCTCACGTACCGCTTTAATTGGCGAACAGCCAAACCCTTGGGACCTGCTCCAGCCCCAGGATGCGATGAGCCGACATCGAGGTGCCAAACTTTCCCGTC
>JALELH010000084.1 GCA_022768865.1 Spirochaetia bacterium
GCGAGTGCTAGCAGCTGCGAAGAAATTGTGATAGATTTGTACATAAGTTAAGTCCTTGTTTTGTAATATTTTAAGCTAAAACCATTATAGCAAGGATCTTAACTTTTAAAAAGGGCTACTTAGTTAATTGGACAGGAGTGAGAAAAATTCTTTTTTATTGCGGCTTATTGCCCACGTTGCAAGAGCGATAAAAATTCCGCAGACTGAATACAGAAAATCGAAATAGAAAATTTCTGTTCCGTAAATTGCGCATCTTAAAAGTGTCATTAAAGGATTGAACAAGGCGAAACGATAATGCCCGGGACAAGCCCTGCGTAAAAAGTGATTGCAACGGAAAAAATTGTATCAAAAAAAGCGGGCAAATTTAGAATGCTTGCCAAAAAAGAAGTTGCAATATTTCCTAAAAGAGAAGCAAGAATTAAAACTGGTGTAAAACAGGTCTTTTTCATAGACGCCCCATTTTTTCTAAAAATTCGATTTTATTTTTAACGCCTGCTTTGTCATATAAAATTGTAAGATAATTGACGACTGTTTTTTCTGAAATACCAAGTGTTGCGGCGACATCGGCGTTTGTATTGTAAATAGTAAGGCTTTCTGCAACCAGTTTTTCTTTTTTTGTAAAAGTCTGTGTAATGTCGCGGACTTCAAGAAGCCCTGTTACGAGTTCCGCCTGAATATAAGTTTTTCCTGCTGAAACTGCTTCAAGTGCGTTAAGCAAGATTTTTTCGTCTGCATTTTTAGAAACAAAGCCTTTTGCTCCAACTGCGGCACTTGTCGCGTGTTCAATAAATCCGCCGGAATCGTGGCTTGAATAGGCAATGCAAGGAATTCCAAGAGCTGAAAACATTTTGATAATTTCAAAACCGCAATATTCTTCGTGTCCATTAGTCGTGTATTCCGCTTTGAAGGAAATATCAACGATTGCAATGTAAGAGGAAGTTTCCTTGTTTTTGTTGTGGCTGAATGATTCTGCGATTTTCTTGCATTCGTCCCATGTTCCGCCTTCGAGTGTAACTTTAAAATTTGAATAAGAGTGAATATAGTTTTTTATTCCATTTCTCAAAAGCGAGTGGTCGTCGCAAAAAATTATATTTTTTTGCATGCATCATATTATACTGTAATTTGCCGGGATTTATAGAGAGTTTAGTCCTGATTTTTTTCATTTTTGTAGTTCATCTATGCTTTTTTAGTTGTAACTATTGTCATTACAACAAAGTGGTTTTATATTTTAGATATAACAAATAAAGTTACAATGCGCGTTAAATAATTAAATCTACAAATTAAGGAAAAATTATGAGTACAACCAAAAATCTTTCTAGCGGAACTGTAACAGTCTATGACTTTGGAAAAATCAAACTTCACGCGTATGACACAAAGGATGCACTTTGCGATGCTGCATTTATCGTTGAAGGGGAGACTTCTCTTGTTGGGATAGAACTTCCAGCGTTTACAGAAAATCTTTCTGCATGGAAGGAATATATTTCTTCAATTAATAAGCCTATGAACGACATTATCGTAAGCAATCATCCTGCAGGCGCTGATTTTACAAGCGGAATGAAAGTTTGGGGAACTGAAAACGCAAAAAAATCTATAAGCGGCGGAATGGCATTTGGAATTATACAAGGCCTTCTAAAAGCATTCGGACCATCTTTCCACGGAGATAAAATGGTAAAAATTACGAACATTCTAAATGAAGGAAAAAACACAATCTCCGGAATTGATTTTGTAATATACGACAGAGGCTCATCTTTTGACATTGAAATTCCTTTTGCAAACGCAATTTATACCCATATGCTCGGAAAGTTTGTTCATTCGATTATCGCATCAGATGCACACGCAGAATTGATGATTAAAATTCTTGAATCGTACCAAAAAGCCGACTACAAATACATTCTTTCAAGCCACGCAAATGTTGAACAGCAAGACGCCGTAACAGAAAAAAGTGCCTATGTGAAAAAAATCCGCTCCCTTGCCGCACAGTGCAAAACACAAGAAGAATTTATTGCCGACGAGAAAAAGCCTTTCCAACTTACGCCGGAAAAAATTACCTTGAAATGACAGCCGGAAATTTGTTCAAAGAATAAAAAAAATTGCCGTCATAGAGAAAGAGATTTTCAATATGACGGCTGTATCTTGAGTAAAATCAAATTATTTTAATCTTTCCCATATATTTTTTTGTGATCTCCAATATCAATCGGAATTATTATGTTATCTTTTATTTGAAAATCAATTGAAATTCTATATTGAAGATTTATTGAAACTGAATACAAATCAGAAAATTTATGCAATCTGAGCGAAGGATGATAAACATTTTGTTCCATAAGCAGAAGTGTTTTTTCATAAATATTTTTCAAGTCAGGATGCTTTTTTAAGAATTTTTTTGCTCTTGCTTCATAAGAATCTGTAAAAATTATTTTAAACATCACAAATCCTTTTTATATGTGCAGAAACTCCATCTGTATGGATTTTTCCGTTTTCAATATCCTTCTTTGATTCAAGAATTGCATTTTCAAGTTCTATTTCTCTAATTCTATTGTAATCAGAAACTTTTAAGACAATATATTTTTCTTTTCCGCGAACAGTGATTATAGCTCCATCGTTTTCATTAACAACAGATTCAAGATAAGAAACACCTTTTATTTTTAAATCATTTGCGGTAATTGTCATTGCCATATTAATTCCTCTTCTATAAATAATACTGTTAAAAATACGGTTTATCAAGAAAAAATAAAATGCCTTTTATTAAGCATAAGTTTTAATCGTACCTCATGCCGAGTACTTTCTCTATTTTTCATGAAGGACAAAAATTTTTATTCCTTCGTTGGGGAATTTTTTCTTTTCGTATTCGATTACGGTTTTTATGTCGTCTTCTTTTTTGTCATCACAGTAGGCTAAAAGAATGAAGTTTGTTTCTGGCCAGGTGGTTGTTCCGAGTTTATACGATTCTTTTCCGCGTCCGTAGATTAATGGAAGGAGCGAGTAGCAAAAATCAGGCATAACTGCTTCAAGATTTTTTATGATTTCTTCCTGCACCGACTGGTTTGCGATTATTTCAATTCTTATCATTGTTTGTTCCTCTTTTCGTCTAGCATTTTCTGGAGTTCTAAATCTATTTGGGCTTGTTTTTTTGTGGCTTCTTTTTTGTTGAAGAGCGAATACAAAACCGGAATTATAAAGAGCGTTACGAGTGTGCTTTGCAAAGATAATTATCTAGAATGATATTCCGTCTCATTTTTCAGATAACGACGGAATAGTCCACTGCATTATGTCAGAAAAGTTATACAGCCAGCTGTCTGAAAATTCAAAGGAATAAACATCTTTGCTTCTGGAATTAGAAGCAAACAATGTACCAATCAGGTTTTCTTTTTCAATCCAGTCGGCATATACTTCTATTTGCTTCTCATTTTTCATCTTCATTTTCCTTTTTTTTCATGATTCTCTTTTTCGGAAGCAGTCCCAGATCCTGGTAGGTTCTTCCCAGAATATCGTCTTTTGCAAGCAGCTTTACGTCGTCCTTTAAGCCCAGTGCACACAGAACAGCAACATAAGCTCCAAACGATACTGTGGGTTCTCCTTTTTCCACAGCCCAGAGGGTAGCTCTGCTTATTCCGGCTCTTTCAGATACCAGCTGCACGGAAAGTTTTCTCCGTAACCTTGCAAGCTTTATCTGTTCTCCGACTTCCTGCAGTGTTTTTGTTATCATTGGTGATAATATTACTTTTGTCTTTGCCATTATGTTTAATATATTAAACTTCTATATTTAATCTGTCAATTTTATCTGACTTTAATGTATAAGTTTCATTTTATTGTGCCTTATGATTATTCAGTATTCGTCTGATTAAATATTCCAGCCTGTCGGACGGAAAGGGAATAGCTACAGTGGAAGAAGCCAACAGGCATGTGCAGGAAAAGTTCCTTCCATACTATATAAAAAGAAGGTTAAGAATCCTTTACGGTAAGGTGAAACTTCCGGAAATATCATGTTTCAGGAAGTTTGATGAATGCAAATAGTAAAAAAAATACCCGGAAACATTCCGGGCATTTTACATAAAACGGCAGGAAACAAAATGACGGTTATCGCCATGAGATTTACCCATATGTCCGCTCTTACTTCCGCAGGCATATGGGTGCTGCTGCAAAAAAAGTCAGTCATCATTCAGTGTGCTGCGGTTCCAATTCCCGCAGGGCTTAAATGATTACTGACGTTTTATCTACCAAAGTAGAAATTAAAAAGAAGTCCTGAGTGAGAACTTGAATCTCAAGTCCAATTCCTGAGGCAGTACTGACAGGATAATGCACTGAAGGGAAATTCTTCTTCGAAAGAGTAGGGAAGGCCATGGTTCATGAACCGGCAGCATAAAGTAGTCTGTCAGTAAATTTATTTACATGCTACAATATGCAAAGGATGCCTTTACCATGAACGTGTAAAGGCATGAAGCCATAATGCACAGGAACCGGTTCAGCATGGCATGGAAAAAATACGGAGGCATCATATGTTTCTGGCACCTCTTTTTTATGTACTTATCCAGGTCGGAATCATTGTATTCCTGCTGAAAGCCCTGGCAGTGATTCTTGCAATCCTGATTATCATGTTCCTGATCAATGTGATATATGACTTCATACGCTTTCATATTTTCCGTTAACTAAAGAATGAAATAATGCTGAAGGCAGGTTATGCCCGGCACGTCCCCGTGCATGGTATAATGAACTGACGACATTAAGGAGAAAAAAATGGCAACGTGCATGGAAAGGGATGTCCTGCTGGAAATTGCAGCATCTTACATTGCAAAGTCGTGGAAAAACGGCAGCGACGGAAATGATGAAAAGCATTTAAAATTACTGGACATAAAGAAAAAAATCATGGAAACAGAATACCAGGATATTGATTACAAAAAAATGTGTGAAGAATTACGGGCCTTAAGGTCATGAAACAGTTCATGCCTGTTCCTGCAAAAATGCTTTAAGGTGAAAAATGACTTGTAAAACAGACTGAACAGAAACATCAGATAAAGTTTAATAGGAAAGGGGGAATATAAGCCAAAATGAAATATACGCTCTGCCACAAAGACATTCCCGTCATCCGCTTTGAAAGCTATGACGGCATCATTTTCAAGAACCCTGAAATACTTTCTGAAGAACATGTAATGCCCTGCTGCTTTGACCGGAACGGGAAGTTTTCCATGGATGACTTCAAGGAATGGTGGCTGGACAGGGCTGTACCGTTATCAAGAAAAAACATCAGGGAAAGGCTGCATTTTCTGAATGTATTAAGCAACAGAAGCCTGATTGCAAAGTCCATGGGACTGAGCCTTTCGGATCATTACTGGATGAAGACAGAAAGGCAGGAAGACTTAAGCTGGCACGAAGTAAACTTCTTTGAAAATGAATTCTCAGGCACAGTGGGAGATATTCTTTTCGGAAACCATCCGGATGCACCCGTTTCAGAAAAGGACTGGTCTTCGCCCGACATAACGCTGAACGGCTACCTGAACAAGAAATGGTTCATTGATGAAAAGGGTACGAGGGTCATGATGAAGGGCTGTTCATCTCCGCAGCAGCAGGAACCCTTCAATGAAGTTCTGGGGTCTTTAGTCTGCGGAAGGCTGGGAATTGAACATGTTCCGTACAGGATAATGAACGCTAATGGTGATTTCTATTCTGCCTGTCCGTGCCTTACGACAAAAGACGTTGAGCTTGTTCCTGCATGGTCAGTCATTGCAACCAGGAGGAAGTCAAATTCAGCATCATATTTTGACCATCTGCTTGACTGCTGCAGGGAATCAGGAATGAAGGATACCGACAAAATCAGGGACGGCATCGGAAACATGATTGCCATGGACTTCATCATTTCAAACGTTGACCGCCATTACAACAACTTCGGTTTCCTCAGGAATTCCGGAACACTTGAATGGCTTGGCCTTGCTCCGGTTTTTGACTGCGACCATTCCATGTTCAAGGAAAACTGCATGTATGATTTTAAAATCATGAATCCCTTCAGCAGCAAATATACCAGTGCAAAGCCTTTTGCAACCCGTCAGTACGAGCAGCTTAAAAGAATTGCATGCAGGTGTGACCTTTCCAGACTGAATACGGAAAAGCTTGCAGGAATTGAAGATGACCTTTACGCTCTGCTTTCAGAAAATCCGCGCATTGAAGAAGAACGCAGGGACATTTTATGCAGCATCCTTAAAAGCAGGGTCAGGGAATTTGAAAGAAGGGTTGAAAAGGGCTAAATAAAAAAAGCTTTGCCAGTGACGGAAATCTGCTTCCAGCAGGATTTAAATAACCGTTTAGCATGCTTAATCAGCTTATTATCTTTTTCTTAATCACCGACTTTAGCGCCAATTGGTGCTAAAGTCCTTCTTAAACTACGTACATACAATGTCCATAAATAACGGGCAAAATGTATGTACATTAGTAATGCAATGTGGACATCCAAATGCCCTTGTATACAAGGCAAATGAACATAACCGGAGGACATTTCTTTATCTTGCCTATCGGTCAGTTCCTGTAATTTTTTCTTTGTGCAGATCCAGAAGCAGCAGTATAATGGTGCATGACAGTGAACGGAGGTAAATATGGCAACCTGCATGGAAAGGGACGTGCTTCTGGAACTTGCAGCATCATATTCAGCAGATTACTGGATAAAGTATCATTCCCTGAAAATAACTGACAGGCAGAAACAGCTTTTAAAGTTACACAATAAAATCATGTGCACCGAATATAAGGACATTGATTACGAAGAAACTTTAAAGGAATTAAAGGCATTAAGGGTTGAATGAATTCATCAGCAGATTCTGGAAATTGAATTCCCTGAATTTCATTGTTATTGATTACAGAAAAATACAGAAAATTACTGATGCCACTTCAGGCATCATGGAAGGCAAAGAGAAAACTGATTAATGATTTTATTCATCAAATAGCCAAATAAAAACAATTCAGCATGGATAGTGATTGCATGGTGAATATTAATTGACACCATATAAGACACCACATATAATAATATAAGTATGGCTCAGTGGGAAAAACTTATCTCTAAAATAAAGTCCTTAAACAAGGATATGCGTTTTGAAGAACTAAGAAAGGTTCTTGAAAAGTACGGATATGTAATGCATTCCCCAAAAAGCGGCAGCAGCCATTATACATTCAGAAAAGAAGGCTGCAGTCCTATTACGATTCCAAAACACGAGCCCATTAAAGTTGTTTACGTCAAAATGATAAAGGCTGTAGTAGAAGCAGAACCTAGAAATCAGAATACGGAGGTTGCAGAATGAAAACGTTAGAAGAACTGATGAAACTGCCTTATAAACTTGAAATTGTTCCCGATACTGAAGAATCCGGCTATATTGCTTCTTACCCTGAGCTTCCAGGCTGCATTACCTGCGGCGAAACTATAGAATCTGCTGTTTTAAATGCCAGGGATGCAAAAAAAGCCTGGCTTGAAACCGCCATAGAAAACAATGTTTCAATAAATGAACCGGAAGAACTTGAATCATATTCTGGACAGTTTAAGCTTCGTATTCCTAAAAGCCTGCATAAAACCCTTGCAGAAGAATCTAGAAAAGAAGGCGTAAGCATGAACCAGTATTGCGTTTACCTGCTTTCAAAAAATTCTTCTGAAATGCATGTAATCAGTCATTAAAAGCAGGATAGAATCTGAGCATCCAAAAAAGCATTGCTCTTTGCATTTGTTCGCAATTCTTTAATTCTGGAAATGTCTGAAAATTACAGATGGATTATCACTGTTATCCGTGATATACTGTCAGCGGTTATAGCATGAACATTTCAAATTATGTAAAAAAAATGGGAATCTCTGTTTACAGCCTTTCAAAGAAAAGTTCCGTGCCTTATACGACTCTTTCCAGCATCTGCAACGGAAGTGCAGACCTTATGGAATGCAGGGCAGGGACTCTTGTAAAAATATCGGAAGCACTGAATATAAACCTGCTTGATTTGATTCATAATAATCTTTCAGCTCCTGTAAAATATAATTTCATCAATGCCGATGTTGCTGTTGATGAAAGTTTACTGCCTAAAGCCATGAACACGATAAAAGAACTTGAAGACTATGACAGGAACAATGACACGATGTTTTATGAATGTGCCGACATGCTTTATATGATGGCAGACAGATTCTTAAAAGACGGAGCAATTGACCGTTCCACTTATGAAAAACTTATCATGAAATATCCCATTGCTTGATT
This sequence comes from Spirochaetia bacterium, assembly GCA_022768865.1. Taxonomy (GTDB): domain Bacteria; phylum Spirochaetota; class Spirochaetia; order Treponematales; family Treponemataceae; genus Treponema_D. Next base: position 8,205 of record JALELH010000084.1, read on the forward strand.
TGAGGAAAAAGAAAAAAACAGGTGGCCTTATCAAGTGTCATTTTTGATTGATTCTGATATCGCAAATAGGTTGACTTTATTGCCGGATGAGTGTATATTATTAGGGTAAAATGGCTATACATAATACTTGTATTAATCTAAATTCTGTCTACCTATAGTATAGAATATTATACATGCTAAGTTTATATATAAGAACATAACTAACATTTGTTCCTATGCCAGGATTTCTGCCGGCTTTTTTCTGTTTTTCTTATTGTATTCCTGATAGAAAACTTCTTCCCATGCACCGTTATGGGAACCTTTATCATAATAAAAAGGCATATGCGTAAGATGGTAGCATCTGCATTCAGTACAGAAATATTTTCTGCGCGGCAAAACCTTGTTGCGGCCAAGGTGATCGCTGCTTCTGTGCCTGTGGCAGGAATTAATGATTCTTCCGGCATCCTTCTTGTTATAGCAGCGTTTTCCTGTAGCACTGCAGATTGAATACTCCTTTTTTTCACTGAACTCTTTATTCATATAAAACCCCCGTAAAACTTATTTTGATTTATATAAATAATATAGTAATAAAATGACCAGTTGACGACTTTTTAAAGGAAAATCTGTAAGTTTGTGATATATCCCGGTTATCTGGTATTCCGCAAAATCAGAATGGTCGTTGTTTTTTACCATGCATGGCCATGCACTTGTTGAGTAACATTAGACCGCTGTCATATAATCGGCTGTTCTTTTTACTGTTGAACTGTTACTATCTGCTGATTTTTGCTTTTAGGTTTTTCAGGAATTGTATATCTCAAAATTCCTGAATCAATCAGAGGCTTAACATAATTATTCATAAAATACGCAGGATGTTTTGCGTCAAATCCGAATTCTTTTGCCAGAGTTTCTTTGGAACGGGGGTTTTTACAAAAATCAATTATTCTTGATTTCAGGACATTATTTTCTGTTTTTCTGTTGTATAAAGTAACCTTAAATGTTCCGCGTAAATTTTCAAATTCAGGTTCCGTCAATCCGGCTTTTTTCATTTCTGCATATATCGTTGGAATTCCAGAATAGCGGTTTTCCGTTACATTGAGGATTTCAAGTGCGGCTGCAATAAAAGGATTCCGGACATCAGCCTTTGTTTTTCCTAAATCATCAATGGAAAGCCGTCCATAAAGACCACCGAGATTTGAGATTTCAATTCTGTCAGGATACATTTCAATTCTAATCGGTTCATTTTCTGTGTGAATGCTGTAATCCCTGTGAATCAGTGCATTTAAAATAATTTCACGAATGGCTTTTACAGGATACTCACTTTCATCATTTCTATGTCCGGTTTTATCAATTATGGTTTTTGTAGCCATGTGCTGCTGGACAAAAGCAAGGGATGTTTCAAGCATTTGAAAAATCGTTCCGTCCAGACGCTTGTTTACAAGAAACCTCTCGCCTTCTGCATTTTCTTCTGCATAATTATGTGTAGCACAAACCACGGCTACAATATCAAGATTTGGGGAAAGATACTGGGGATATTTTCCAAAAAGCATTATTCCGCATACAGTCGGAATTCCGTTTCTGTCAGAAAGTCCGTTTATGTTTATAAGCGTTTTTTTATCAAGATTTACAAGATTAGGCTTTACAGAAACTGCCTTTGCAATAAATCCGTAAAGCTGAATCGTGTCAAAAAATGTCCCGTCGATTCTGGGATTTGTCCGGAGTTCATCTTCTGTTTTGTACTTAAAGGCATCATAACTGTAGATTTCATATTCAGTCATTGGCAGATTGGCTTCGCCAATGCGGATATAGGAACCTTTGCTTTTTCCTTTTCCAGAATAGTAGCAGGGTTTATTTATTGAATCCATTTCCGCAATTTCCGCGGCAACCACGGTTTTTCCCTTGCTTAGTAAATTCCTGCATCAATATGCAGCATAAAAAAATGGCATGGCCATGCACAAAGGCACAGCCATGCCAGATGTAACTTAATTCAAATTACAAAGTTCAAGCCTAGTCGCTGGAAGAAGAAGAACCTACGGTTACCGTAAAGGAACTTACTCCGGTGCGTATGGTCTTGTTGACTTTTGCACCTTTGCCGGAAGCAGTCTTTATTACAAGGTAATAGGACTTGCCTTCCTGAAGTTCTGCCGGCAGCATAAAGGAAAGTTCCGTCGGAAAGTTTTTTACAAGCACAGGTACCTTAACGGCATTTGACATATCGTAGCTGCCGTTTTCTGTTTCCGGTGCAAAGTAAAAGCCTATGGTATTCGATTCCCCGGCAACCTTCATGCGCTCGCCTTTTATTGTTACGGCACTGCCCGGCGTAAGGGCGTGGGTTTCCTGGCCTGTTGCAAAATCCGTAACCGTATTGATTACAGGATGCGTTTCTTCCTTAACTGCAACATTTACGGTAATATCCTTTACCGCTTCTTTTGCAAGGTCAGAAGGCGTAAAGCCTACGCTGAATTCCGGAACGTCGCTGGCAGAAGGGTCTGAACCCTTTATGCTGCCGCACGCCGTAAGGTAAATGGTTCCCAGGTCAAAGATGTTGACCGCTTCCCCCTGCTTAAGCTTCATAAGTGCGGCTTTTTTAAAAAGACCTGCACAATACATTAAATAGCCTTCGTCTATTTTAGAAGAAGACATTTCTTTTATTACTGCAATGAGATTTGCTGCATTTGCAGTATTCCTTTTTACCTTTGCAAATGAAGAATCATCATCCATAAGATGATTCTTGTGCAAGGTAACATTTACAACTTTTCCGTTATCAGAAAAGTCTGTCTGCACTGTATGATTGCTCATAGGCAACTCCCGGCCTGACATGGTAATCCGGCCCTTATATTTGACTTTAAAGTCAATAGTTTTATTCGCTAGTTGACAATCGGCTGTCTATACAGTACAGTAGGAATTGACAAAACTTTGTGTACTGCACGGTTCAGGCTTTTTGTCTGTTGGTAGCAGGCAGAAAGCCTTTTTTTATATTGCCCGGCTGTTCCGATATTCTCAGCCGTTCCTTAAGCAATCATCTTATCTTTTGTATCTCCTTCCAATTCAACTCAGTTATTATACACTAAATCAACGACTTAATGTAGCACATATAACGCGTAAAGTATAGTAAAACTCTCAGCAACTTTACATATCATATTATGCATGCATCATACCACATTTAGCAATAGTTTTCCACATATACTACATCTGTGGTTCACATGTGTAAAGTGTACACTATTCTACATTTCCTTGCAATAATTTTACATATTTCCCGGGAGAGTTATACTCAAAAGTTGTGGATTGGCTAAAGTTGTATAAATAGAAAAAGAGGTTTGAATCGGATATAATGTTTTTAGCAACCAACAACATACCGAAGGAAACCTCTTATGAAAGACATTCTACAGTTTAATGAAGAAA
>JALELH010000085.1 GCA_022768865.1 Spirochaetia bacterium
GCGAGTGCTAGCAGCTGCGAAGAAATTGTGATAGATTTGTACATAAGTTAAGTCCTTGTTTTGTAATATTTTAAGCTAAAACCATTATAGCAAGGATCTTAACTTTTAAAAAGGGCTACTTAGTTAATTGGACAGGAGTGAAAGTCAGTATAGCAGATTATGACGGAAAAGTAATTGTTGCCGAAAGTTCATAAAAATAAGATAATCATAAAATATGAAATTGTGGTTAAAGTATCTTATAGGCATTGTAGCAGGACTTATTCTTGCTGCTGTTCTTCCGCCATCAAGCGTGCAGTCTCAGGCTACCCTTGATTTTATTGTAGACCTTGTTGCCCGCATCGGGCGTTTTACTTTAGTTCCGGTCCTGTTTTTTTCTGTTGCAGTTTCGGCTTTTAAATTGCGCAATGAAAGGCAGCTTGTAAAAACTTCTGCATGGACCCTTGGCGTAATTGTGGTTTCTTCTTTGGGACTTATGCTTTTAGGTTTAATTACGGCACTGATAATAAAGCTGCCAAGAATCCCCATTACTACAGAAAAAGTAAGTGAAGTTGTTCCTTTTACGTGGCAGGTTCTTGTAAGGAAAGTTTTTCCTTATTCCGGATTTGAAGCTCTTGTAGACGGCGTTTATCTTTTCCCTTGCTTTGTTTTTGCTTTTTTAGCAGGTGCAGGTTCTGCCAGTGATTTAAATGCTTCTAAGGCAGCCGTTTCTCTTTTTGATTCTTTAAGCAAAGTCTTCTATATAGTAATGTCTTTCTTTACGGAAATTCTTGCCATTGGAATGATTGCCGTTATGGTACGCTGGACTTTAGATTTTGCCGCTACGGCTAAAACCGGAGTTTTCAACGGACTGATATTAATGCTTTTTATAATTTTGCTTTTAATTGCCTTTGTTATTTATCCGCTGATTTTAAGGTTTTTCTGTCATGAACTTCATCCATATAAGGTTCTTTATGCTGCAACGTGTCCTTTTATTACGGCTTTTTTCAGTGGTGACACAAACCTTGCTCTCGCCATTCATCTGCGCCATGGTAAGGAATCCCTTGGCATTAAAAGAAGAGTTAATGCTTTTGCATTCCCGCTATTTTCTATTTTTGGCCGTGGCGGAGCAGCCCTTGTGCAGACTATAAGTTTTGTCCTTATTCTGCGCTCTTATTCCAGCCTGGGTATTCCTGTTACGGATGTTTTCTGGATTGGCGGAATTTCTTTTGTCCTTTCCTTTGCCCTTGCAGGTATTCCATGCGGCGGACCTTTTATTGCCGTTACTACCATGTGTTTGATTTACGGCAGAAACTTTGAATCTGGCTATCTGCTTTTAAAAAGTGCAGCACCTGTAATCTGTGCTTTTGCGGCAGGCATTGATGCCCTTACTGCAATTTTTGGTTCCTACATTGTTGCCGTAAAGACAAAGATGGTTCACCACCAGGAACTTAGGAAATATATTTAGGCTTTCATAACGGAAATAAAAATGAATATTTGTCTTTTTACTGCGGAAGAAATTAATAAGCCTTTGAGCATTAAAGATGAACGCGGCCAGCATTTGATTAAGGTTCTGCATAAAAAAGCCGGGGAAACTTTTGCTGCCGGTGTAATCGGCGGCATGGCAGGCAGGGCAACCATTGAAAAAATTGAAGATGACAAAATATTTTTTTCTTTTGCAGAAGAGACGGATGGCAAAAATCTTTTCCCGTTAAAGGTTATAATCGGATTTCCGCGGCCTATTCAGCTTAAGCGTCTTTTGCGTGATATGGCTGCTTTAGGCGTTGCAGAAGTTCATCTTACAAAAACAGAACTTACGGAAAAATCTTACTTAGACAGCGACCTTGCTACAACAGACGCCGGCAAAAAAATGCTTTTAGACGGAACTGTGCAGGCTGCTTCTACCCATGTGCCGGGGCTTTTTATCCACAGGTCCCTAAAGGAATGTATTGATTTTATAAAGGAAAATTCCGCTGCAGGAATTAAACTTTGCGCCTTAGACAACGTAGAGCCGGAAACAAATCTTGGCAGCTTAAAGTTCAGCAGGGATTGTGGTGCCGTTGCCGCCATTGGCAGTGAACGCGGCTGGACCACAAAGGAACGCCTGCTTTTAAAAGAAAGCGGATTTATTCTTTTAGGCATGGGAAGCCGCGTTATGAGGACGGAGACTGCAGCAACCGTAGCATGTTCCATTATCTTAAACGGAATGGGCTGCCTTTCCTAACCTGATTAAACTTTTACAAGGCCTGCACCGCGCATTTTTTTCAGAATCTTTTTGTATTCCGGGTTAAACCTAATGAACTTTTCCATTGCTTCCGGCATAAAATCCTGGCAGCCCAATTTGTTTAGTGAATCAATAAATTCCTGGTGCAGGTTTTCTTTGCTTTCCGGAAGTCTGGCATTGTATTCTTCCTGCATGTAATTCCAGTAAATGTTTTTGCCGGCCTTTATTATTTTACCGCCAAGCCAGCGGCACCTGTTTGTTTCCGGAATTTCGTTCCACTGCATGTTCCGTTCTTTTTCATAATTGGCAATGGCATTTTCTATAAAGTTTTTTGGAATTGTCGGTGATGGTGTTTTAAAGTCAAACCACTTCTGGACGCTTACGCCAAGTTTTTCCCCGTGCATCCAGGAAGCAAGGCTTGCGTTCAGTCCATTGCCGAATTTAGCAAGGCGGTTTTCTCCTTCAAAGTGAAGGCCGTTTTTAGCAAATATTCCTGCTCCCTTTGGTTCAACGGGTTTTAAATCCGGATGCTTTCCTTCCTGCCATTCTGCATAAAGGCGTGAATGTCGCGTTAAGACAAACTTGTGCCAGAAACAGCTGTCTAAAAGTCCTGCCTCATACAGCTGCCTTAAAGTTTCCATGGAATTTATGGTGTCCTGTTCCGTTTCTCCAAAGTAGCCGTAAATCATGTAGGCGTGGACAAGGATGCCTGCTTCTTTAAAAGCACAGCATGCCTTTACAATGGAATTAATGTCCGTTCCCTTGCTTATGCTGTCCAGGCCGGAACCTGTTGCAATTTCTATGCCGCCTGAAACGCCGATTAGTCCGCCGGCAGATAAAAAGTCTGCCATGTCCCGGCTATAGACTTTTTCAAAGCGGACGTTTCCCCACCAGGAATAGTTTTTGTTTTCTGCAAGTGCAAGCTGTGCAAAAGTCATCATTGCTTTTGACGGCATTGCTTCGTCTACAAAATGAATTCCGCGGATTTTGTGTTCATCAAGCTGGCGGGAAAGTCCTTTGTAAAGTTTTTCTACTGCCGTCATTTTATAGGATGCAACGTAGTCTAAGGTTGTATCGCAGAAAGCACATCGGTGCCAGTAACAGCCGTGGGCAAGGTAGGCTTTAAGCCATGCACCGTCTGACCATAGGCGCTGCATTGGGTTTATGTCGTCTGCAACACGGGGGTATTTTGAAAAATCAATGTCTGAATAATCTGGTACCAGCGTTTCTGTAATCTGGTTTTCAAATTTTTCGTATTCTTCGTCTTTGTGTTTTGCTTCTATTATTTTTGAATCAGCTGAATCAATTAATGTAAGTTTATAAAGTGGCTGGTTGATTTTTTCTTCCGGGAACTTTAAATCCAGAAGGTTTTTATAGCTTCCGTAGCCGCGATCGTAGCTTATGGCATCCGTGTATTTTGAAAGTGCATTTTCTGTAATCTGCCTGAGTTCCGTGTTTATAAAGCCGCCGCCCAGGGAAATAAAAACCTTGCTGCCAAAGTTTTCCTTCAGCCATTTTCCCGTAAACAGAGCTGCTGTAAAGGTTCCTGCAAAAGGAACGGAAATACAGACTAAAGTTTTTTCTCCTATAGTATTTGCATTTTTAATTGCCTTATTTAATACGGGCAGGTAAAATTCTTTCAGGACAGGGGAATCAATACTCTTTTCTATTTCTGCAAAACTTGTTTCGTTTACGGCAATGGATTCTGCATAGCGCACAAGGCTGAATTCACTGTCAAAAACTACGGAAATATAATCTGCCAGGTCTGCAAGTGCCATGGTGGCAAGGTTGCGGCAGTCGTCTATGGCAGGTTCACGATCCAGGCCTGCAATGTAATTTTCCATTCTTGAGCCGCGGGGAGCATTGGGACTGAATATGAATTTATGGCATATTTCCCTTGTACTTGTTCCGCTGCCGTCCGTAAGGATTTTCATTATGTCGTCAATCCAGTTTATCCATAAGTCACTTTGCAGGATGTAGCGGTGCAAATTATGGGCAGTTTCTGCATCGCCTTCTGAAAGTGCTTTCTGGGCAAGTTTTAATGCCCTGCTTTCTGTCAGCGCAAAAAGTCTTGCAAGGTCGGCGGAAGAAAAAACTTCGTGAATAAGTTCAATGCTTAAATCAAGCCATTTTGCATCCAGCCCAAGGTTTTTGAAAAAGGAACAAAGGTAAGCACCGCTTGGATATGGTGCATTAAGCTGAACTAGCGGCGGCGTAATTACAAGAACTTTCATGCCGACAGTTTAGCATATTGGCGCACTAATTTCTAAGGCCGAATGAGGGTTTTTAACTAATTGCGAAATATTCAACTAAACGATATTATATTCAGCATGTTAGCACAAATTTTAGCCGTTTCGATTTTCTGTGTCATGTTTGTCATGATAATTCTGGAAATTTTCGAACGCCAATGGATTACTTTAGTTTGCGGTGCTTTGACACTGCTTTTGGTATTTGGTTTGGGAATGCATTCATGGAATGCCGTAATGGAAACCCTGAATGTAAAGAACATTTTTACGGTTGGCTTCTGGTATGCAAAGGAAGCTGAAGAATCTTCAAGCGGAATCAACTGGGCAACAATTATTTTTATTGCCGGCATGATGATTATGGTTGAAGGCATGGCCCGCGTAGGCTTTTTCAGATGGCTTTGCATGCTTCTTGCAAAAACAGTTAAGTATAAGGTTGTTCCGATTTTCATAACCTTTATGCTTATGTCTTCTATCCTTGCAATGTTCATTGATTCAATTACCGTCATTCTGTTTCTTGCAGCGGTTACAGTTGAATTAAGCCAGCTTTTAAAGTTCAATCCTGTGCCTATGATTCTTTCAGAAGTTTTCTGTGCCAACTTAGGCGGCAGTGCAACAATGTGCGGTGACCCGCCGAACATCATCATCGGAACTTCCTTTGGATATTCCTTTGCAGACTTTGTAATGAACACAGGCCTTATTGCAGGCATTTCACTTGTTTTTACAGTTGTTTACTTCTTCCTTGTTTATAGAAAGGAATTCAAGAAAACAGAAGCTGTTGATACAAGTGCTTTCCCGACACCAGAAAGTGCAATCCTTGATAAAAAAGGCTTTGGCATAAGCTGCGGAATTTTTGCTTTGGCAGTTGTTCTTCTTGTAACACATGCACAGACACATTTAAGCGTTGCAACAATCGGGCTGTTTATTGCCATCTTAACTTTGCTTACTGCACCAAAGTATATTCCTGAAATCATGAGCAAGGTTGACTATAAGACTGTTCTTTTCTTCCTTGGACTTTTTATGGTTGTAGGCGGACTTGAACAGACAGGAATTCTTGAAATTGTTGCAGGTTTTATTGGTAAAATTTCCGGAGGCAATGTATACTTAATGGTAGCAATTATCATCTGGGTAAGTGCCATTGCCAGCGCATTCGTAGACAACATTCCGTTTGCAGCAACAATGATTCCGGTTATCCAGAGCCTTGCTGCATCTCAGGGTGTAGCTCTTACAACAATGACATGGGCCCTCTCTATGGGAACAGACATTGGCGGAAGTGCAACTCCTATTGGAGCAAGTGC
>JALELH010000086.1 GCA_022768865.1 Spirochaetia bacterium
CAGAAGACCTTACAGGCAAACCACAGGTAAACTTTGCACTTGATTCTGAAGGTTCAGAAATCTTCGGTAAGTTTACTGAAGCAAACGTAGGCAAAAGCCTCTGTATCGTAAGCGACGACAAAATCAAGTCTAACGCAAGAATCCAGACAGCAATTACAGGCGGTCACGTAGCAATTACTGGCTTTGGACTTCAGGAAGCACAGAACCTTAGAAAAGTTCTTCAGACAGCCTGGCTTGATGTTCCTCTTTCTATAGAAAGCCAGCAGGTAATCGGTGCCTCTCTTGGTGAACAGGCAATCAGGCAGGGACTTCTTGCCATTGCAGTTGGCCTTATTGCCATCATGATTTTCATGCTTGTATGGTATCAGGGTGCAGGCGTAAACGCATGTGTTGTTCAGGTTCTTAACCTTTACATCATGTTCTCTATTTTAAGTGCCCTTAACCTTACAGTTACACTTCCTATGATTGCAGGTATGATTCTTACAATCGGTATGGCAGTTGATGCCAATGTAATCATCTTTGAACGCATCAAGGAAGAACGCCGCCTTGGCAAAGACAGGGCAGCTTCCATCAATGCAGGCTTTGCCAGCGCATTCTGGGCAATCATGGACTCTAACATTACCACATTTATTGCCGCCATCTTCATGTCTCAGCTTGGAACAGGTTCTGTTCAGGGCTTTGCATACAGCCTTGCAATCGGTGTAGTTTCTACATTGTTCACAACATTATTCGTTTCTCGCCTTATGTTTGACTTCCAGACAGAAGTTATCGGCAAGAAAAATATCAGCATTGGCTGGGGGATTAAATAATGAAAACAGTAAAACAGTTCAGTAAAGCATTTCCTGCCTGTGCTATTGTAAGTGCTGCCGTTATCATATTCGGCATTGCAGGAATTTTTATCCGCGGAATCAACTTCGGCATTGATTTTGTTCCGGGTCTTGTAGAAGAAGTTCGCATTGCTCCTGCTGCAATTGAACTTACATATAAAGGTTCTGCAACAGTAAGCGTTGAAACTTCCAACGTTGCACTTTCTCTTGTTATTTCAGGAACAGGTGCAGAAAACGAAACAAAGACATTTACTTACGGACAGAATCCTACAATCAGCGACATGGCAAAGGCCCTTAACGGTGTAGATGGAATTACGGCTTCAGTTGTAAATTCTGCATCTGCTGATTCTTACGGAATCTATACAAACAGTGCAGCAACATCACGCCTTTCTTTTGATGAACCTGTAAAGCTTTATGTATGCGATGCTGCAAACAATGTTTCCATTGACGCAGTACGCGAAAGCCTTGCAAGCCAGAATGTTTCAGTTAAGGAACTTGGGGACGCTGCAAACCGCAGTTTCCAGATCCGTGCTGCAATGCCAAAGGATGATGCAGGTTCTGCAGAAACACTGCAGGATGCCATTACAGAAAGCTTAAAGGCAAAGTTTGGAGAAGACAACATTGCAACCGTAAAGACAGACTTTGTAGGTTCAAGCTTTTCTTCAAGCAACTCATGGAAGTCTGTTGTCCTTGCCCTGGTTACACTTTTTGCAATCTGGCTTTATGCAACAATCCGCTTCCACTGGGACTTTGCTCTTGGTGCAGTTATTGCCCTTATCCACGACTGTCTGATAATGTTTGCCTTCATTTCATGGGCACAGGTAGAATTTTCTACGACATCATTTGCAGCAGTCCTTACAATCTTCGGTTATTCCATTAACGCAACAGTCGTTATCCTTGACCGTGTACGCGAAAACATTAAGCTTGTAGAGACAAAGAGCTTCAAGACAATTCTTGATACATCAATCAGCGAAACTTTAACACGTTCTGTCATTACAACAGTTACAACATTGTTTGCTTCAGTTTCTCTTCTTGTATTTACAACAGGCAGCATCTGTGACTTTGCAAAGATTCTTACAGTCGGACTTATTTCCGGATGTTATTCTTCTATGTTCATCAGCTCCGGATTTATTTCATGGGTTCGCCGCAATTGGCAGCCTGGTGAATGGGCTGACCACGTAAGGCCACACAATAAATAAAAGACTATAAAGTCATGTAATCCAAAGCACTCTGTAAACACAGGGTGCTTTTTTTATTTGCTTTTTTATAATATCATAAGCCCATGGAAATTATTCGTGCGCGGGTGCTTGGCTTTTGCTTTGGAGTCCGCCGTGCTGTTGATACTGCTAAAAACGCCGTTGCAGGCAATGCTGATTCTTCAAAAAAAATATTTACCCTTGGACCCCTTGTTCATAATCCTGTGGTAATGGATTCCCTGCGCAAAAATGGCGTGCAGGTTTTAAGCGGAACGGACTTCAGCATGGTAGACGGCAGTTCCGTTGTAGTAATCCGCGCTCATGGAACTACTCCCGACATAATAGATTCCCTTAAATCCAAAAACGCAGAAATCTTAGATGCTACATGCCCTAAAGTTCACTTAAGCCAGAAAAGGGCGGCGGAATGGTCTTCTAAAGGCTACGATGTAATAATAGCAGGAGACAAAAACCACGGAGAAGTTTTAAGCATTTCTTCATATGCAAAAAATAAATGCAGCGTAATAGAAAATGCTCAGGAAGCATTGTCACTTGAAGTTTCAGAAAAGGCCATTTTAATTGCACAGACAACTTTTAGCCCTGTGGAATTTGAAAAGATAAAGAATATCCTGTCAGGCAAAAATTCTGCCCTTGTTGTCTTTAATTCAATATGTTCTGCAACCATGGAACGGCAGGAAGCCCTGGCAGAACTTAAAGGCAGGGCACAGGGAATAATCGTCATAGGCGGCAAAAATTCTGCCAATACAAAAAGGCTTTACGAAAGCGCCCTTGCCATCTGCCCTAAAGTAATTTTAATAGAAGATGCAGAAGAAATACCTAGTGACTTTTTTGCCTTGGACACTGTTGCCGTTACAGCCGGAGCAAGCACGCCTGATTCTACCATAGATAGGGTTGAGTTATTCCTTAAAAATGGAAAATAAGTTATACTGAATAGCACTAAAATGAAATTATTTTCATAAGGAGATAAATTATAATGAAAAAATTAATTATGTCAGTTGCAGCAGCTGTATTGGCAACAGCAGCATTTGCCTACAACCCGCCAGTAGGCGGAGAAGAACCTTTCAGGTTTTCAAACCCAAACATGCTCAGCGGTTCATCTTCTTCTGCAGCAGGCGGCCCGTCTTTTAATGTAGTTCCAGATTCCATTATCTATAATCCGGCCCTTCCTGCACAGAGCGAAATTATTACCGTAGACCTGGGCGGCTCAATCCTTTTTAATACAGACAAAGAAGACGGAGATAAGTCTAAAGGCTACGGTTTTGAAACAGGTGTAATTGTTCCTACAAGTTTTGCTGCATTTACAGGAACATTCAACTACGTTAATTCTGAAATGTGGAGAATGTCGCTTGGCAAAATATGGGACATTCACTTTGGTACTTCTAAGGATGTTTTGGACTGGCTTAGTGTAGGCGTAAACCTTTACTTCCGCAGATACAGCGGTTATGACCTGGATTCAGAAAATGCATTTGGTGCAGACTTTGGTGCCTTGGCAAGGCTTGGCGATGTTGCATTCCTTAAGGATTTGCGCCTTGGTGCTTCTGTCCTTAACTGCGGTAAGCCTGCAGACTTTAAAACTTTAGGTATGGACAACGATGACAGCTGTTCTAAATTTCCTACAATCTTTACACCACGCGCCGCAGCTTCTGCAACAATTTTTGAAGCAGGCAAATGGGTAGGCGGTTTAAGCATAGATGTAGCAGCTCCTTCAATGGTTCAGAACTTTATTAACGACATTGCCTTTGAAGCAACCTATGATCAGAAGCTTAGGCTTACGGCTGCATGGCAGTTTAACTTAAGGGAATCTGTAGAAGCTGAAAGCGACGGACGTTCTGCACTGTCACTTGGCGTTTCATATAAGTTTGGCAAAAAGCTTGGCGGAAAAGACAGCAGCATTACTCCTGCTTTGGCAAGCCAGTATCTTTACGACGGTATTTTTGCACTCAGCACAGGCGCAGTTGTAGAACTTGGACAGAAAGACACATCCGGTGCAGAAGTTGAAATGTGGTAGTCTTTGGCTTTGCAAATAAAATAAATTGATGGGTCAAAACCCTTCATGCAACTATTGTAAGAAGATAAACCCTGACTTTATGTTGGGGTTTATTTTTTTCTGAAACGTAACAAAAAAAATCTTTTGATTGTTTTAATTAACAGGGGAATAAAACCAATGAAAAAGAAGAGTATAAAACTTTTAGGAGCGTCTGCCCTTGCTGCTTTTGTATTTACCGGAACATACATGTTTGCAGCACCAAAGGCAGATTCAAAAAAAGGTCCGTCATTAAAATATATTTCGCCAAACAACGACGGCATACAGGACGAACTTGTCGTAAACTTCAATATTGATTCCAAGGCAAAAAACAAAACTACGGGAATCATAACCGCATGGAACCTTAGGGTCTACAACAGGGACAATAAAATTGTCCGCACCATAGGCAACAAAATAAAGTTCCCGGAAGAAATCAATGCCAAGTCCTTGTTAAAGCAGCTGGGCAAATTTAAGGAAAGCGTAGACATTCCGCCAAGCGTAACCTGGAACGGCTACCTGGATGACGGTTCCCTTGCAGAAGACGGAACTTATTATTATTCCATCTGGACACGCAAGGGCAACGGCAAGGAAACAGAAACAAAAAAGGCAACTGTAATAGTAGACAACACGCCGCCTGCCATTGAACTTGCTAAACTTTCATCAGAAGAAAAAAACTTCGGAGAAGGAGACAAGGCAGTCCTTCCTGTAAACCAGTCAGGCTCTGTTGAAGAACTGTGGACTGCAAAAATTACGGACATAAGCGGCAAAACAGTCAAAACATATAAATGGAAAAAGGCCGCACCGGATAAAATCATATGGAACGGAACAGACGACAATAAGGCAATTGTTCCTGACGGAGTCTACCAGTATGAAATTACTTCTACAGACCTGGCAGGCAACACATCAGAAAAGGCCGTAATTTCTAACATCATCTTCTCTGCAGAAAAGCCTGAAATTTCCATTGCCATTGCAGGCAATACACTGGATTCAAGGTTCTTTGCACCAGCACCAAAAGGAGACGTTGCAAAGGAACGCAAGACCGTGGACTTCAATGTTTCCATTCCTACTCCAAAGGCAAGCGTAAATTCCCTTGTTGCATGGAAAATAGACGTAGTAGGCAAGGAAGACGACAACGTTCTTTATTCACTTGCAGGAAACAACAGCAAGGCACCGGAAAAGTTCAGCTTTAACGGCAAGGATTCCAAAGGTTCACTTTTGGCAGAAGGAGAATACCGTGCTAAAATTACGGCACGCTATTTAAACGGCTACGAACCAAAGGCAGTATATTCACCTGTATTTGTCCTTGATAACGAAGCACCAAAGGCAGTTGTAAACCTGCCGGCAAACACAGTGTTCAACGGACAGAACATGTTTGAGATTGCACAGCAGTCAGCATCAGAAAATTCTTACACAGGCCCTAAAAACTGGACCGGTAAAATCGTAGACAAAGACGGCAATGTTGCACGCCAGTATAACTTCGGTTCAATACTTCCTTCTGCAGTTGAATGGAACGGACTTGGAGAAAACGGCCAGTTTAACGACGGCACATATAAATACATCCTTGAAGTTGTGGAACTTGCAGGAAACAAAAGGACAATTACAACGGCAGACTTTACCCTTGATACAAGCAAGACAGAACTTGCAGTATCAGTTGCTCCAAAGGCATTTTCACTTAATGCAGGAAGCAAAACTTCAGACGTAACAATCAGCCCTGTAGTAAATGCTACAAGCGGAATCAAGTCTTACGAAATTGCAGTTTCAACTAACGGAACAGTGGTTAAAAAGTTTACGGGCAGCGGAAAAGTTCCTGCAAGCATTAAGTGGGACGGACTTTCAGACAGCGGCACAAGATGTGCAGACGGTGAATACGTTGCAAAGATTTCTACTGTAGCCAACAGCGGCACAGAAGCAACGGCAGAATCTGGAAAGTTCATAATTGATTCTACTGCACCTGTAATCAAAGTTTCTGTTCCTTATTTAGTATTCTCTCCGGAAGAAACAAGCACAAAGAAAGTTCTTCCGTTAAAGGTAGAAGAATCTTCCGTAGAAGATTTGTGGACTGCAGAAATTGCAGATGCAAAGGGCAGCATAGTAAAGACACTGCACTTTGAAAATTCCAGGGCTTTAGACTTTGACTGGGACGGAACAGACGACAACGGAAACAAAGTTGCCAACGGAAAATATTCGCTTTCAATTGCTGCAACAGACATTGCAGGCAATAAGGGCAGTGCATCCATAAAAGACATTAACCTTGATGCAAGGCCTGTTTCTGTTTACCTGACTGCAGAACACAAGGGCATTTCTCCTAACGGAGACGGCTTCCTTGACGTGCAGGATTTTGACATTAAGACAAGCCTTAAAGAAGGCATTGCCGGCTGGAACTTCAGCATTGTTGACCAGAATGGCAAAAGCATAAAGCAGTTCTCTGACAAGGACCAGAAAGACCTGCCTGCAAAAATAAACTGGACGGGAGACACCACAGACAGAACTATTGCAGAAGGCATGGTAAAAGGCAAGCTCCATGTAGAATATGTAAAGGGTAACATCGTGGACACAGAAACCGCCATGTTCCTGTGCACTACAAAGGCACCGGAACTTTCCGTGCGCACGGCTCCTGCTTACTTCAGCCCGGACAACGACGGCAACGACGACGATCTTTTTGTTCAGCTTAAGTGCAAGGCAGTAGCAGGCCTAAAGAACTGGTCATTTACAATCTATAACCCAATTAAAAATGAAAATAAGCCGCTTACGCCATTCTGGAAGTCTGCCGGTAAAAACGTAATGACGGAACGCATGATCTGGGACGGCCGCGGCAATAACGGAGAAATAGTTCAGTCTGCAGAAGATTATCCTTACGTTCTTGAAGCCTACGACGAACTTGGAATGCATTCTACATTCAAGGGCGTAATCAATGTAGACGTCCTTATCATTCAGGATGGCGACAAGCTTAAGATGCAGATTCCTTCTATAATCTTCCGTGCCAACGCAGCAGACTTTGGCGTGCAGAAACTTGATGCAAAGGGCAATGTTGTAGAAAAGGGCATTACACAGGCACAGGCAGAAAACAACCAGCGCATCCTTAAGCGTGTTTCAGAAATCCTTAATAAGTTTAAGGACTACAGGGTTACTGTTGTAGGACATGCAAACCGCGTAACGGACAATGCCGACGAAGAAACAAAGGAACTTATTCCGCTTTCTACACAGCGTGCAGAATACGTTAAGAACCAGCTTATTGCACTTAAGGTTAAGGACGGTGAAAAGCGTCTTTCTTCTGAAGGCAAGGGCGGAACAGAACCAGTTGCAGACAGAAAGAATTCTGACGTTAACTGGAAGAACCGCCGCGTAGAATTTATCCTGCAGAAGTAGGTTATAATAAAATAATGCAAAAAGGCTCCGGACATCCGGAGCCTTTTTTATGTACAAACACAACTTGTGTTGTAGTCAAGAACACAGTTTGTGCATAGTCAGCAACACAGGTTGTGCATAAAGTTGAGCAACGTTGCGCAAAAAAAATAAGGACTCCTAGAAAAACGTTGCAATATATATCACTCCTGTCCAATTAACTAAGTAGCCCTTTTTAAAAGTTAAGATCCTTGCTATAATGGTTTTAGCTTAAAATATTACAAAACAAGGACTTAACTTATGTACAAATCTATCACAATTTCTTCGCAGCTGTTAGCACTCGC
>JALELH010000025.1 GCA_022768865.1 Spirochaetia bacterium
TCTGGTCAGTCATGAAGCTGAACTATAATCTGATTTATCACCGTGCAAGAAGTGCAGCCGGTATGTTCAGGCACTTCTTTTTCAGTATTTCTGCATTTCTTTTCCATTTCATGGATGACGTTCCTCAGAAATTCTTACAGTCTGCTGTTCCTGTTTTAAAACTCGAATTTTGACCCAATACTTATTTTATAGGAGTAAACTATGACTAAAGAAACAACGCCAAACGTAATCTACAAAGACAGGCTTTTTAAAGCGATTTTCGGAAGGCAGGAACACAAGGACTGGCTATTGTCGCTTTACAATGCTCTGAACAATTCTGACTACAAGAACCCGAATGATTTGGAACTTACGACAATTGAAAATATCATCTATATAACTATGAAGAATGATTTGTCGTTCCTTATTGACAGCCAGATGAACCTATACGAGCAGCAATCGACCTGGAACCCCAATATGCCGCTCCGTGGTCTAATGTATTTTGCACAATTGTATCAGCAGCACATATCAAAGCAAAAGCGGGACATTTATTCTTCAACCTTGTTGAAAATTCCAACGCCTCAGTTTATAGTTATATATAACGGTTCAAGGCAAACTGCTGATGTTGAAAAACTAAAACTGTCCGATGCTTTTGAAGTCCTAAAGAACGACGGCGAATTTGAATGGACTGCAACGCTGGTAAATATCAACAAAGGGCATAACCAAAGCCTGCTTTCAAAGTGCAAGCCGTTAAATGATTATGCAACTTATATTGAACGTATAAAGGCAAATATAAAACAAGGCTTAAGCAAAGAAGAAGCCGTTGATGAAGCAATGGAATATGCCATTAAGAACAATATGTTGAATGGCTTTTTCAAGAATCAGAAGTTGGAGGTTTTAAATATGAGTCTTACAGAATTCAATCAGGAAGAATATGACAGAAACCGCTATGACGAAGGCAAAGAAGCCGGCAATGCTGAACTTATTCAAAAGTTTATTAAAAACGGTATGACTGTAGAACAGATTGCAAATTTTATTAAAATCCCTATAGAAAAAGTGCGCCAACTTGCCGAAATGAATTTGACAACGGCTTAAGAGCAGATTGCCAGCTGCCTTGACTTGTCTATAGAAAAAGTAGAAGAACTTTCTAAGGAAGTTAAGAACAGCTAGGCTTTGCATTTTTCTTAAATTACGTTTCTTTTTGACAGTCCATTGCGGGCTGTCCTTTTTGCTACTGATACACCCTTACGTAGTCTACGTCCATGGTGGCTTTGGTAAGCTTTTTGTCTATTCCTTTCTGGCCACCCCACGTGCCGCCCATGGCAACATTCAGTATTAAATAAAAAGGATGGTCAAAAGGCCATTCTGCCCATGTCTGCTTAGGGTTTTCTACTTCGTAAAAGGCCTGCCCGTCGTAAACCCAGCGGATCAGGTCTTCCGTCCAGTAAAGGCCGTAGGTATGAAAGTTTTTTGTAGCACCCTTTATTACATCGCTGTAGGTTTTCTGAGTGCCTATTTTATGGTTAAAGGCTTTTGTGTGTATGCTGGCATGCACCCTGTCCTTATCAAAGCCAACGTGTTCCATAATGTCTATTTCACCGGAACGCGGCCACTGACCGTGGCGGTTGGCTTCAGGCATCATCCATATTGCAGGCCATGTGCCAACGCCCTGCGGCAGCCTGGCACGCACTTCTATATAGCCGCCCTGCCATGAAGCCTTGTGTTCCGTCTTTATGCGGGCACTTGTCCACATATTGGACTTTCCTTCCCTCAGTGCCGTTATGGAACATATTCCCTTATGCACGTTTACGTTTTCTTTTTTATCCGTGTATTTCTGTATTTCCCCGTTACCCCAGCCGTTAAGGTTGCCCATGGAATATGCCCACTTGCCTTCATCAGGCCTGCCCTGATAGTCAAATTCTTCTGACCACACTAAAGACATATTTTGCCTTACATAGTCTGGCAGGGTGTCTTTTTCTTTGCAGGCAGACAATAAGGCACAGGATGCAAAAACAAACAGAACAGATATTTTCTTTTTCATATAAACTCCGCTAGGTAAAAAAAATGTCACCCGGATACGTTCCGGATGACATTATTATAAATCGCTTTTATAAAGCGCAATACAAGTTTTTTTTATTTTTTACTTAAAATCTTTTACGCCGTCTAAGTCTAATGTTGCAAACAGGTCGTCAATGGTTTCCTTGCGGCGTATGACTTTTGTTGTTCCGTCCGCTCTCAGAAGCACTTCTCCGCAGCGCAGCTTGCCGTTGTAGTTGAATCCCATGGCTCTTCCGTGGGCACCTGCATCATGAAGGATAACGTAGTCTCCCAGGTCAATCTTTGGCAGTGAACGCTGGATTGCAAACTTATCAGAGTTTTCGCAAAGGGAACCTACAATATCGTAAACGTGGTCGCACGGCTGGTTTTCCTTGCCAAGAACGCTTATTTCATGATAGCTGCCGTAAACGCCAGGGCGCATAAAGTCTGCCATGCAGCTGTTTAAGGCAATGTATTCCCTGTAAATATGCTTTTCGTGGATTGCATTTGTAACAAGGTAGCCGTAAGGTCCTGTAATCGGCCTGCCGCATTCCCAGTAAATGGCCAGCGGGTCAAGGCCTGCAGGAACAATTACCCTGTCATATTCTGCACGGATACCCCTGGCAACATAGTCCAGGTCTACGGCTTTGTCTCCCGGCTTATAAGGAATGCCGATACCGCCGCCTAAGTCTACGAATTCAATCTGAACGCCGCACTTTTCCTTTATTTCTGCTGCAAGTTCAAACAAAAGCTTTGCAGTGTCAATAAAGAAGTCCGGGTTAAGCTCGTTTGATGCAACCATTGTATGCAGGCCAAAATGCTTTACGCCTTCTGCCTTGCAGATTTTATATGCTTCCAAGATCTGCGGACGTGTAAGGCCGTATTTTGCTTCTTCCGGCTTGCCGATGATGGAATTGCAGCCTGTCTTTTCGTTGCCCGGGTTGTAGCGGAAGCAGATTGTTTCAGGCAGCTTGCCCAATACCTTCTTTAAAAATTCAATGTGGGTAAAGTCGTCCAGGTTGATTACGTTGCCCTGCTTATATGCAAGTTCATATTCTTCTGCAGGAGTTTCGTTGGAAGTAAAGATTACGTGGTCTCCTTTAATGCCGCTTAGTTCTGAAAGCATAAGTTCCGGCATGGAAGAACAGTCTGCACCGCATCCTTCTTCTGCAAGGATTTTCAAAAGGTACGGGTTTGGCCCTGCCTTTACTGCATAGTGTTCGCGGAACTTAGGGAACATGGAAAAAGCCTTGTTGAACTTCTTCATGTTGTCGCGGATTGCCTTTTCATCATAAAGGATGAAAGGTGTCGGGAATGTTTCTGTCAGCTTGTTGAGCTGTTCTATTGTCATTGGAAATGTTCTCATAATGGCCTGAATTATAGCAGAAGGAATCAAAAAGTTAAACTAACGGCCATCTTTAATGGCCTTGATTATTTCGGAATGACAACTTATAAAACAACCGGTATTTTACATTTTTCTTTGGCCAAACAGCAGAAAGTGTCCTATAATGTTCATATGGCAAATATTATAGAAGAAACATTAAAGGCAAACATAAAAAAACTGGACAACCGTTTTGTTTTTCCAACACAGATGGCAGCAGACCTTTGGGCAGACAGGGCAACCTTAACCTGCGGCGTAAGTGCCGTTGCAATGGAACGTTTTATAGCATGGGACGATTTTAAGAACACTTCCATAAAGTCTAAGCAGAAAGACAAAAAAGCAGTGCCTTCAGTTATGAGGTCTGTTTTTTCTACACTCCTCCTTGAACATAATAAAACAGAAAAGTTTTTAACAAAGATAATCGGGCAGGACTTTGCACAGGAAGCCGCAGGTTTTGCAAACTGGATTACTTCCCTTTTGCCTAGCCTTTGCTTATGGAAAAAACATTTTGACCATAGCGGAACGGAACCCGATGCAGAAGACAAAGACTACCTTGAAATATACAGCCGCTATTTAAACTTCCTTAACGAAAACAGTTTTTTTGACCCTGCATGGGAAACACCGCCGTTTAAGTCTGACGGCAGCCATTACTTTGTTTTCTTCCCTGAAATATTAACCGACTATGCAGAATATAAAGAAATACTTGAAACCACAAAAGACGTTACCATAGTTTCCATGCCAGAAGAAATGCTGCCTTCTATAGAAGAAACAGACAGGCTGCCAGAGGTGAGCTTTTATTCCAATTCCAGAACAGAACTTAAAAACCTGGCAATGACTTTAAGAAAGCTTAACGAAGAAAAAAACATTCCGTGGGACCAGATTGCCATAAGCGTGCCTGACATAGAAAGCTACGGCCGCTACATAGAAAGGGAACTTGAACTTTTCAGGATTCCATGCGTCATAAGGTTTGCACGCCCTTTAAATGCTACGGGTGAAGGAAACTTTTTTGCACAGATTGCGGAATGCGTAAACAGCCGCTTTGCCTTTGACAGCGTGCGTGACCTTCTGCTTAACCTGGAACTGCCGTGGAAAGACAAGGAGTCCATAAACCAGCTTATTGAATTCGGCAAGGAAAACAACTGCATCTGCTCCTATACCTGTGACGGAAAGGAAGTTGATGTATGGGAAGAATCCTTTAAAACAACAAATAAGGAAGAACGTGCCAGCGGATTCTATAAAAGCCTTAAAAAGCGATTAACAGCATTAACAGATGCAAAGACTTTCAGTGACATAAGGGAAGAATACTTTAAGTTCAGGGAATTTGCCTTTGACATGGAACAGTGTGCGCCCTCTGCAGACAAAATAATAAGCCGCTGCATAAGCGAACTTGCAGGCCTTATAG
This sequence comes from Spirochaetia bacterium, assembly GCA_022768865.1. Lineage (GTDB taxonomy): Bacteria > Spirochaetota > Spirochaetia > Treponematales > Treponemataceae > Treponema_D. The sequence continues at coordinate 4,797 of JALELH010000025.1, forward strand.
ACATAGAAAATGAATATCCGCAATATAAACTTCCGTCTGCCTATAATTTTTATACCCAGTATCTTACAACCGTAAAATACCTTGAACAGACAGACAACCTGGGCGTGCGCATTCTTCCTTATAAAACCGGTGCCTGCGCTCCTTTTGCCTGCCACATAATCGTAGATGCAAGCCAGAGTTCCCTAAGCATTGTCTATAAACCACTTTCCTTTTTACGTGAAGACAAAAGAAAGCACCTATTTAAGGACAGGGAAGATCCAAATGTTACGGAGCATTTTATCATGCTATACAACATGAATTCTTTTTCTGGCATAAACATCTGGACTGCAAGTGCAAAAACCTTTACAGGCTATGCTCAGGCATGCAGCTATCTTAACGAAAAAGAAGTCAAGAACGGTGAACAGGCCTTAAGTTTTTACGACAAGGAAAGGGCATGGCTTAAAGACAGTGCTGCAAATTCAGAAGCACAGCCGCAAGAACTGGCAGACACTGCCATAGAAGGCTTTAACTTCTGGAAGGAATGCCAGAATTATTCTGACGTGTCAGATTCTGATAATGCAAAGGAAAACGCCGTAAACACTTCCGTCATTAAAGACAGGATAAAGGAAAAGTTTAAGGACTATGAACATAAAGAAAAGATAAGGATATCAGCATCAGGCCTTAAAAAGTTTTACAGCTGTCCGCGTAAATGGGTAGAAAACTATCTTGCAGGCCTGGACGAACCTGTAAACGAAGCCACCTTAATAGACGACTTTGCAGAAGGCAGGTTAAACCACAAAATCCTGGAGCTTTATTTCAGCGGCCTTAAAGCTCAGAAGCTTAGCATCCACACAACAGAAAAAGGCCTAGAGCCACAGTATGCACAAATCCTTAAAGATGCCGTAGACAAGGCAATAGAAGCAGAAACAAGAAAGAGCGGTTCAGAATATACAGGCAAAGACAAAGGAAACAGCTTTATTGCAACGGAACTGATTAACACGACAAAAGAGCGGCTTCTTGCAGACATGACTAAAACCATAGAAGCTTTTTCCAGACAGTTTGAAGGTTTTACCATTCTTTATACGGAAGAAAGGCTTACGCATCAGGAAGAAAACTATGTTTTTGTAGGAGACGTTGATCTTGTGCTTTCAAATGACTATGAAACATTCATCATTGACTACAAAAAGTCAAAAACACCGGATTTACTTTACGACGACGGAACTGTCCGTATTAAAACCAGTGATGACGATGATGATGAAGATAATAATGATGACAATGAAAAAGACGAAGACTCGTGCAATGTTCCGGACTTTCAGATGCCTGCCTACCTTTACCTGCTAGAAAAAGACAAGGGCATAAAGGCAGAAAACTGTGCATTCTTTTCTTTAAAAGACAATGAACTTGTTCCTGTAGTCGGTGAAAAGGTTTTTGCCATTTATAAGGCAATACATTCAAGAACACAAAAAGAAGTTTACACAAGAGAAACTTTTGAACCTACAATGAAAATCTTCCATCAGAAGAAAGAAGAATTCTATGAACGCCTGCAGAATCTTGATTTTTCTGTAAATGAACAGGATCAGGATTTTGACATCTGCAACAAATGCACGTTCAGGGCTTTTTGCCGCCGTGTATTCAACATCAGCCATAAGGACTAAAGGATTAAACAGTAAGGAAAAACTATGGGCGAAAAAACTTTTGACAAATACCAGAAAGACGCAATCAATGCAATAAAAAACTCTGTTGTAAGTGCAGGTGCCGGCAGCGGCAAGACAACTGTCCTTGCAGAACGCTTTTCTACTTTAGTTCTTGACCCGAAAACAAAGGCAGGCGTAGACCAGATTTTAACACTGACCTTTACAAAAAAAGCAACGGTTGAAATGTCTGCAAGGATTTACAAAGTATTAAAGAAACATAATCCTGCAAAGGCTGCTGACTTTTACAAGGCAAACATAAAAACCATAGACAGCTACTGCAACGGCGTTGCCAAAATGGGATGCCACTACTATGGTGTAAGCCCGGACTTTACGCAGAATGATGAAGAACTTAAAAAATCTGTTTATGCCATGGCACTGCCCTATATTCTTGAACACAGAAACAACGAAGCAATTAAAGCCCTTGTTACCGTTGGAAGTTTTGATGACGTTGCAAAGGAACTTTTTGTAGACCCTGTCCTTGCCAATTCAACTGTTGCAGAGCCTATTGATTTTGACGCTATGTTTCATAAACAGGTACAGGAAATCGTTGCACGCTGGAATAATTGCATAAAAGAAACAGACGGCAAAATTGCAGAAATACAGAAAGGCTTTCTTGCACTTGGGGGTAATGTAAACAGAACTTCAAAATCTTATGAAGCATACAATGCTGTTTTTGGTCCGGAATCTGACTTTGAAATTCCTGAGCCTGTTGAAGTAAGGGCAGAAGATGTTGAATCCTGCAATATAGAAGATATTAAAAACTATATTCTTGCCGTAAAAACAGTTGCAACACTGAAATGTCCGTCAGGTAAGGGAATTGTAGATTTAAAGGTTTTTACTGTTCCTTTGCAAAAGGAACTTTTCCCCCAGCTTTGCAATATCTTTACCTTTATTTACGGCTACAGGTATACAAAAAGCCTTATTCCCCTTTTAAAGGAATTTCAGGACAAGGTAAACGGCTACAAAAGGTCTTCCGGCATTCTTTCTTTTAAAGACATTTCCAATATGGCAAAGTGCATTCTGAGAGACTTTCCTGAAATACGCAAGATAGAAAAAGAAAAATACAAGTTCATCATGATTGATGAATTTCAGGACAACAACAAAGACCAGAGGGACATGCTCTTTATGCTTGCCGAAAAACTTTCAAGAAAAGAACCGGGCGTTCCAAAGGTAGAAGAACTGGAAAAAGAAAAACTGTTCTTTGTAGGAGACGAAAAGCAGAGCATCTATCTTTTCCGCGGTGCTGATGTTTCCGTATTCAACAGCCTTTCAGAAGACTTTAAGGAAGGCAACCTTAACATGACTACAAATTACCGTTCAGAATCTGCACTGATAAAAAGCTTTAATACAATTTTCGGCGGTTTTGAATATCCCCTTCCTGCTGCAGATATAGAGAAAAAAGAAAGCAAGCCGGAAGAACAGGCAGAAGAACAGACAAAAAAGAAGTCAAAAAAGAAGACAGAAGAAAAAACAGAAGAATCTTTATTGCCAAAAGAAAATCCGTCTGCCTTTTATAACGACCATACAGAATACGAAAATGAAATTCCAAAGTATGAAGCAGTTTACAAGGAAGTTCTTCTCCCGGCAAAAAAACAGGAAGAAGCAGATGTAAAGGAAAACACGCAAAAGATTTTTGCACCGCATATTCACTTTGCACTTTTTGACAAGGAACAGGAAGTTACATCAGGCAGCCTTACAACAGAAAATGCAGAAGCACAGTGGGTTGCTGACAAAATAAATGAAATTACTTCTAAAGGCTTAAACGGCAAGGTTTACGACTACAGCGACATTGCCATCCTTATGCGTTCCTATGGGCCGCAGCCTTTATACGAAAGGACTTTCCTTAAAAACGGCATTCCATACAACACAGAAGTTGTAACGGGATTTTTTGCAGACGGTCCTGTAAATGATATTTTTTCAATGCTAAGGCTTTGCGCATACCCTGACGACACTGCAGCATATGCACAGGTGTTGCGTTCCCCATGGGTAAACCTTTCTTTTGAACAGGCAAACGAAATCATATTTACAAAAGAAAGAAATCAGATGCCATTCAGTCAGGATGTTTCTGCAATTCTTCCGGAACAGGCACTGAAAAGATTTAATCATGCAAAGGCATTTTTTAATGAACTTAACGAAAGTGCCAGAACAGAACCACTTACAAAAACCGTAACTAAACTCTGGTATTCAACAGGCTACCGCTACGAAACCATGTGGAACAAAACCGTTACCATGTATGGCAAGCTTTACGATTTGATTTTTGAACTTGCACGCAAGTCAGAAGAAAACAAAATGACGCTTGGTGCTTTTGTAGACAGCGTGCGCACATACAGGGACCAGTCAGAAAAACTTGACGACATGGACATTCCTTTAGAACAGGCTGGCGGCGTTCATATTCTTTCCATTCATAAAAGCAAAGGGCTGGAATATCCCGTTGTTTTTGTAATAGGCACAAACAAAAAGGGCAAGAACGAAAGCAACTCCAAGGCAACCTACACAAGCAAAAAATACGGAATCACGATCAACACTCCGGGCTGTGCAGAAATTGCCGGAAAGAATCCTTTTTACGAAGAAGCCCACCAGGAAAACCGTGCACAGAAAGGTGCAGAACTAAGGCGCTTAACTTATGTTGCCCTTACCCGTGCAGAGGAACATATTTTCATTACCAGCGGCAAATACAAGGCAAACAAAAACTGCATGAATTATGTTCCGGGCGGTCCTAACATTCCGGACAGTATTTTTGCAATACTTGAACCTGTATACAATTATTACTTTGCAGGAAGGGATTATGCACAAGTATCAGGTCCTTTTTCAAGAACCTTTATCCTTTCTGATGAACTTAGCAAAGGCACTAAAACAATAAATGCCGCCAGTGCTAAGATTCAGCTCTTAGAAAAAATAGACAAGGAAGAAAACTACAGCAAGATAAAACCCATTGTAAAGGAAAACCCTAAGCAGATTTACGCAAAGCCAAGCCAGCTTCACGAAGAAGACGAAGAAGAACATGGTACTAAAAAACTGCCTGCACAAAATGCAGCAAACGCCTGTGCAGAATACGACAGGATAAATAAAATAATTGATTCAACAAAACCAAAATCTGCCGGCACGGATGCAAAAGACAAAGACGCAAAAGAAAAAGAGCCTGCTTTCAGCCATGCAAATTTCGGAACCATTGCCCATGCTTATCTGGAGGCTAAAATCAACGGAACAGAACCGGTAATTTCTAACCGTGATACAGTAGGCCTTGAAAACAAGACAGAAGCACTGGAAGAAATTAAAAACATCTGTCAGATGATGGCAGATAAATTTGCAGAATCTGACATAGGTAAAAAGGCACTTGCATCTGTCTGGCACAAGGCAGAATACAACTTCAGGAGCAGGCTTACACTTAAAGACGGAACTTACAGAATAATAAAAGGTTCCATAGACCTGGTATTTGAAAACCCTGACGGAACTTACACAATTGTAGATTATAAAACCAACCAGGAACTGAAGCCTGAAATCTACATTAACCAGCTGGCATGCTACAGAATGGCACTAGGCCAGATGCTTAACATAGGTCCGGAAAAAATATCCTGCAGCCTATATTACTTAAGGTTCAACAAAGAAGCAGACATTACAAAGGAAACAGAAAATGCAGATCTTTCTTCCATTGTCTTAAGGACAGAAGAAAAATGATTTTCCATATCGGATTATGAAACTTTGCGCAACAAAGAAATTTAACTTTTATCTGAATTTGCTTTAATGAAATTCAGGGTGTATAATTTAAAAAGAAGGATGTGGTAGATGTGCTGATTGGAGGATGACTTGAATAATCAGGAAGTATATGACGATTCTCACTGGGACAGAGGCTGTTCTATAGGCAATCTTTCAAAGGAAGAAATTTATCATATGCTCTACCACGATGCCGTTACCGGATATTATAACTGGAACCACATGTGGCATATTCTGGATTCAAGGCATTTTAAAGACTATAAATACTGTTTTGTTCATTTTGACATAAAAGATTTTAAAATGATAAATGACATTTTTGGTCATTCAACAGGAAACAGTGTTCTTAAAATGGTATGCCAGCACATAGAAAATCAGGACTGGACCATAGCAGGCTGCCGCTGTGACAATGACAACTTTGCCATGATGGTAAAATCCATGGACAACGAAACTTTAAGGCAGAAGCTTGAAAAGTTTTTTGACGGCATTGCATACCTGCCAGGCAACAAGAACTATAAGCTTTATTACCGCTGCGGTATTGTAACTGCTGAAGATGCAATAAAAAAGTCAGACACAGTTGCAGATCTTGCTAAACTTGCACAGCGTCAGGGTAAGAAAAATTACTGCACGGAAATTACATTCTTTACGTCACAGATGTATGAAAGAATCATTCAGGAAAAGAAATATCTTTCTTACCTTGATGAAGCCATAGCAAATGATGAATTTTTAGTTTACCTGCAGCCTAAATACGACATTCACACGGAAAAAATAACCGGTGCAGAAGCACTGGTCCGCTGGAACTACAAGCATAAAAAACTTATGTCTCCTGCTGAATTTATCGGCGTATTTGAATCCAATGACGTAATAGGCAAAGTTGATCAGATAGTGCTTAAAAAGGTCTGCTTTTTTCTTGCTTACCTTAAAAAGCAGGGACAGCCCCTGCACCCCGTTTCCGTAAACCTTTCCAGAAGAAGAATGGAAAACAAGCACTTAAAGGAACAGATTCTTGCCACCGTAGACTTTTACGAGATTCCCCACAACATGATTGAATTTGAACTTACGGAAACTGCTGCCTACTCAGACAGGGATTCCATGCTTCAGCTGCTTTCAGATTTAAGGAATCTGGGCTTTTCCATTTCCATGGACGACTTTGGAACAGGCTATTCTTCCTTAAGCCTTTTAAAAGACATGCCAATGGATACTTTAAAAGTAGACAAATGCTTTGTAGATTCAATTTTAACATCCGACGAAAAATCAAAGGAATGCATTCTGTTAAAGGAAATAATCTGGCTATCTAAAATGAGGGGTTTCTGCTGCATTGCAGAAGGTGCAGAAAAAAAGGAACAGGTAGAATTCTTAAGAAAGGCAGGCTGCGATGTAATACAGGGCTTTTATTACAGTAAGCCTATACCCATGGAAGATTATGCCAGAATGCTGCAGGCAGAAAAACAAGGCAACTAAAAGCCAGGTTTTATTTTCTTGGTGTATGAACTTTCATATCAAGCATTTCCTTAAGCTTGGTTAAAAGATCGTTAATGTCAAAAGGCTTAGAAATAAACTTATCCATGCCACATTCCAGTGCCTGGTTTTTATCTTCTTCAAAGGCATTGGCCGTCATGGCAATAATCGGAATGTTTGCTTTGCCACTGTCCTTTAAGGAACGTATTTTCTTTGTTGCTTCATACCCGTTCATAACAGGCATCATTACATCCATAAGAATGACCTTGTAAAAGTCCGCAGGGGAATCATTTACCATCTGAACAGCCTGCTTTCCGTCTTCTGCACAGTCAATAATAAAGCCGACTGATTTCAGAAGTTCTTCTGCAATTTCCCTGTTAAATTCATTGTCTTCAACAAGAAGAAGGCGCACGTTTTTAAAGCTTTCTATTACATCAGTTTCGTAAACATTCTGTTTTTTTGTTTCTACATGAATATCGTTTGGCTTTGCATTGTCAAAATCAAAGCATACAAGGAATTCACTGCCCTTGCCTTCTTCTGATTTTACAAAGATAGAACCGTCCATTATGTCTACAAGGCTTTTTGTAACGGCAAGTCCAAGCCCGGTTCCCTGAATCTTTTCTATGGATTTATTTTCATCACGTTCAAAGGGCAGGAACAGCTTTTCCAGAAACTTTTTGGACATTCCTATTCCGTTATCCTTTATCCTGAACTGATAGGAAGACAAGTCATCAGAAATGGCAGGCATTTCAGTTATCATAAACTGCACCTTGCCATATTCAGGCGTATATTTTACTGCATTGCCCACAAGGTTTATAAGAATCTGATTCAGCCTTAAGCCGTCCACCATTACAGGCCTGCTTAAATTTCCGCGCTTAATAAGGCTGTATTCAATATGCCTCATCTGTATCTGCGGCTGCATGACGGTATCAACTTCGGCAATTATGTTTTCCATCGAATTAACCGTTCTGTTGATTTTCATTTTGCCGCTTTCTATGCGGGACATATCAAGAACATCATTTATTAAAGAAAGAAGATGATTGCTTGAAGACTTAATCTTTTCAAGATAAGTTTTTGTCATTACGGCATCGTTAATGTGATTCAATGCAAGGGTTGTAAAACCGATAATGGCATTCATCGGCGTGCGGATGTCGTGAGACATATTTGAAAGGAACATGGTCTTGGCACGGCTTGCACTTTCTGCCATGGAAAGGGTTTCCTGCAAAAGCTTTTTCTGCTTCATTTCGTGTTCAATTTCATCATCAACATTCATGAAGGCAAGAAGAAAGTTTCCCGTTTCCTTTATGTCTCCAATGCGCACAACCTTCAGCTTCATATACTGAATGTTGTTGTTGATATTGGAACGGAAGTTTACATAGAAAGTTTCACGCTTTATAAGCTGGCGCAGAATGTTGTCACGGGAAAATGCCATCCTCATCATGTCCCTGTCGTCTGCATAGACAGAAACATCGATATAGAATTCCAGGGCATCATCATAGAACTGTTCGCCAAGTTCGTCATTGTAAAAAGAACCGGCTACATCGTTCATGCGAACAATCCTTATGCGGCTTGTCATAAGATTGACCATAAAGACATTGGTATAATCTATGGAAAGGGCGTTGATAATTTCCAGCTGGTAGACTTTTTCTTCTTCCCGCTTGTAGCTTGTGGTAATGTTTTTTACAACGGCAAGGCCTAAAATGTCCCCGGTTTCCTTTTCCTGTGTAAGGATAACTGTATTGCGCGTCCAGAAAGATTCGCCTTCAAAGTTAGGCTTGTTTATATCAAACCAAAGTTCATACTTACCGGTTATAAAAGCGTCCATCAGGTAAGCTGCATCCATGTTTGCCATGAACTTTTCTTTTTCTGAATCTGCCAAATCCCAGGTAACCGCTTCCAGAAACTTGCTGTAAGTGCAGTCTTTAGGTAGATCAAAAGCATGCCTTAAACGCACTACACGCTCTCCAAAGCGCTGCAATGGGTTTCCAAGCAAAAGGTTTTTTGTAAGGTTGAATTCAAAAACTAAGATGGCGTCAGAAACAATGGCACGCTTATACTGGTCTCCGGAAACACCGATTAATTCATCGCCAAGTGAAATCTGACTGTTTGCCAGATTCCTGTATTCCTTTGAGTTTTCCTGATTTTCATTATTTTCTTTATGTTCGCCAGTTTCTGCTATCTTACATCAAGTATAAAACACTTTGCCCAAAAAGCAAGTTTTAAATAAAAAAAAGGCTGTCTGCATTGCCGATAAAAACAACTCAAACAGCCTTTATAAAATGTTTTTATTTTTATATTAAAATTATATGCGTTCAACAACAAGCTGGCCCATTGCTTTTGTGCCTACAAGTTTGCCTGCTGCCTTTACTGCATCACGTTCGCTGCCTGCAATGTCGCCTGTGCGGTAACCTTCGTCAAGAACTTTTTCTACAGCAGCTTCAATTGCCTTTGCTTCTTTTTCAAGACCGAATGAATAGCGCAAAAGCATTGCAGCAGAAAGGATTGTTGCAAGAGGGTTTGCAAGATCCTGGCCTGCAATATCCGGTGCAGAACCGTGGATTGGTTCATAAAGTCCAGGACCGCTTTCTCCAAGGGAAGCAGAAGCAAGCATACCGATTGAACCTGTAATCTGTGATGCTTCATCAGAAAGAATGTCGCCAAACATGTTTGAAGTTGCAATAACGTCAAACTGGCGCGGATTGCGAACCATCTGCATAGAAGCGTTATCAATGTAAAGGTAAGAAAGTGTTACATCAGGATAGTCGCCCTTTACAGATTCTGTAACTTTGCGCCAGAGCTGTGAAGAATTAAGGATGTTTGCCTTGTCTACAACGCAGAGTCTCTTCTGTCTTTTCTGTGCAAATTCAAAACCCATGCGAACAATGCGTTCAATTTCTGACCATGTGTATTTTTCTGTATCCCATGCGCTTTTTCCGTCTGCTGCTGTTCCGCGGTCTCCAAAGTAAATGCCGGAAATAAGCTCGCGGACAATAAGGATGTTAAGGCCGTCACCTACGATTTCATCCTTTAACGGGCAGGCATCTTTAAGCTGCCTGAACATTACTGCAGGCCTGAGGTTAGCAAAAACCTTCATTCCGCCGCGGAGGCCAAGAAGTGCTTTTTCAGGACGAAGTTCTGATGCAAGGTTATCCCACTTTGGACCGCCTACAGCACCAAGAAGAACAGCATCGTTTTTAAGGCACTTGTCAAGTTCTTCCTGAATAAGAGGCTTGCCGTATTTGTCAATTGAACAGCCGCCTGCCGTAACTGTGTCGTAAGACCACTTGTGGCCAAACTTTTCTGCAACCTTGTCTAAAACTTTTACAGCTTCTGCAACAACATCAGGACCGATTCCGTCACCAGGAATAAGTGCAATTTTCTTTTCCATTGTATTCTCCTAAACAACCGCATTTTATATATACTAAAGCGGTTTTATATATACTTAAGTTTCTTTAATAATATTAAAGGATTAGAAAAAATGCAAGTGTAAAAAATTGCCATCCTGCCAATTTTTTACCCCGAGTTTTGCTTCGCAAAACTCTCAGGGCTTACATAGATTAACTTCCAGTGCGCCATCCATGGCTTAAAATATATTCATTGATTATAAAAAAAGCACTTATATCATCTTATTGAATCTTTTTTCCAGGTCCTTGATAAGTTTATATTCAAAGGAATCAACCAGTGCAAACCATGATGCTTCAACAAGGTCGCAGCTTACGCCAACTGTTGTCCAGCTGTCTGTTCCGTCAGTTGATTCAATCAAAACTCGGACGCGGCTTGCCGTTGCACTTTTTCCGTCAAGGACACGAACCTTATAGTCCGTAAGGTGAATGTTATTTACTGCAGGATAAAATGGTTCAAGAGCCTTGCGCAAGGCAACGTCAAGGGCATTAATCTGACCCTTGCCTTCACCGGCTGCAATGCGTGTATTTCCTTCAACGTCAATTTTAAGGTGGGCAAAAGAATAGATGCCTTCTTCTACAAGAGGTTTTTCGCCGCTTACCTTGTAATAGTGCAGATTAAAGAAAGGCTGATACTTGCCGATTAACTTGCGCACAAGAAGTTCAAAACTGCCGTCTGCACCTTCAAACTGATAGCCTTCATGTTCAAGCTGCTTAACTTTTGCAATGATTTCTGCAACAACAGGATCAGACTTTTTAACGGAAGAATCAAACTTCTTGATTTTTTCTATAATCATGCTTCTGCCAGCAACTTCGCTCATAAGGAACACGCGTTCATTGCCGACGGTTTCCGGTGTAATATGTTCGTAGGCAAAAGGATTTTTTAAAACTGCATCAATGTGCATTCCCGCCTTATGTGCAAAAGCATTCTGACCAACGTAAGGCATTCCTGCTTCCAGGGGAATATTTACAATTTCTGCAACGCGGCGGCAAACAGGCGTAAGCTTTTCTATATTTTCCTGCGGAATACATTCATAGCCCATTTTAATCTGAAGGTTAGCAATTATAGTAGAAAGATTTGCATTGCCCGTGCGTTCGCCAAAACCAAGAAGAACACCCTGAACATGAGTTGCACCGGACTGAACTGCAACAAGGGAATTGGCAACTGCAAGACCTGAATCATTATGAGTGTGGATGCCAATCTTAACCTTGTTTCCGAATTTTTCAACAGCAGACTTAACAGCAACGGAACATTCTTCAAGCATGGCACCGCCCTTAGTTTCGCAAAGGCAAAGAACGGAAGCACCGCCTTCTACGGCAGCATTAAGTGAAGCAAGGGCATATTCCCTGTTTGCAGCAAAGCCTGTAAAAAAATGTTCTGCATCAAAAATTACATTGCGGCCCTTGCCTTTTAAATATGCACATGTGTCGCGGATCATTTCCAGGTTTTCTTCTAAAGTTGCATGAAGAATATCCGTAACCTGAAAATCCCATGTCTTTCCGAAAATGCACACATCTTCAGTTTCTGCAGAAAGAAGGCTTGTAAGGTTTGCATCTTCAGAACATGAAATATCTTTTCTTCTTGTTGAACCAAAAGCAACAAGGCGTGCCGTCTTTAATTTAAGTTCCTTTGCCTTCTGAAAAAATTCCATATCCTTTGGGTTTGAACCAGGATTGCCGGCTTCAATATAGTTAACACCAAGTTCATCAAGGGCTTCTACAATGTGAATCTTATCCTGAACAGAAAAGCTAATGCCTTCCCCCTGGGAACCATCTCTAAGTGTTGAATCGAATATGTCTATTTTTTTAACCATAGACAGCATTCTAGCAAAAAAAGTTTAACTTCTCAATAATTGCCAATTACGCCTGCATCTGATATAAATACCCTTATGAATAAATCACCAGAAAAAAAATTGAATATAAAACTCATTGCCCTTGATTTAGACGACACTTTGCTAAACGACCAGAGGGCAATAGATGACAAAACTGTTGCGGCATTGCGCAAGGCAGCAGAAAAAGGAATTTACATTGTGCTGTGCTCCGGCCGTGCAGAAGACGGGATTCTTCCATTTGTACGCCGCCTTGAAATCGCAGGCAAGGAAACAGGACGCTTTATAATTGCCATCAATGGATGCAGTGTTTTTGACATGCACCAGAGAAAGCAGATTTATTTAAAAAGCGTAGAAGCAGATGTTCTTCTACATGCAAATGCAGAAGCAGAAAAAATGGGCCTACGAACAGAAGTCTATTCGCCTGATGTAATTTTCTATGCAGAAGAAACAAAGTGGACACGCCTTGACGTAGACATGTGCCACGTTAAAGGCAAAGTTATAGAAGACTATGAACAGTTTTTAAAAGACGGAAAGTTTCCTAAAATGCTTATTCCTGGTGAACCTGAAAAACTTGTAGTGCTTCAGGATAAGCTTAAAAAAGAACTTGGCAGCCGTGCCGAAATCTTTACAAGCAAGCCTTTCTTTCTGGAAATTCTTCCGCCTGAATGCGGCAAGGGTCAGGCAATTGAATTCCTTGCAGGCAACTTAGGTATTCCTATGGAACAGACCATGGCATTCGGAGACAGCATGAACGACGAAAGCATGATAAAAATGTGCGGTGCAGGCGTGTGCATGTGCAACGGCCTTGACTACATTAAAGGCGTTGCAGATTATGTTACGGAAAAAGACAACAACAATAACGGCATTGCGGATTTTTTGGAAAAATATGTTTTATAAATTCGGCCGTTTAGATAATATCATTTAATGTCTGTTTTACTTTTAGTTCACCTAGGAATGAATCTTTTGCTGTGGATTTGTATTCCGGTGAACTTTGTTTTTTTACAGCGCGGATTAAAAGTTTTTTTGGCGTGCCTTCCATGTCTATAAATTCCATGAGCTGAACTGCATATCCGTGTTCTTCTAAAAGTTCTGCACGGATGGCATCGGTGGCAAGGGCAGCAAAACGTTCCCGCAAAATGCCGTGCTTCATAAAAAGAGCAAGTGGGCTTTTTTCTTCAACAATGTTTTTTGAAAGCTGGCTGTTTATTTCATGCTGGCAGCACGGCACGGAAAGGATTGCCTTTGTGTTGTGTTCAACGGCATACTTTAAGGCATAGTCCGTTGCAGTGTCGCAGGCGTGCAAAGTTACGATAATATCCGGAGACGTTTTGCCAGAATACTTTGCAATGTCTCCTACGGCAAAGTGCAGGTTTTTGTAGCCGAACTTCTGTGCAAGTAGTGAACAGTTTTCTATTACGTCTTTCTTTAAATCAAGGCCAAAGACTTCACAGGGTATTTTTTTAATTTCAGTAAGAAAGTAATAAGCGGCAAAAGTTAAATAAGATTTGCCGGAACCAAAGTCCACCATGCGCAAAGGGCGTTCTTCTGTAAAACTTCCTGTGCCGCAGGAAAGTTTCTGCACGCTTTCCAAAATATCATCAATGAATTCCAGAAAGCGGTTTATCTGGCGGAACTTGTCGTAGCGTGCAGAAATTATTTTGCCATCTTTAGACTGAACCCCAAGTTCAATTAAAAAAGGAACAGGCATTCCTTCCTTTAAAATATACTGCTTTTCTTTATTATGCTTAAATACAGGTGCGGCAGCAATCTTTTTAACTATGATCTTAACTTCTCCGCGGCGGTTAGCCAGATATGTTGTTTCTTCTGTTTCCGTACGCTTAATGCAGTTTTTAAAATTAATGCCGGCGTTTTCTTCTATAAACTTTTCTGCCTGTTCTTTACTTAAGTTTTTTGTAAAAGACTGTTTCTGCGTAAAGCTTTCTGAAATATATTCATTGACAAAAGACGCCGTTGGCAAAGGATTTTTCCAGATACGCACTTTAATAAAATCTTTTCCAAGTTTTTCTTCTATATTCTTAACAGGTTTTGAAAATGTGGCAGAAATAAGCATGAAGTCATTTTATCAATTATTATCAAACTAAAAAAGTATGCTCATGTTAGTCTGCCAAAACATTTATAAAAAATATAAAATCTGCTATACTCTTTTTATGAGCAACGAAAAAATTCCATTAAGAAAAGACGTTCCATCTGAATACAAATGGGACCTGACAAAACTTTATAAAACAGAAAAAGACTGGGAAGAGGACCTTAAAAAAATCCCGGACCTTACAAAAAAGTTCATGGCATTTAAAGGACACCTGGCAGATTCCAGCGATACTCTTTTAAAGGCATTAAAGGCAGACGACGAACTTAGCCTTCTTGTAGAAAAAGTCTACCACTATGCAAGCCTGATGAACGAAGCAGACCAGAGCGAAAGTGCAAACCAGGAACGCTACAACAAGGTAATGATGGCATACACGGAAATGTCTTCCCAGTGCAGCTACTTTACGCCGGAACTTCTTGCAATCGACGACGGTAAAATCAACGACTGGTGCGAACTGCCGGAATTTAAAGATTATAAAATCAGCATAAAGAAAACACTCCATGCAAAACCGCATATTCTTTCAGAAAAAGAAGAAAGGCTTATGGCACTGCAAAGCGAAAGCAGCCAGACTGCTTCCAATGTATTCAGCCTGCTTAATGATGTAGACATGAACTTTGGCACAGTAAAAGTTGACGGCAAGGAAATGCCATTGACCCACAGCACATGGACCAACTTCCTTGAAAACCAGGACAGAAACATAAGGCAGGAAGCATACACAAAGTTTTACGATGTATTTGAAAAGCACGCCAATACACTTGCTGCCCTTTATGCAGGTTCCGTAAACAACGACATTTTCATTGCACGTGCCAGGGGATACAAATCTTCTTTAGACAGTGCCCTTTACGGAGACAAAGTTCCGGAAAGCGTATATAAAAATTTAATTGAAACAGTGCATAAAAATCTTCCAGACCTTCACAGATTCTATACACTAAGAAAAAAAGTTCTTGGCGTTGATGAACTAAGGCACTGGGATGTTTATGTTCCATTGGTAAAATCTGTAAAATCAAAAGTAACTTACGAAGAATCTGTAGAAATCTGCCGCAATGCACTTTCAGTTTTAGGCAAGGAATATACAGACACTTTGTGCGGCGGACTTTTAGGCGGCTGGTGTGACCGCTATGAAAACAAGGGCAAGCATTCAGGTGCCTTTTCCAGCGGATGCTACGAAGGCTACCCTTACATCCTTTTGAACTACGATGACAACACTTTGCGTGACGTTTATACCATGGCACACGAAGGCGGACACAGCATGCATTCCTGGTACAGCGTGCACAACAATCCTTTCAGCTGCTACGATTACACAATTTTTGAAGCAGAAGTTGCATCTACTTTCAACGAAGAACTTGTATTCAAGTATCTTCTTAAAAATGCAAAAGATGACGAAATGAAAAAATATTTAATCGCCATGCGTGCCAATGATATTCTGGCAACACTGCACCGCCAGACTATGTTTGCAGAATTTGAACTTAAGTGCCACGAATCCGTAGAAAATGGCATTCCGTTAAGCTGTGACGGAATCAGGAAAATCTACCGTGAACTTCTGGAACAGTACTTTGGTCCTGAAATGCACTTTGAAAAATCAAGCGACATGGAAGGCCTGCGCATTCCGCACTTTTACAACGCATTCTATGTTTATAAATATGCAACAGGAATTTCTGCAGCCCTTGCCCTTGCAAAGCGCGTAACGGAAGGTGGAGACAAGGAACGTGAAGACTATTTTAAGTTCCTAAAGAGCGGCGGCAGCCGTTACCCTATTGAATCCCTGCGTGTTGCAGGCGTAGACATGGAAAGTTCAGAACCAGTC
This sequence comes from Spirochaetia bacterium, assembly GCA_022768865.1. GTDB lineage: Bacteria > Spirochaetota > Spirochaetia > Treponematales > Treponemataceae > Treponema_D. The sequence continues at coordinate 20,777 of JALELH010000025.1, forward strand.
CAGGCTGCACTTGATACTTTCAGGTCTTTAGTAGACCAGCTGGAAGAACTTCTGGCATAAAAAGCCTTCCGTGCTACGTATATAGCCGCCATGGTTCCTTTGGCAGAATGCCAATAGTCCACGAAAACGACCTGCATGGACTATTATCATAATCTCCATCGTCCACGGAAAGAACCTTCATGGACTATAAATATAATGCTGTAGGACTATCACTATCATGCTGTAGGTACTATCAGCATCATGCTGTAGGTACTATCGGCATTATGCTGCAGGTACTATCCATAACATGCTGTAGGTACTATCAGCATTATACTGCAGGTACTATCAGCATTATACAGCAGGTGCTATGGGCTTCAAAAGCCTTGTTAAACTTTTTGCGCCAATGTGCTATATTTTAGCTATGGATGATTTTAAAACGGCATACCACAATGCACTTTGCAAGGATGTTCCTTCCTTTATAGAAGAATATGCTGCACTACCCCTTTTGCAGCGTCTGGAAGGCATAGGGCTTTTATGCGGAACGGACTGGACTCCGATTTTCAGCAACAAATTTTACTATTCAAGGCTGGACCATTCCATAGGCACGGCATTAATCACCTGGAACTTTACTCACGATAAAATTCAGACTATAGCGTCTTTGCTTCATGATGTTTCAACGCCGGCATTCAGCCATGTATCGGACTTTAAAAACGGAGACGCCTTAACCCAAAGTTCAACAGAAGACTTGAATTCAAAAATGATAGATGAAGACGCCGCACTGCAGGCCCTGCTGAAAAGGGACGGAATAAAGACGGAACAGGTAAACAACTATCACCTTTACCCTGTCTGCGACAACATAATTCCTACCTTAAGTGCAGACCGCCTTGAATACATGTACCCAAGCGGTGCAGCCCTTGAAGGCATCTGGTCTATAGAAGACACCATAAAAAACTACAGCCACATAAAGGTGCTTACAAACGAGCGCAACCAGCCGGAACTGGGTTTTGACAATGCAGAAGAAGCCCATATCTATGCAAAAAAGTTTTTAAAGACAAGCCTTATTCTGCAGAAAAACAGGGACAAGGTGGCCATGCAGCTTATGGCAGACGTTTTAACGGAAGCAGAAAAAGAACACATAATAACCGGTGCAGATTTATATAAGCTTTCAGAACAGGAACTTATACAGAAGTTTGAAGACCATGCAAAGCAAAAGCCGGAACTTATGTTTTCTGCATTGTTCCGCACTTTCAGGGGAGCAAAATCAATTATACAGAGCAACAACCCTTTAAAAGAAATTTACTGCATAAACATTAAGGTTAAGCGGCGTTTTGTAGACCCACTTACAGAAACAGAAAATGGCGTTACAAGGGTTTCCAAAGTCTATGCTGAATACAGGAAAGCCATCTGGGACTTCCTAAATTTTGAAGACAGTCCATATGCCGGCGTGGAGCTTTTGTAATGGCTGTATGGCGACCAAAGAAAATACTTTTTATAGGAACTCATTCTGCCCTGCTTAAAGTCCTTTCTAAAGAAAACGAAACGGAAGTTATTTCTTCCATTAACTTTATCGGCAGCCTGACCATGAGTTTTGTTCCGGATTTAATAGTAGCGGAAACATTGAACGCAGAAGAAATTATAACCATACGCAAGACAGACAAGCTTGCCTTTGTGCCGATATTGATTTCTTCTGAAAAGATTACGGAAGAAGAATGCCGGTCTGCAATTCCTTTTTCAAACGTTATTTTATGCAGTGCCACAGTATGCACGGATTCTTTATTTATTGAACACTTAAAGGCAGTTTTAACTAAAACAAAAAAGCTTGCCCATGCAAAAACTTCTTCTATTGTAAAAAGGGCAATTTTATTTGTGGATTCAAACCTTGCCGTAAAGTTTACAAGGAAAGACATATGCAGCCAGATAAACACAAATGAAGATTACCTTACAAGGGTTTTCCGCAAGGAAATGGGTATGGGCCTTTGGGACTATATAAACATCCTGCGTTTAGAAGAAGCAAAAAGCCTGCTTACATATACAGGCCTTACCATAAAGGAAGTTGCCCAGCGGTGCGGCTTTACAACGTCTGCTTATTTGTGCAACTGCTTTAAAAGACGCTTTAACATTTCCCCCGACAGCATCAGGCAGGGGTAAAGGGTATAACTCTAAAACGAATTCCTGCCAAGTGGTGTGCCTATCCATACGCCTTCCTGACCAAGGTATTCTTTTCTTTCCCCGTCTACAAGGAACTGAACGCCTTCTACTGTAGGGAATGCAGTTGCCGTGTAAACAATCTGCTGAAGCTGACCGCGCAGGCCTTCTATTCCATACTGATTGAATTCAAATTCACCGCTGAAGTTTAACGTTGCAATGCCGTTCTTTACGGAAGCACCAATCAGTTTTGTGCCGCTGGAAATTAAAGTCCGGCATCCGTTTTTCTCTTCTGATGCATCCGGCCCTGCTATGATGGCATGGATTGCGTCTACTAAAGGACTGTCTGACTTTTTCATCTCTCGCACAACTTCTTTTCTTGCAACTGTTCCGTTGCTGCTGATTATCATGAAGAAAAGCTTAAGCTTCATTTTCTTTACGGAAGGGGTTGAAACAGAAACTTCCTTTTTAACTACTGTTTCTTTCTTTTCTGCTTTAGGGCTTTCTTTTTTTACTGTTTCTTTCTTTGCAGGCTGTGCCGTCTTTGCGGTCTTTTCTGCAGGAGCCGGTTCTTCAGCAATAATTTCTGCTGCAGGTGTTTTAGGAGTTTCTTTTTCCTTGATTATTTCCTGTGTTTCTTCCTGCTGTTTTTTTGCAGCGGCATTCTGAGCAATGACGGGAGCTTCTGTTTTTTCCGGTTCTGCTACTGTTGAATTTAAATCGATTTCTACGGGACCAATCGGTTCAACTTTGTTTTTGCGTTCTGCCTGAACTGTTTCCGGTTCTTCTGCCTTTTCTACAAATTCCGGTGTCTTTAGTCCTGCTTTATTGAAGAAACCTGTTGCCTTTAAATTGGTTGCTATTTTATTCTGATTGGCAATAAAAAGAATTAAAATTATAAGTGCGGCTACGGCCCATAGTGCCAGGCCAATGCCTGATGATTTCTTTGTTTTCTTTTTATTGTCTGATTTTTCTTTTTTCTGCATGGTTTAAGTATACCAAATAAAATACAAAAGGTCGAATGTCGTATTATAAAAATTTTTTTATAAGCATATAAACGCCTTACGGCAGAACCAGTCCTGAAAAAAAGGCTTCCGCACTACGTTTGTGCAGATTTTTTTTCATGCCTGAACCTGCCTATGGCGTTTATTTTTTATATAAGTATCTTAGTGCAAATTATTCTAAAGTCGACATTCGCCCTAGAATTTAAAAGAAACAGACGTACTGGTTGGGGTAATTGATACGCTCACGTTTTCTGTGCTTACTTTCTGGCTCAGGGTGTGCAGCCATGGGACTGCAAAGCCGATTGTTGTGCCTAGTGCCGCACCTGCAAGGGTATCAGTAAAAAAGTGGTTGCCGCTTGCCATTCTTAAGCCTGCCGTTGCAAAGGCAAGGGAATAGGCTGTTGCCACAACGGGGATTTTATAGTCAGATTCAGGATAGTATTTGCAGAATGTGTAGCTTAAAAAGGCAGCGTTCATAAAAGAATCCGTTGTGTGTCCGCTTGGAAGGGAAAATTCAAAGTCGTAGTTGTCAAGTTCGTCTTCCGGGTAGCCGTCAAAATACATGTATGGCCTTTTTCTTTTTATGGCTGTCTTTAAAAGATTTTTTACGGTCTGGGTTGCAAGGATTGTTTCTGCATAAATTACTGTAAATCTAAGTCCTTCCTGTTCACTAAAATTGTTGTTGAACATCTGGATTGTATAGATACCAGGCACAAGACAATAACTTAAAGTAAGGGTTGCGTCCCCGGCGTGGTCTAAAGTCTTGCTGTATTTTCTTGCAAACTTGCGGTCAATAAAATTAACGTCGTCCAGGTCGTAGGTAAATTCATCGTATTCCGGCATGTTGATTATGTCCGGAAGTTTAAGTGCAAAAACAGTTGACCCCACTAGCAGGCCTGCAGCAATGCCGTCGCCAACGGCAGAAACCTTAAAAGGCGAACCTTCTGTTTCCGTAATGCACTTTTCATTTTCCGGAATTTCTACAGCAAAAAGATTAAATGCAACTAAAAACAAAACTAAAACTGATAAAATCTTTTTCATAGTTAATTAATTAGGTAAATATCAAGTTATAAAATAAGTATTGCTTTTTTTAACATAACCGCCTTACGGCAGAACCAGTCCTGAAAAAAAGGCTGGCTAGAAGCTACGCTGCCAGTGCCGCACTTCGTTTGTGCAGATTTTTTTTCATGCCTGAACCTGCCTACGGCGTTTATTTGTAATAATAAATAGTATACTGCTAATTGTTATTTAACACGATAGTTACCATTTATCTCCTTTATTAAATAAATTTATTTGCTTAATTCATACATGATGACTGATGCGGCCTGCGCTACATTCAGGCTGTCTATTTTTGGTCCTGATGCATCGGCACCCATGCCTGCAAAAGGAATTATTATAAGGTGGTCGCAGTTCTGCTTTACTTCCTTGCTTATTCCTTTTTCTTCGTTGCCTAAAACAATTAGTGCCGGCTTTTCATTGCACAAAGGCTTTATTTCTGAAACTTTTTTTGTTGCTTCAAGGGAAGTTCCAAAGCGCACCATCTTGCCTTTCATGTCTTTCAAAAGGAATTCGATGGACCTGACGGAATAGATGTTTACAAATTCCATGCCGCCTTCTGCAACGCGGTAGCTGCTTGTTGTAACGGAAGACTGGGCTTCGTCTAAAGGAATTATAATGTTCTTAATGCCAAAGAAGGCGGCACTGCGCACAATGGCACCCAGGTTGTTTGCATTGCCAACCCTGTCTAAAATAAGGGCGTGCTGTTTTTCTTCTGCCCACATGGCAGTAATTGCAGTATTCAATGGAAGGATTTCCGGCGGCGTAATCATGGCAACAACGCCCTGATGGTGAACGCTGCCGCAGAGCTTTTCAAGTTCTGCAATGTCCTTAACCTGATTATATGGTTTTTTAGCGGCAGCCATTTTCTTGCACAAGCCGCCGAATAAAGGTGCTCGTTCTTCTGAAAAATACAGACGCTGTATTTTGTGTGGATTTATCTTTTCTAGTGTCTTTACGGCAGCAAAACCGCAGACAGGCATTTCGTTTCTTAAGTTGTATTTCATGGTGCTATTCTAATTATAATAAGGAAATTTCTCAACTCTTTGCCATCCCAACACAGGTCAAATATGCTTAACTTGTTTAACCGTCAGCAGACCTTGAAACATAACGAGCAACGGCTTATGCCCTCAAAATGCATGAAACACGTCTTGAGTGAGGCACCAAGCAAGCTTTGCAACTCAGAATCCAGGGTGACAAAACGCCTATTGTAAAAGTTTATATACCTAAATCATTTATCTCAATTGCTTACTGATAACCTGCAAAAGCTGACCTGTAAGCCGTTTCAAATCATTGCAGCAAACAAGATTGGGGTATATTTGTTTTAAATCATCATAAGTACTGTATTCATCTGAATCATCAAGAGATATGGCAATGATATTTGTACCCCTGTTCATTATTTTTTTTGCCAGAAATTATAACATTAAATTGCTTTAGTAAAAACAGGCATAAAAATAAAAAGTTGTAATTATTCCACTTTGTAGGATTTTAAAATAGTGTCAAAATAATAACGGCTTTTCTGGTATACGCCGTCAAAAACCGTAAAGGCAAGCATGGAAAAATTGCCGTCGGCATTCTTTGTAATTATTTTAAAATCCCTTGTTACGTTGCCTGTGTCTGGCTGAAAGTAAACGTTCATAATGGAAAGCTGCTTTTCGTCTTTTGTAATTTTAGACTGCTGCCATATTACATAGGAATGTGTTGAACCAAGGGAAAACCTTCTTGCCAGAATATCAAAGGCATGGTCTGCTTCTATATTTGCAGGAAGATTCATCTGATTTATGGAAAGAAGTGCATAGTCACCTAAAAGCCACAGATTCTGCATGGACTGCTTCCACTGGGTATCAAGGGTTATTTTCTGATTGCCGCCTGAAACTTCTACATCTTCTGCGTGCTTGTCTTTTTTAAATACGCGTTTTTTATCTTTAGGCAGGCCGCTTACGCCTTTAAATTCCGTAAAACTTGTATCAGTTGAACTTGCAAGCAGGCCGCAGGTTTCAAGCTGCAGGACAGAAGAGCCGTCTGCAGCAGAAATGCCTTCTATATTAAAAAGAGGAACAATAGAATTGAATTTGATTTTTACGGCTCCGCCAAACTGATTGAAGTCGTCATCAACGGTTTTTATTTCTTTAGCCAAAGTTATGTTCTGTCGGCGTTTTGCAAATTCATAAAGCATGTCGTGCAGATAGTTTACAAGTTCATAGTTGCCGTCTACGGAACCGTCAATTTTTTCACCGGTCATAGTAAAGCCGGCTTTTGATGAATCAACGTTTACGTAGATTGTAATGTCTTTTTCCGTGGTTTTTGCTTTTTCATTTGCAGGAGAATAGATGCGGGCTGCATAAGTGCTTTCGTTGTAATAAAGAAAGCCGACTATGGTTTCTGTCTTAAAACTTTTATCTTTATAGAAAACGTATTCCCCCGATGTGTCAGGTATATACTGAACCACACCAGGAAGTGCATAAGAGGCGGCAGTTAAAAAAAACATTGCTGCTGCATGCAAAAAGATTTTCTTAAAAATATTTTTCATATTGCCGCCTCCCGGTTAGCTACGTTATTCTGACTAAGCATTTAACTTATCAAGTTCTTCCTTAACAAGGGATGCAATTTTTGCACCTGCTTCTTCTAATGGAACAAGTTCAGCGTCCTTCTGGTTACGCATTTTAACTTCTACATTAGGAAGGTTTTTGTCTCCTACAGTTACCCTTACAGGATAGCCGATTAAGTCTGCATCTGCAAATTTTACGCCAGGGCGTTCGTCACGGTCATCAAGGACAACTTCTACGCCTGCCTTTTTAAGCTGGTCGTAAAGTTTATCTGCAGCGTCTTTCATTGCATCCTTGTATTTAATAGGAACAATTACAACAGTATAAGGCGCAACAGACATTGGCCACATAATGCCGTCATCGTCATGGAAACATTCAATAATGGAAGCTAAAACACGGTCAACGCCGATTCCGTAACAGCCCATAGTAGGAACAGCAGCCTTGCCGTTTTTATCAAGGTAAGTTACTCCCATGCTTTCTGTGTATTTCTTGCCAAGCTTAAAGATGTGTCCAAGTTCGTTGCCTTTTGATGTATGGAACTTTCCGCCGCACAAAGGACAAATGTCTCCTTCCTTAACTGTGCGCACGTCAGCGTTAATGTATGGAGTATAGTCACGGCCCGGTTCTACATGCTTAATGTGGAATCCTTCCTTGCCGGAACCTGCATAGGCATCGTGCATGTTGTTTACGCTAAGATCCTGAACAATAGGGCATTTTACATTTACAGGTCCAACAAATCCATGTGGAGCACCGGCTATCATCATTATTTCTTCATCATCTGCAAGGACAACTTCAGAAGCCTTTAAAAGGCCTGCAAGCTTTGCTTCGTTTACTTCCAGGTCTCCGCGGATAAGAACGCAGGCATAAGATACAGGATAGAATGTAAACTTGTCTTCCTTTACAACCTTAAGGTTCTGGCAGTGAGATGCCTTTGAAAGGTCTAGTGAAGAATTAATTACACGGTAAACAAGTGCCTTAATAAAATACTTTGCAGATGTGTTGAAGAACTTTTCCATGTCTTCTATAGAAAAGACATTTGGCGTTGCAACTTCTTCAAAGGCAGCATCTGTTTTTGTCATTACAGGAGTATCTTCCTTGCATGATGCCTTTTCTACGTTGGCAGCATAACCGCAGTCGCAGAGAATCAATGTGTCGTCACCAATAGGGGATTCAACCATGAATTCTTCTGAACCCGAACCACCCATTGCACCAGTGTCTGCCTTTACAGGAATGATTTTAAGTCCAAGTCTTTTAAAAATCCTGTGGTAGGCTTTTGCATAAGCCTGGTATGTTTCATCTAAAGACTGGTCATCTGCGTTAAGGGAATATCCGTCTGCCATATTGAATTCACGGCCGCGCATTACACCGTATCTAGGACGGATTTCGTCTCTGTATTTTGTATTGATCTGGTAAGCGTTAATCGGCAGCTGCTTATAGGAAGTTAAGCCCTGGCGCATGATTGCAGTGTATGCTTCTTCTGCCGTCGGGGAAACAACCATATCCTGTTCGCCGCGGTTTTTTGCCTTGAGCATCTGCGGACCCATTGTGTCCCAGCGGCCGCTTTCCTTCCATATATCACCAGGAACAACTACTGTAGGTTTAAATTCCTGTGCGCCGATATTGTTCCATTCTTCCTTAATGATGTTTTCAACTTTACGGTATGCCTTAAGTCCAAGAGGCATGTATGTATAAAGACCGTTTCCAAGTTTACGGATTAAATCTGCCCTCATCATAAGCTGATGGCTTGAAATCTGAGCCTCTGCAGGGGCTTCGCGTAATGTCCTAAAAGAAATTTGTGATGCTTTCATAGTGGTAGACATTTTAATGAATTCACATAAAAAAGTAAAACGCGCAGGAAACGCCAAGTTCAGCATGACACATTTATCTTACCTTGCCTACTTTGTAAAACAGCAGGCTTAAAAGTGCGCTTATCATTTTGTCCACAACATTTTCTACAAAGCCGCCAAAGTTGTTGGCAAATGTTAAGTTGTGAAATGCAACATAAATTCCCTGAAAAACCACATTTGCAGAAGGACGTTCCGGTTTTACGGAAAAAACTAAGTCTGCAATGGCATTTCCAAGAAAGCCGTTTATGATGGCAGAAAACAAACCTGCCCACAAAAAACTTTCTATTGAATAACCATGCGGCTTTTTGCCATGGAATCTTTTTGCTTTATCGTCATTTATAATAGAAGAATCTTCACATATAAATACAAGGGCGGCAATAATCGCCGTAGAAATATGGCATACAGAAAACAAAAGGGTAGAATGTGTTGAAATGGAAAGCACAAGGTTAGATAAAAAAGCACATAGAACACCGGGAACCAGACCGCAAAGGGCCACAACTCCAATGGTCAGAAGTGAATCAAGATAAAGGGGAAAGCTGATATGTTCTGCAAGTTTGGAACCTGCAAAGTTTACGGCAACTGTAACAATGCAGATTAAAAAAATATACGCAATTTTTTTTTGCGCTGAACCTCTCCCCTTCTTCCGTGTTTACGCCCAAAAGCGCCTGGTTTATGTTAATGTTCATTTTTTATGCTCCATTACTATGTCATCCTCCGTCAATCACACAAATAAATCATCTAATAAAACAACAGACTGAATATTAGACGCATACGCATTTTGTGTAAGCCCGTAGGTTGTAACTAGTGTCGGATAAACAGCAGATTTAGTTTTTGTAATATTGATTAAATCGCTTGTTTTTTTCCGCATGCTTTCGTCATCGGTATCTTTTAATGTAAATTCGGTTGCAGAATACTTCATTTCACATAAATTTATAATCTGGTCATTTCTTGCAATCAATAAATCAATCTGTGAACCGAAAATTCCCTTTTCCTCATCTTTTTTGCAATACCAGGAATTTACTTCTGTTCGAACGCCTGAAATTCCAAGTTTAATTTTAATCTGCGGAATATGTTCAAGGCAGACTCTTTCAAAAGCCAGTCCCTGCCAGTTATTTACAGAAGGTGTATTTATCTGGTTTGACCAGAAATGTTCATCTGTAGGATATTCCTGCAAAAACCTGTAATAGAACAAAGTAAAATTATCAATAAGCTGATAAAGTGCATTTTTAGTCTTCATACCAAAAGCAAAATACTTACGAACAAAACCGCAGCTTTCCAGTTCGTCCAGTTTTACAGATAAATCTCCGGAATTAGGAATTTTTGCATTATCGATTATTTCTTCCCTTGTCATGCCGACTTTCTTTGTTCCGAGAACCTTAATTATTTTTAGATAAACTTCGGGATTCTTAAAAATAGAAGCATACAGATATTGAAATTCACTTTTTAACGGTGCATTCTGTTCAAACAAAATTGCATCTATATTTTGGTTCAGGCTCAAGCCTTTTTTCAGGAAACTCCAGTAAAAAGGAACTCCGCCAAAAATCATATAATATTGAAGAATCTGATTTCTTGTAAAAACCAACCCGGCGGCTGTAACGTAATCTTCACACTCTTTTAATGTAAATGGCATAAGATTAATCTGTTCGGTCAGTCTGTTGTAAAGACCGCCCTTGTTATGAACCACTTTAGAAAGCATCCATGATGTAGCCGATGCACAAACAATAAGAATCACATCTTTTCTTGCAGAAGCAAATGCATTCCAGAAGTTTTCTAATGCAATCATCAAGTCGCATTTTGGAGTATCCATCCAGGAAAGTTCATCAATAAAGATTACTTTTTTATTTTCATTTGAATTTCGGATTACTTCTTTTAGTCCTTCAAATGCTTCAAGCCAGTTTTGAGGTTTATTTTTTAACTTCAAACCGGAATCTTTTAATGAAGAATAAAATGCAAAAAGCTGTTCTTTTAATCCTCCGGCTGAAAGCCCTGCATGCTGAAACGTAAACTTATAATTAAATGCTTCACGGATAAGAAAAGTTTTCCCGACACGACGCCTGCCGTAGACTGCTACAAAATGTGAATTGTCATCTGAACTAATTTTATTAAAGAGATTAAACTCTTTTTTCCGCCCTATAATCATAAAAAATACCTTATAATCTACTTAATCTATATATTTTTACCACTTTAAGCAGATTATAAGGCAATAAAACCATTTCTTTCAAGACTTATTACACCGGATTTGGAACCGTTACTGCAATGGTCATGCCGTCTTTATTTATGAATTCCACATTGCCGTTTATGGCGGCAACCCTTTCCTTTATGTTGCTTAATCCGTAATGATTCTGCAAATCTTCGTCTAAATTTTCCTGACTAAAACCCGAGCCGTTGTCGCTGATTGCAAAATGAATTGTATCTACAACATCGGCAATGCGCACAGTAATGCAGTTAGCACCGGAATGGCGGGCTGCGTTGCTTAAAGATTCCTGCAAAATACGCAAAAGTTCAAGCTGAACATCCGGCGAAAGTTTTGCAATGCCTTGAGACGCACATAAAAATTCCGTCCTGATTGCAAAATTCTTTTCAAAGGAATTCAATATTTCTTTGACAGTTTCTTCAAAGCCCGCCGTAATATCAAGATGAGTTGAATCTATAAGATAGCGCACTTCCTTAAAAGCATGCTCGGCATAAAAAACAGCCTTTTCTTTTTCATCACTCTGAAGATAAATCTTTAAGGCTGCAAGATCCTGGGCGGCACCGTCGTGCAAGTCCCGGCTGAACTTTTTCTGTGCATTTTCTATTGTCTGCAATTTTATAAGTTCATTTTTCTGGATCGTGCTTTTATAATAAATTACGGCAACGGCAATAAAAAGCAGGAACAAAGACGAAACCATAAGGGAATCATAGCCGAAGTTAAGTTCACGCTGATTCATGCGCAAAAGTTTCTGAAGTTCAATGCATTCAGTTAAGAAATCATCGGTAGAAGTATTTTTGTCTGTAAACTTAAAAAGCACCACATCAAGCTGTTTTTCTATTTTTTCGTTGTAATACGTAAGAGGAAGAAACTTTTTACGCAAACCGTCACTGTATTCTTCATAGTTTATTGCACCATTCTGATTTTTATTGTTTGTAAAATCAACTTCAAGTTCAGAAATAAGCAGGTCAAGCTGGTTCAGGTTTTTTGTGCCTTTGTTTTTGAACACCAGCGTGCTTACAAGGGTAAACAGAGAGAGGAATATTAAAATTACTTCGATGCGAAGGAGCTTTTTTATTTTCATAGCGTTGTTAAATGTATTTTCCTACCCCAAACAAGGATTTTTCTATGTCATTATACAGTAAAATGACATAGAGATGAATAAAATGACATAAAACTGCAGTATTTTAGGATTTTTATCAACCTTAACTGCACTATTTTAAGAAAGTCCTCACAAAAAGTGTAATATTCATACAAAAAGTCATAGGAAAAAGTGTAGATTTCATACACAAAGTCGTAGTATAATTTGTATAAATGAAACGAATCCTTATAGAACAGCTTAAAGAATGGAAAAATTCTCAAAACAGAAAGCCTCTAATCATCAGGGGTGCCCGTCAAGTCGGCAAAACATGGCTCATGAAAGAATTTGGCAGAACCTGCTTTGAAAACTTTGTCTACATAAACTTTGACAATAACGAGCGCGTTAAGGCAATTTTTAAAGATTACACTGAACCAAAACGAATAATCACGGCTTTAAACGCAGAAACAGGAACTGCAATTAAGGCAGACAAAACTCTTATCATTTTTGACGAAATTCAGGAAAACCCGGACGCTTTAACAGCCCTGAAATATTTTTACGAAAATGCTCCGGAATACTTTATTGTTGCAGCTGGTTCTTTGCTTGGAATTGCACTGCATCAGGGCACTTCTTTTCCAGTGGGCAAGGTTGATTTTTTAGACTTATACCCCATGAACTTCAGGGAATTTTTATGTGCCTGCGGCGATGAGAATTATGAAAATGTTCTTGCATCGCAGGATTTTAATCTGATTACGTCGTTCAAAAGTGTTTTTATTGAAAGGCTAAGGCAATATTTTTACGTTGGCGGAATGCCGGAAGTTGTAAAGTCATTTGCAGAAAATCAGGATTTTACGGAAGTCCGCCGCCTGCAGAAAAACTTAATTGAATATTATCAGCAGGATTTTTCCAAACACGCACCGCTTAAAGAAGTGCCGCGTCTGAATATGGTATGGCAGTCTATTCCAGGCCAGCTTGCAAAGGAAAACAAAAAGTTTGTCTTTGGCGCAATAAAAAAAAGCGCTCGTGCCAGTGAATTTGAAGTTGCAATCCAGTGGCTTTGCGACTGTGGCCTCGTCCACAAAGTAAACCGCACAAAAAAAGGCGACATTCCGCTGATTGCATATATGGATTTGGGTGTATTCAAGCTTTACCTGCACGACGTAGGACTTTTGTGTGCCATGGGAGACATTGATTCCAAAACGATAATTGACGGTTCAAGGATTTTTGAAGAATTCAAAGGTGCATTAACAGAACAGTTTGTGTTAAATGAATTGATTTCTGAATGTAATTTAAAGCCCTATTATTATTCTGCGGATAATTCCACTGCCGAAATTGATTTTATAATTCAGCAAAACGGCAAAGTCGTTCCGGTGGAAGTAAAAGCCGGCGAAAACCTGCAGGCAAAAAGCCTGAAAGTCTATCATCAGAAATACCAGAACCCAGTTTCTGTGCGCACAAGCCTGTCAGACTTCAGGCAGGATGAATGGCTTACAAACATTCCGCTGTATGCAATTTTACGGATTAAGGATTTTGTTTAGGAAGGATTGGGTCATTATTTGTGATGTCATTGTAAACAGTTGTATTATTCGTTGTATTGTTCGTTACAGAAGAATTTACATCACCTGCAATTACGTTTTTGCTGCCCATAGATAATCCAGAAGATGTTCCTTCCCCGCCAAACTTATAACGGCAGATTCCACAGAATTTCACACTAAGTGGATAATCCTTATTACAATTAGGGCAATGATTCTTTAAAGCAGTACAACATTCAGTATAAAAATTCATTCCCTCATCATTTTCAGTACCACATTCAGGACACTTCATATTTTACTCCTTAAAAATTATTGTTTATGATACAAATTATAAGAGTATATTATTTCTAACGCTTGGGAATTTTTCCCAAGATTTTGGGAATTTATAAGCAAATATCTTACTGTTTTTGGGAATTGGTTATAAAATTGTTGAAATTAAAAAACAAGTGGGACTCCATAAATAACCTTAATCGCAATTTAGTGCAAGTTGCAGAAAATGGCGATTAGATATACAATTAAGTTATCAGCCCTCATCGGAGTATCTTATGCAAAAATTAATAAACCGAGACGTATATCTTAAAAAACTTATAAACCGCATGCACAATGGCGAAGTAAAAATCATTACAGGCTCCAGACGTTGCGGAAAATCCTGGCTTTAAAAAAAAGTTTTTAAGAATTATCTTGAGGCTAACGGAGTTTCAGAAAGCAATATTATTATAGTTTCCCTTGATATTGAAGACGAAGAAAACGATGGTGATTTAAATCAAAAAGACAACCTAAAAAAATATTTATATGAAAGAATAAAAGATGACCAAGAGCAATATTATGTTTTCTTGGATGAGATTCAGGAAGTTGAAGGCTTTGAAAAACTTGTAAATGGACTTGCTGCCAAGGATAACGTTGATGTTTACATTACTGGCAGCAATTCAAAATTCCTTTCACAAGATATAAAAACTATTT
>JALELH010000091.1 GCA_022768865.1 Spirochaetia bacterium
TATTAATGATATTAATATGTATAAAATCTTAGACATTTTCATTGGTTTACCTCGGTCTATTTCTTAAAAAAGTACAAGAAGTCGCCATAAAGGGCAAAAATCATCATGAATGCAATTATAGCAATTCCTGCATATTGAATGTAGCTCATGAGCTTGGGTGAAAGTTTTCTGCCTGAAATCCACTCTATAAAGGCAAAGAGAATAAGTCCGCCGTCTAAAACCGGTACTGGCAGAAGGTTTGTAAGGAAAAGGGAAACTGAAATTATGGCAAGGAATTCAAGGGTGCTGATTATGCCCGTTTTAATTCCTTCCATAAAGCCTTCCTGAATTGTTGATCCAAGCATGGACGTTATCCTTGCAGGACCTGAAACTGCATTTTGAATTTTAATGCCCTTAAAAAGGATTTTAATGCTTGATATTATTTTTAAAGTGCCGGAAAAGCCTTCCTTAACTGCAGGCAGGAAAGACTTTCCCTTTACTTCTTTTTTTACAACGGAAGTGTTGTCTGCAACTATGCCGATTTTTCCCATTCCCGAATCTAAATCTATGTCTGAATGAACTTTAAATTCCAGTGTTTCCTTATTGCGCACAACTTTTACAACTAAATCTTCATCACCGTGGGCAGATACAAAAGCTGCAATTTCTGCAAAATCAGAAACAGGCGTTTTGTTTATTGCAATGATTTCATCTCCTGTTTCAAGGCCTGCTTCATGGGCTGCAGAATGTAGTTCTGGATAAACTTCATCTGCCATGGAAATCCTGTTTCCTGCACTGTAATAGGAATAACCCATTGTGGCAATTATAAAAAAGGCAAGAAACCCCAGTATGTAGTTGGACAATGGTCCTGCAAAAGCTATGAAAAGTCTTTTTAAAGGATGAACACCATAAAATGAATCTTCCGTTGCTTCTATTGTTTTAAGGTTTTGTTCAAGCGCCTTTTTAAAGTCTTCTTCGCCTTTCATGGCACAATAGCCGCCAAGGGGAATTAAAGAAATCCTGTAATCTGTTTCTTTGTAAGCGTGATGAATGAGGACAGGTCCCATGCCAATGGAAAATGCTTCAACTTTAACACCTGAAATCCGAGCTGCCATAAAGTGACCAAGTTCATGAAAAAAAACAAGAATGCCAAGAGCCAAAATCCCAAGTATAAATGTCAATTTCTTTCTCCAATTAATAATACATAAAACGGCAAAGGATGCTGCAGCTTATTTTATTATTTCTGCAAGAATCCCCTGTGCTGTTTTTCTTGCGGCTTTGTCTGCTTCGTAAACTTTATCCAGAGTGTCCGGAACCATGGTCCAGTCTTTTTCTAACGTCTTTGAAACAACTTCAGCAATCTGCAAAAAGGAACATTTCTTTTCCAGGAATGCTGCTACTGCAACTTCATTTGCTGCATTGAAAGCTATTGTGTAGGAATTGCTTTTACGTGCACACTGGTAGGCTAAAGGAAGCAGGGGAAATGAGTCCATTCTTGGCGCAAAGAAAGTCATTTCTGTGCATGATGCTAAATCAAATGGTTCAAGATAGTTTTCCTTATATTCCGGCCAGACTAAAGCTCCATAAATCGGATGACGCATATCCGGGTTGGAAATCTGTGCATAAAGGACACCGTCTTTTGTGCGCACTAAGGAATGGATTAAACTTTGAGGGTGAACTACAACTTTGACTTTGTCCGGGCTAAAGTTAAAAAGGCGCACTGCTTCTATTACTTCAAGGCCTTTGTTGGCAAGAGATGCGCTGTCTATTGTAATTTTTGGACCCATGTTCCATGTAGGATGCTTAAGGGCATCTTCTACGGTTACAGTCTTCAGCTGTTCATCTGTAAACTTTCTGAAAGGGCCGCCGCTAGCAGTAATTACAAGTTCTGAAATGTTTTCCGTGCCTATTTTCTGTGTAAGGTTAAAAATTGCACTGTGTTCGCTGTCTACGGGAATGATTTTACAGTTGTGCTGCCTTGCTAAATCCTTAACTACGTGCCATGCCATTACGACTGTTTCTTTATTGGCAAGGGCAAGGTCAATTCCATTTTTAAGGACAAGGACACTTGGTTCCAGACCTGCTGCACCTGCAATGCCGTTTACTGCAATGTCTGCATGGGATTCCTTTATTAATCTTTCAATGCCTGCAATTCCGTCACGGGAAAATACAGTTCCTTTACAGTTAAACTCTTTGCAAAGTCTGTCTACTGCATCTGCATTTTTGCCTGCTGCAACACCGCAAACTTCAAATTCGCAGTTCATGTTTCTGCAAATGTCAATGGTCTGAGAGCCGATAGAACCCGTGCAGCCAAGAACTAAAACTTTTTTCATCAGTTAAATGGTCCAAAGAAAATAGAAAAGAGAATATAGAAAACAGGTGCAGACATTACAACAGAATCCATGGAATCAAGCATGCCGCCGCGTCCTGGAATAATATTGCCGCTGTCCTTTATGCCTGCAGAACGCTTAAATACAGATTCTGCAAGGTCACCAATTATGGAAGAAAATGCTATGAAAATACCCGTAACGATAAGCTTAACAAGGCCGCCTTCAAAAAGGTCTTTCCAGACAAAATAACCGATTACACCGGCTGCGGCTGAACCAATAAATCCGCCTATGAATCCGACTAAACTTTTATTCGGGCTTGCCTTTACTATGCCGCGGCTACCTTTGCCTAAAAGAACTCCGAAAAACCATGCTATGCTGTCCGTAAAGAAAACCATTAAAAGAAAAATGCTTATAAATGGAGTTGTTACGCTTTGACCGTTAACTCTCCATACAGTCATTCTTGATATAAATGTTAATAGAAAACCTGTGTATGTAATTACAAACATTGAACATGCAATTTTATCAAGGGAAGGCTTAAAATCTTCTGCAGTAAAAACTTCCATAAAGAGAAGTAAAAGCAGGACAAGTATATATGTAAATGTAATTATT
>JALELH010000068.1 GCA_022768865.1 Spirochaetia bacterium
GAGTGCTAGCAGCTGCGAAGAAATTGTGATAGATTTGTACATAAGTTAAGTCCTTGTTTTGTAATATTTTAAGCTAAAACCATTATAGCAAGGATCTTAACTTTTAAAAAGGGCTACTTAGTTAATTGGACAGGAGTGATATTCTGATAATGCTGTGAATGTGGTGTTGCAATGTAAACTAAATCTATTGACGGATTTTTCAGCATTTCTTCGTAACGGCCGTAAGCATTTGGAATGTTGAATTCCTTTGCAAAGTTCTGTGCCTTTTCCATTGAACGTGAAGCAATGGCGAATATCTGTGCATTTTCCGGTATGGCAGCAACTGTTTTTGCCATGGTTTTTGCAATGCTTCCTGCGCCTATAATTCCAATTTTCATATTGACCTCCAGTATTTATGATTGTTTTTTATTATAGCAAATATAAAGTTTAGAATAAGTCGCAATATAATTCTTTTTTTGCGAATAAACGCCGTAGGCAGGTTCAGTCATGAAAAAAAATCTGCACAAACGTAGTGCGGAAGCCTGAACGCAAAATAGCCTTTACAAGAATTGCTGTGCAATTCTTGAGACGAAAGTTACAGCCGGTTCTGGCTTCTAAAGAGCATTTTCTTTCGTCCTGGTTCTGCCGAGAGGCGTTTATTATCAATAAGTATTATGATATTCTAAATTTCTCTATAATCCGGTATTTGATTAAATTATGTAACTATTTTCTGCAAAAATCAAAACAAAGAAACAAAAAGTTGCAGATTATGCTATAATAAAGCTCATGATTAAGCCATTAACAAAGTTGATTGGGGCCTTAAGTTCTAATACTCGCCCTGGAGCCATTGCCCATGCTGTTTCATGCGGCATTTTATTAGGATTTCTGCCAAAGAATAATTTACTCTGGTATGTTCTTTTTGTATTCATTCTTTTTATGAATATTCAGCGCGGTGCCTACGCCCTGTGCATTCTGCTTGGTTCTGCACTTACGGTTTTTTTAGATCCTGTATTTGATTCAGTTGGCTATTCAGTTCTAACTGCTGAAGGTATGAGGTCTGCTTATGCTGCACTTTTAAATATTCCCTTTGTTGCCTTTACAAAATTTAACAACACTGTGGTTATGGGTGCTTTTGTCTGCGGAATCATTGCCTATGTTCCCTTTTATTTTCTTGGAAGGCTTTTTGTCTGGCTGTGGAGAAAGTTCTTTGCAGAAAAAGTCAGAAAGCTTAAGATTACGGCTGTTTTAAAAAATCTTCCCCTTATTCAAAAAATTGTGGAAATGATTGGAGAGTAAAATATGGCAAAAAAAGAAAAAAAAACTAAGAAAGAAGAAAAAAAGTTTCCTGCAAAAAAAATGCCGGGAATGTTTAAAAAGTCTTATACAGAAAAAAAACTTAATGCAAAAGTTTTAAAGCGACTTTATATTCCTGCTGACAAAAAAGCGGTAGAAGAGCTTTTTGAAAAAGGTGCAAATCCTAAAAAGCCTGAACTTTTAGCAATGCCACGGGATAAAGTTTTTATAAAGGCAGACATAAAGTATTATAAGCAGCTTTCAAAGCAGATAAAAAAGCAGAAGTCAATTTTCAGCTTTGTTCCTTTTGTTGCTGTAGTTGCAGTTATAGCTTTCCTTGTTGTGTTTGTTTCTGTTTTTAAAAATCCGGTCACAAAAAAAGTTCTTGTTGCAGGATGCCAGAAAGTTTCCGGTGCTAAAACAGAAATCCGTTCCGTTGATCTTAAAATTTTTGGAACATCTTTGACAATTAATGGTCTTGCCATTGGCAATAAAAATGAAGAATTTAAAAATCTTTTTGAAGCAGAAAAGATTGAAGTTTCATTCAGTCTTGCCCAGGCTTTGCGCGGAAGATTTGACTGCAAAAATATAGAAGCTTCCGGCATGAACTTTAATACTGACAGAAAAACCAGCTGCCGCTTGCCTGTTAAGGAAAAAAAGAAAAAGTCTAAGGAAAAAGAAGAGTCTGAAAATGCTTTTATGAAAAGCGTTATGCAGAAAAAAGATGCTGCCGTTTCAAGTCTGACCGGTCAGGTTCAGGCAATGCTGGGTGGTTCCAGTGCAGAAGAAATTGTTAAAAATCTTGAAGCAAAATTAAAAACTCCTGCTGCTGCAAATCAGGTAAAGGAACAGACTGAAGTTCTTGTTGCCAAGTGGAAGAGTAAGCCGGAAGAAATTAAAACTCAGGTTGATGAATTTTCTTCTTCAGTAAAAGCCCTTCAGAAACTTGATCCTTCAAAAATAAAAACAGTTGAAGAACTTAAGTCTACCGTTGAGACCGTAAACAATGCCATTGAAAAGAGCAAGGCAGTAAAAGAATCTGTTTCAAGTGTTACTGATGAAATTAAGGCTGATTCTAAAACTGTTTCTGCTATGGGTGATTCAATAAAGGAAGCTGTAAAGGAAGATAAAAAATTTGTTGAAGACACAGTCGGCACAACAGTCAATACGGTAAAAAATGCCAAGTCCATTATGAATGATGCCATTGAAGCCGTTGCCATGGACAGTCTTGGAAAATATTATCCTTATGCAAAAAAAGGTCTTGCCTATATCGAAACAATGAAAAATACTCCAAAGGAGCCAAAAAAGGAAAAGCCAAAGAAAGAAAAAAAGCAGGAAAGAAAACGCCTTCGCGGAATTACATTCTGGTATGGCACTACAAAACCTTCTTTCCTTGTTGAACGGGTGTTTGCCAGCGGTCCTTCCTTTGAAGCAAAAATTACTGACGTTTCAAATGATATGGATCTTCTTGGAAAACCGGCAAAAGCTGAAGGTTCTTTTTCTGTCGGGGAAACTGTTCACAAGGCAGATTTAGTTGTAGATGCAAGAACAAATACAAAAGCAAAACTTGTTACGGCAAACTATACGGGCAGCGGATTTAAAACAAAAATTGACGGTTCTTCCATTGCATCTGCCAGTGGTATTCCTTCTGTAGACGGAACTGCAAGTTTAACTATGGCAGGAACTTTTGACTTTGACGGGTTCAGCGCAACTGGTGTTCTTGATTTAAATCCTGTAAAACTTACTTCCGACGGATTTAAAAATGAAACGGCAACAAAGTATTACAACAAGGCACTTGCTTCCGTTACAAGACTTAATGCTGGATACAAAGCCGGTTATACAAAAGATGATGGCGTTAACCTTTCTTTGTCTGGTAATTTTGGTGAACAGTTTGGAAAGGCTCTTTCTTCCGTAATTTCTGAATTTGGCAATGATGCAAAGCAGAAGGCTCTTGAAGAACTTAATAAAAGGCTTAACGGTTATTCTGATGAAACCCTGGCAAAGGTAAAGCAGTTTGCAGGCATAGAAGGAGACATTAATGCCCAGAATGCAAACCTTGCAAATCTTCAGAAAGTTCTTGACAGCAAAAAAGCCCAGCTTGAAAAAGAAATTAAATCCCGTGCTGCTTCTGCTGTTGAAGATGCCGTTAAGGATAAAATTCCGGAAGGAACTCGAGACAAGCTTAAGTCTCTGAATAAATTCAAAAAATAGATGACTGGGTTTGTATTAATATAAACACTAGTTGTCAAGAGTTGCAAATTATGCTAACTTATTCTATAATTTGCATTCATTTTATAGGAGTTATACATGTCAGGACACAATAAATGGTCGACAATTAAACATGCCAAAGGTGCTGCTGATGCAAAGCGTGGTGCACTTTTCACAAAATTAATTAAGGAAATTTCTATCGCAGCAAGCATGGGCGGCGGTGATCCAGATTCAAACCCACGTCTCCGTGCAGCAATCGTTAAGGCTCGTGGTGCATCCATGCCTAAAGACAACATTAAGCGCGCTATCGATAAGGGAACTGGTGCAGGTGCAAACGCAGCAGTTTACCAGGAACTTGTATACGAAGGTTATGCTCAGGGTGGTGTAGCTGTTCTTGTTGAAGTTCTTACAGATAACAATAACCGTGCTGCAGCAAACGTTCGCAATATTTTCTCAAAGAACGGCGGAAACCTTGGAACATCAGGTTCAGTAAGCCGTATGTTTGACCGCAAGGGCGTAATTGTTCTTGATAATGAAAAGATTACAGAAGACGAAGTAATGGAAGTTGCTCTTGATTCAGGTGCAGAAGATGTTGTAGCTGAAGACGGTGTAATTACAATTACAACAGATCCTGCTAGCTTTAACGCTGTAGGTGAAGCAATTCAGGCTAAGCACGATGCTGCTCTTGGTCCAAAGGAAGCTGAAACTCCAGAATCAGAAAAGTGGGCAACTCTTTCTGCAGAAATTTCTATGGTTCCACAGATGACAACAGCCGTAGATGCAGAAACAGCAGCTAAAGTTAAGAAACTTCTTGACAGACTTGAAGAAGATGATGATGTTCAGGCTGTATGGTCAACAGTTGAATATCCTGATGACTTCGATCCAGAAGCATAATTTTATTAAGGATTAATATTCTTATAGAAAATAGAAAAGCCACCCATTCCTAAGGAATCCGTGGCTTTTTTTATTTGAATAAAGTCACCATAATTTTTTGCGTTTTTTTACTTGAATTGTATGCGTGTTCTTGGCATTGATCCCGGTCTGGCCCATGTAGGCTTTGGGGTTATAGACTTTAATAATAATAAATTTTCTCTTGTAAGCTATGGTGTTATAGAAACAGCAAGCACAGACAGCCATGAAGTGCGCCTTCTTGCAATTTATAACCGCCTGGTTGCCGTTATAGATGAGTTTAAGCCTGACTGTGCAGAAATGGAAACATTGTATTTTGCAAGGAATACAACAAGTGCCATGGCAGTTTCAGAAGCAAAGGGAGTCATTACGCTTTGCCTTGCCCAGCATGCAATCCCCGTTTATCTTTATACGCCAAACCAGATAAAATATGCAGTTTCGGGAACAAAGACAGCAGATAAAGAAACTGTAGAGCATTGCGTAAAAATTCTCCTTAACTTAAAGGAAGCTCCAAAACCGGATCACGCTGCCGATGCCCTTGCAGGTGCCATAACACATTGTCATAGCGGCCTGTAAATATAGGCCTTGCCCTGCTTTCCGTAGCGTTCAAAAAATCCCATTTTAGTATAAACCCAGAGCATTATGTTTGAGTCTTCTTTTTTTGCCTTAGGGTATATTCCTGCAATTTCTTTATAAAATTCCGTGCCTGTGAAAACGGCATCTTTTTTCAGTAATGCAGGCGGCAGAAGTTTTTTCCAGGCTGCTTTTCCGTGTAAAACCCTTGTTCTGCCCATTTCGTCAAGGCGTTTGCCTGTTTTATTCCACGTTTTACGGAATCTTCTTCTCCTGTTGTCTGATTTTTCAACGCTGCCATAGTCTATCCGTTCTTCCGTTATTACGGATTCAACAATTTCCAGGGTGAAATTCCTGTCCAAAAGAAAGGGGTACAGTTTTGTAAGTTCCCTGAAAGCTGAAGGCAATGTAAGTTTTTTTGGACTTTTTTTTCTGCGGACAATATTTTTTACGGAATCAAAAGTTTCAATGAATTTTTCTACTGCAAGTGGGTGAACAACCCGTATTTTTCTTTTTTCAGCAAGAAAATATGCAATTTTTGGTGCCAGAGACGCTAAAGTTCCTGTCTGGATTTCTATAATCCCGCCATTTTTTAGCAGAATGTCTGCAATATAAGGCCCGACGGGTACTTCTTTTTGTGCTCCTTCATTCTGAACCGCGTAAAAATCCTTTAAAGTCCTATGCAGGCTGGTTTCATTGTATGTATTTATCATCTTAGTGTTAAATTTCCATATTGCTGAACTTGTATTTTATGGCTTATTCCCCGAATTATTGCTTATCGGAACATTTTTTAATTGACATTACGGGAATTTTGGATAAAATAGGGAATAAGTGGGAAATAGTGGGAAAAAGTGGTGAGTGACGTTATGAATTTGCTCTGCGGAGAGTACAACAATACTCTGGACGACAAAGGCCGTATCCAGTTTCCGGCTAAGCTGCGTTTAGTTTTGCAGCAGGATAGCCTTGTTGTAACCCGCGGGCTTGATAACTGCCTCATGCTTTTTACAGTGGACGAGTGGACCTCATTGAATGAAAAAATAATGGGGTCCGCTTCTCTTTTTGATGAAAAAAAACGCATGGTTCTCCGTCGTTTTATTTCTCCGGCCCAGGAAGTCACTTTTGATAAATCGGGCAGGCTTTCTATTCCCCAGAGCTTAAGGGATTTTGCTGGCTTAAAAGGCGAATGTACAATTCTTGGAATCAACAGATATATGGAATTGTGGGATTCTGTCCGCTACAGCGAATACCTTAAAAATACAGAAGATTCATTCCTTCAGTCAGCATCTGAATCTATGGGTGATATTCTTCTGTAAGAAAATTGCAGTTTTTATTTTGTAATTAAAAAAGAAGCGTTCATTTTTTATTTTGATTTAAAACTTGAATGCGGAAAAAAGGGAATGGAAAAAGTGGAAATCGTACACACACCTGTACTTTTAAATGAATGTCTCTCGTATCTTTCTCCTGTCGGGGAACCTTTTGAATCTTCTGCATACATGATTGATTCAACTTTAGGCGAAGGCGGTCATTCCTTTAATTTCCTTTCAAAATATCCGTCATTAAAAATCAAGGGTCTTGATGCAGACAGCGTTATTCAGGCCAGGGCAAAAGAACGCCTTGCACCCTTTGGCAGCAGAATGTCTTTTTACAACGGCTGGTTCAATGATTTTTATAAAAATTTTCCAAAAGACGAAGAACGACCCAATTTAATTTTATTTGACCTTGGCATAAGTGTTTTCCATTATGAAAAAAGCGGCAGGGGATTTTCTTTCCGCCATGATGAAGTTCTGGACATGCGCCTTAACAGTGAAACAAAAGAAAGTGCCGCTGACATTGTAAACAAAATGGAAGAAGAAAAACTTGCCAACATGATTTATCTTTATTCCGATGAAAAATATTCACGCCGCATTGCATCTGAAATCTGCCGTGTACGCCAGAGTCAGAAAATAGAATCTACAAAGCAGCTGGCAGACATTATCTACAATGCAGTGCCTGCAAAATACAGGCATGGAAATATTCACCCTGCTACAAGGACTTTCCAGGCTTTAAGAATAAAAGTAAACAGTGAACTAAACCGCCTGCCGGAAGCAATCCACGATGCCTTTAATGTTCTGGCCGTCAGCGGAAAACTTGGGGTAATTACGTTTCATTCTCTTGAAGACAGGATTGTAAAAAATTATTTCAGGAATCTTGGCAAGCAATGTGTATGTCCGCCTGAAGTTCCAGTCTGCAACTGTGGCGGAACTCCCTGTGCAGAAATCCTTACAAGAAAACCCGTTGAACCTACGGAAGAAGAAATTAAAAACAATTCGCCTTCCAGAAGTGCAAAATTACGTGTAGTCAGAAAACTGCGCGATGCGGATGAAAAACGCCTTTACGGTGTGGAGGCAATGTAATGAATTTTAAACTGAAGGCTTTTTTCAAAAACTTTTTTTTATGCCTCCTTGCACTAAGCATTCCTGGGCTTTTGATTTTAACAGGGCTTCAGTCAAGCAAATACAGGACTTTAAAAAAGGAAGTTGAGGCCCTGGAAAAAAAACAGGAAACGCTTATTGAAGAAAATAAAAAACTCATAACGGACATAAGCCTTCTTTCCAGTTCTGACAGAATAGAAAAAATTGCAGAAGAAGATTTAATGATGCGTCAGGCAGAAAGTGAAGAAATTGTCCGCGTAGGTGTACCTGGACCAAAGGAAAATAAAAAATGATTGGAATTGATAAAAGTTTATTGACATTAGAAAAACTTCTCGAAGCAACAGACGGCGTTCATGTTTTAGGACCGTCGTCAATTACATTTACTTCTGTTACCACAGACAGTCGTAGCGTAGAAAAAGATTCCCTCTTTGTTCCCCTTATTGGAGAAAATCAGGACGGGCATAAATATATTCCCCAGGCCATAGAAAAGGGTGC
Source organism: Spirochaetia bacterium (assembly GCA_022768865.1). Classification (GTDB taxonomy): domain Bacteria; phylum Spirochaetota; class Spirochaetia; order Treponematales; family Treponemataceae; genus Treponema_D. The sequence goes on from JALELH010000068.1 coordinate 7,869, forward strand.
TGGTGTAATTTTCATTGCAAAGAAAAACTTTGAAGATGACAGTAATTTTTTTGTTCAGCTTCATCATGATAATCCGGGCGTAACTTTCATTGCCGTAGACAATACAATGACGGCTTTGCAAAAGGCAGCAGGAGCTTACGTTGAAAAATTTCCTCACCTTATAAAAATTGCAATTACAGGTTCCAGCGGGAAAACAACAACAAAAGAAATTCTCGTTTCAATCATGAAGCAGAAATACAATGTAATCTGCAATAAAGGAAATTTAAATAGCGAAACAGGACTCCCTCTTTCTGTGTTCAACATCCGTCCGGAACATGAATGCGGAATTTTTGAAATGGGCATGAACCGTCAGAATGAAATTGGAGAAATTTCTGCTGTTTTAAAGGCAAACTTTGCCATTATTACAAACATTGGAACAGCCCACATCGGAATTCTCGGAAGCCGTGAAAACATTGCAAAAGAAAAGGCAAAGGTTTTTGACCACTTCCATAATTTTGGAACAGGCGTAATTCCTTATGACGATGATTTTGTTGACTTCTTAAAAGATCAGATAGAAGGAAAAGTTGTCCTTTATGGCAAGGATACGGAAACAGTAAAATATGCTGCTGATTTAGGTTTAGGCGGCACAAGTTTTACTGTGGGCGGAATAAAGGCAGTTCTTTCCATTCCCGGCAAATACAATTATAAAAATGCTCTGGGTGCCATTGCCCTTGCAGAAGTTCTGGGACTTTCTTCAGGAGAAATTGCAAAAGGCATAAATGAACTTAAACCCATGTTTGGCAGAAGCCAGGTTCTTGAAGGCAAATATACAATTGTTCAGGACTGCTACAATGCAAATCCTGATTCCATGGAAAAATCAATTGAATTTGTTTCATCTGTAAACGACGGCAGAAAAAAAGTCTTTGTATTAGGCGACATGCTGGAACTTGGACAGAATTCAGCCAGAGAACATGAAAAGGCAGGTGAACTTGCCGCAAATTCCAGTGCAGATGTTTTGATTTTTGCAGGTGACGAAATGAAAGCCGCCTTTGAAAAAATCAAGGATTCAGCTGCAGGTAAGGAAGTTTTTTATTTTAACGGAAAATCCGATGACACAATGAAGGCAATTGCAGAAAAAATAAAGTCTGCAGTTCCTGAAAAATCCATTGTCCTGATAAAGGGGTCCAGAGGAATGGGACTTGAGCGTATCACAGAAATCCTTGAAGGCGGTTCCAAGTGAATGAATATGTAATTCATGCAGACAGGCCTTTCACAAGCAATAAAAAAAGTGATCCGCTGTTTTTAATTTCAGTTCTCCTTTTGTGGGGAATCGGAATATTTACTGTGTTAATTTGTACTCAGGGGGTTGGGGAACGCTTCTTCCACAACAGGTATTACTTTTTGTGGAGACAGCTTGCATATTCTGCAGTTGGTGCTGCCGGCCTTGTATTTTTTGCAGCCGTTCCAGTTAACACTCTCAGGCGTTTTTCTTTTTCCTTTGCTGTAACATCTGTGGTGCTTTGTCTTATGGCACTTATGCCTGTAATCGGTAGTGCAAGAAACGGAGCACCACGATGGGTCAGCATTCCCCATCTGATTACTTTTCAGCCGTCTGAGCTTGTTAAATTTACATCCATAATTTATCTTTCTCATCTTTTTGATAAACATTCTGATGAATATCAGGAAAACAATCGTGAATTCATGTATCCTACGGTCGGATTATTTATTCTTGCCGGAGTAATTTTCCTGCAGAAAGACTTGTCTACAGGGTTGTTTGTTTTTGGAATCGGTGTAGCCATGTTTATAGTTTCAGGTTCACCTGTAAAAATATTTATATCTGTAGGTTCCCTTATTGTCCCTGTTCTTGTCCTTATGGTTTTGACACAGCGCTACAGGCTTTTAAGAATCATTTCTTTCATAAGGCCGGAAGATTATACTTCTACTGCAGCATATCAGTCTTCAAGATCTATAAATGCCATAAGTTCTGGTGGAATCTGGGGTGTAGGTACCGGAAGTGGTTTGGAAAACAATCTTGTCATTCCGGAAATTCAGACTGACTATATTTTTGCTGGCTGGGCAACAGCAATGGGACTTGTAGGTGTTCTGGCATATTTTCTTCTTATGGGAGTTTTTGTATTCCGCGGAATGAAAATTGCCTTGAATTGTCCTGACAAATTTGCATCTCTGGGTGCTTTTGGCTGTGTTTTTACAATTGCAGCCCAGTCATTTGTAAATCTTGCAGTTGTAAGCGGATGTCTGCCGACTACGGGAATTCCGCTGCCGTTTTTTTCCTGCGGCGGTTCTTCCTTATTTGTAACGTTTTGCATGTGCGGCTTTGTAATTAACGCTTCTCATTGCAATGCCGATAATGAAACAACAGAAAGAAAAAAATCTTCGGATATAGAATTTAATGAAAGTTTTGGAGAGATGGTGATTGAATTATGAGTGAACTTGCAGTAACTGATTTTAATGATTTTTTTATTTCCGCTGATGTAAATGAACCAGAAAAGCCTGCGGGTAAAGTAAAGGACAAGAAACTTATTGCACTTAAGATAATAGTTCTTGTTCTCGGGTGCTTTCTTGTTTTAGAAGCATTGATTTACAGTTTTGTTCTTCCTCTGTTTTCCAAACCGGAATTTACTTTCAGCGGCTTAAATTATCTTACAAAAAATGAACTGAATCAGAAACTTGCAGAACTTGACTGTTCAACATGGAGCGGATTCAGCACGGAAAAGGCAGTTTCTGCATTAAGTTCAATTTCCTGTGTTGAAAGCGTTGCCGTTGACAAGCATTTTCCAAACAGCATTTCAATAAAAATAAAGGAAAGGGATGCTGTAGCAAGGTCAATTATAGTCCAGGATGGAACTTCAAAGTCTATTCAAATAGACGAAAATGGTATATTATTCTGTGTTAATTCTGCATCCGTGGCAACGGACTATTCCATTCCCCTTGTTTCAGGTCTTCCCTTAGACAATCTTCAGGAAGGAATGCGTCTTCCTGCGAAGTATCGTGTTCTCATGGAGCAGATTTCTGACATCAGAAAGCTTCCGCGCAAGTATTTTGCCGCAGTATCTGAAATTCAGGTTGTGCCAAAGGAGTACGGCAACTACGAACTTGCCATTTATCCTTCACAGGCAAAGGTTAAGGTCCTTACAGACCGCAATCTGAATGAAGACGCTCTTCAGTATATGATGGTTGTTCTTGATGTCGTTAATTCTATTGAACCTGACGTGTCGGAAATTGACCTTCGCTACGGAGCAGTTTCCTACAGACGCCGCTAGTGAGGAATACATTGAGCCGCCGAATTGTTGGTCTTGATATTGGAACCTGTTTTATCAGGACAGTTATAGCTGAAATTGACTCTGATGGCCATATTGAAGTGCTTGGCCTTTCAAAAATTCCGTCTCAGGGTGTGCGCAACGGTATTATAGTCAATATCGACGCTGCAAAAGAAGCTGTTCAGAATTCAATTGAAGCCGCAGAGCAGATGGCAGGCGTAGAAGTTTCAGAAGTATGGACTTCCATAGGTGGTTCCCAGGTTTCAAGCATGAAGTCAACGGGTGTAGTCGGAGTTGACCCTAAAGGCGTTTCAACAAGTCCACTTGAAATTAAAATTGAAGCAAAGGAACGTGCCTTAAAATCTGCAAAATCAATGCTTATTCCTTATGACGAAGTTCTTCTGCATATCATTCCGCAGGAATATCTGGTTGACGGAAAAAGCTATCCGGATCCAATAGGCATTCTTGGTGTCCGCCTTGAAGTAAAGACACTTTTAGTAAAGGTTTCAAAATCTGCCCAGGGAAACATTGCAGAATGTATTGCCCGTGCCGGCTTTGAACTGAGGAACATAACTTTAAAAACCCTTGCCGCCGCTTCTGCCACAATTCATAAAGACGAAATGGCTTTAGGTTCCATTCTTATAGACTTAGGTGGCGGTTCTACGGACGTAATCGTAATAAATAAAAATGCGCCTGTGTTTACTGTTTCCATTCCTTATGGCGGAAACAGGGTTACAAATGATATTGCACAGGTATTTGGCGTTCCTTTTTCCGTTGCAGAAGAACTTAAACTAAAATACGGTTCATGCTGGCTTGATCCGGAAGAAGAAAATGACGAAGTAATCATTCCTGGTGTAGGCGGACTTCCGCCTGCCGTTACAAATAAAAAACTTCTTTGTGATGTTATTTCTGGCCGTGTAGAAGAAATACTGGAAGAAATACTTACGCTCGTAAAAAAAGAAGCAAAACGCCATGCAGGACTAGAACGCCTTAACGGAACTATTGTCCTTACAGGCGGCGGTGCCCTTATGCCTGGCATTGTTACACTTTCTCAGGCAGTATGGAATTCAACAAGCGTTGGAGCAGGCACGTGTTCTGACTTCGGCGGAACTGACACAAGCTACAGAAATGCTGATTTTGCAACTGTAATGGGACTTATAATGAAGAACAAGGATGAAGATTCTTCTGCTGTTTCAAAAAGAAGTTCCAGAAAAAGTTCGGGGGAATCAAAAAGAGGCTTCTTTGCTAATTTGCTGAGGAAAATAAATTAAATAAAATATCTTATGAAAGGTTTTTAGTCTGACTTTTTGAAAAAGGGGGATATTTCAAAAGTCATAAAGAGATTAAAAGCCGGGTCGGGAGGAAATAAAAATGCTGGAATTTACAAATGTTCAGGACTCAAAGTCTGCTGTGCCTTCAGCTGAATCAGTTCAAAATGGAATGCAGGCTGCTTCAAATGCTGCCGCCGTAGCTTCAGCTCAAACATCTGCTGCATCAGTTTCTGTAGCAGCACCAGTATCTGCACCTGTAGCTGATGCACAGGCAGTTCCTGCAGAACTTAATTTTGATGATGAACTTGGAGAATTAAATCCTACAAAAATTAAAATCATCGGCTGCGGCGGCGGTGGTTCTAGTGCCGTTCAGCGCATGATAGAAGACGGCGTAAGCGGCGTTGATTTTATTGTCCTTAATACAGATAAGCAGGCATTGCACAGGTCTACGGCCAAACTCCGCGTTCCTATCGGACAGAAAATTACAGGCGGACTTGGTGCTGGCGGAAACCCAAAAGTAGGGGAAGATGCAGCCATTGAAGATACAGAAAGACTGAAGCTTGTATTAAGCGGTGCAAACATGGTTGTAATCACAGCCGGTATGGGCGGCGGAACAGGAACGGGTAGTGCACCTGTAGTTGCCAAGCTTGCTCATGAAGCAGGAATCCTTACAATTGCCGTTGTTACGACTCCTTTTGAACACGAAGGCGTTGTGCGAATGAACAATGCCATAGAAGGTCTTGCTAAACTCCGCAAAAACGTAGACAGCCTTATCGTTCTTCCTAACGACAAGATTTTTAAGGCAATGAAAAGCGATTCTGAAAAGAAACTTACATTCCGCGAACAGTTTATTCTTGCAGATAATCTGCTTTGTGCAGGTGTAAAAGGCGTAACGGAAATCATTACAAAGCCTGGAGAAATCAACGTAGATTTTGCAGACGTATGCACAATTATGCGCGGTTCCGGCGAATCAATCCTTGGTGTTGGAAAAGGCAAAGGCGAAAACAGAATCAACGAAGCAGTTGAAGGCGCTATTTTTAATCCTCTCCTGGAAAACCGCCAGATTGACGGCGCAAAGAAAATACTTATCAACATTACTTCCAACGGATCTATTTCTCTGGAAGAAACAAGGGAAATCATAAACCTTATCCGTCATTCAGCAGACAAAAATGCAAACATAATTTTCGGACTTGCCATTAACGAAGAAATGGAAGATGACGATCTTGCAGTAACGGTAATTGCAACAGAATTTGATTCTTCAGACAATGATTTTATTTCTGCAGACGGACTCAATCCTGCAGAAGAAGAAAAAGAAGATGATAATGTTGTTTCAACAGACGACTTTCAGAACATACTTAACGGCGGTTTAAAGACAGATCCTGTTGAATCTGTTCCTGAAACTATTTTTGGTGAATCTGATTTTAAAAAGCCGGAACCAAAGACAAGTGCCGCTGCAGGAAGACATTCCCTTTTTGAACAGGTAGGCACTTTTGAACAGCCGCCAAGAAAAGAAACTCCTGCAGTTTTTGCAGATGAAACCTCAGCTTCTCCTGTTCATTCCTTTGCAGAAGAAAAGCTTCCGTCAGAAAGGGAATCAATAAACCTTAAGGACGATGGCAGAAATACTTTCAGGGTAAAGGGACTACCAGCAGGCGTTGATGCCAACGATCCTAATGTTCCGTCTTTTTACAGAAACATGATGAAAGACAGGTTCAGAAACATGGGAAGTTCCATCGACCTTACATCAGAATAATCAGGGCATGCTTTGGAAACATTAAACCAGAATCTTTTACAGGAATTCTATAACGAGATTATTTTTGTCGAAAATCATTCTGAGATAACGGCAGAAACCTATTTGATTTCTGTAAAGGAATTTCTTTCTTACCTTGAAGCAAAGAAAATACCCCTTGCAGAAGTTACGGCCCAGACTGTGGTTTACTATTCTGCATGGAGAAAGACACAGGGCTTAAGTGAACTTACCGTTGCAAAGGACATGACGGCACTGAATGAATTCGGTACGCTTCTTGTAAGGAAAAATATCTGGACGGATAATTTCATATCAGACCTGGAGCGTCCTAAGATTTCAAGGGCACTTCCTAAAGTGCTAGAAGTTGAACAGGTAGATTCGCTTCTTGCAGTAATAGATGTTACAACACCCCTTGGCGTACGGGACAGGGCGTTGTATGAAGTAATCTACAGCTGCGGCCTTAGAATAAGTGAAGCATCTGCATTGCTTTTGTCCAATATTCATTTTGAAGAGCAGGTTCTGCTTGTGCGTGGCAAAGGAAATAAGGAACGCCTTATTCCCTTTGGCGGTGATGCAGACTTCTGGCTTAAGAAATGGATTTTTGAAGAGCGTCCTAAAATTATAGGACGGAAAACCATAGACGAAGTTTTTGTAAACGCAAGGGGAGAAGTTCTTTCAAGAAAAGGAATCTGGAAGAACTTTAAAGCCCTCGGCGTAAAAAGCGGGGTAGAAGCAAAGGTCCACACTTTAAGGCATTCCTTTGCAACTCATTTGCTTGCAGGCGGTGCGGATTTGCGTTCCGTGCAGGAACTTTTAGGCCATGCTGACCTTTCCACAACGCAGATTTACACTCATGTGGATGACAGTCAGCTGAAGGAATATCACAGGGATTATTTTCCCGGACATAAAAACAAATAGAATTAATGTCACCCTGAACCAGATTCAGGGTCTGCATTGTATATAGCGTATGAATTCCGAAAGTCCGGAATAATACGAAAAGTTAAACTTATTGACAACCCCAAACGGAGGATTATATGAATAAAACACTGTCAAAATTAGGCACTGCTGTAATTGCCTGTTCAGTTTCTTTTGCTGTTCTTTCCTGTGCACCATCCTATAACACCATAAAAAGAATGCAGAAAATTGAAGAAGATGTTCATAATCCTACTACAAAAGAAGAACTTCAGGATGCCATAAAAAAGTTTGATGCACGTGCCCTTGACCTGGCAACAACAGAAGCACAGGTTGGCGTATGGTATAAAATCCTTGGCACCCGCTATTTAGACCAGCAGCTATATGGCAAAGCCTTTGAATGTTTTCAGAAAGCATTGACCTATTATCCTGACAACGCAAACCTTTATTACTACGTTGCCTTGTGTGCAGGCTATCTTGCCAATTCAACAATGGATTTTGAAGCCAATGGACCTGCATCTTCAAGCATAGAAAAAAGGCAGAACTACCTGCGCCTTGCAGAAACAGCCTATATCCGTGCCCTTGGAATCAACCCAAAGTATTACAGGGCCATGTATGGTTTAGGCGTGCTTTATGTGTTTGTCCTTGACGAAAGCGAAAAAGCAATTCCACATCTTGAAAAATTTCTTGCAGTACAGGCAAAAGATACAAATGCCATGTTTGTCCTTGCCCGTGCCTACTACATGAACCTTGAATTTGACAAAGCCGTTGCCCTTTACGACAGGATAATTGAACTTAAGCCTAATGCAGAAAAAGTAAAGGAAGCAGAAGCAAACAAAAAAACTGTGCTTGATGCCAAATTTACACAGGAAAAATAGATTCCAGAGCAAAAGTTAAGTTTATCATTATGCAATTCAGGAAACGCCCCCATTCATGTACAGGAACGACACCCATTCATGTACTAGAAGCACACCCGTTCAGGCACATGAACGACACCCGTTCCAGTACATGAATGACATCCGTTCCGGTACCGGAAGCACATACATTCCTTCGAAGTCTTTTGAGGCTATTTCTACCATACAATCAAGAATTGCGCAGCAATTCTTGCGCCGAAAGTTATTTAAGTGTCAGTCTTCTATGTGATAAAGCTTTCGGCATTGACTAAATCCAAATGTTTTTCTACCTTTTCTTTATGGAGATTCTGGAATTAGCCTTAAACAGCATAACATTCCTTTCTAACAGGGAAAAAAATCTTTTAAAGAAAAATATTGACAGTTTAGATAAACTTGCGTTACTGTCTATAGAAGATATTTCTTCAATTATCGGCAGAAGTACAAAAGGGGAATGGAACGGCCCTAAATTAAAGGAACTTGTAAAAAGAGCCCTTTCCATAATGGAAAGCAAGCAGATTTACGGCGTTTCAGTCAACGATGAACTTTACCCTGCCATGTTAAGGACTATAAATGATCCGCCTTTCTGTTTTTTTTACAGGGGGAATCTGGAAGTCCTTAAAAAGAAATGTGTTTCCGTAGTAGGCACAAGAAGGATAAAGGAAGAAACGGCCAGGGCGGCAATGGATTTTGCTAAAGATGCAGCACTGAACGGTCAGCTTGTAGTTTCGGGCCTTGCCTACGGTGTAGATTCCTTTGCACATAAAGGTGCCTTGCTAAGTGAAGTTTCCGGTGCAACGGCGGCGGTTCTTCCCTGCGGCATAGATTCTGCCGTTCCTTACGGAAACAGGGGACTTGCGGCTTCCATATTAAAAAACGGAGGGCTTTTGTGCAGTGAATACATACCTGGCACGCCTGCAGAACCATGGCGTTTTGTGCAGCGCAACAGGCTTATTGCGGCACTGTCGCCTGCAACGGTGGTAGTTCACGCTCCGGAAGGAAGCGGTGCCTTAATAACGGCAGACTTTGCCTTAAATTACAACAGGGATGTTGTATTTCATAAGGCAGGTATAGAAATTCAGTCCGGAACAAAAACTGAAGGACTTAAAACTAAAAAAAGCAGGCTGCCTTCTGCAGAACATTATCTTGCTGAAGGTGCGCCCGTAATAGAAAATTATGCTGACTATGTAAGGGTAATGGAAAATCCGCCCGGAACATTCAGCGTTAAAGATAGACAGCCTGAACTTTTTTAATTCGGGCTTTTTGAGGTGAAATATGTCTGAAGTATCAGAAAAAGAAGCTGAAAAGGTTACAGCAAAGAAAAAGACAGTAAAAAAAGATGCCGGCAAAAAGGCAAAGAAGACCCTTGTCATAGTAGAGTCTCCGCACAAGGCAGAAACCATCGGCAAATTTCTTGGTGCCCATTACAACGTAAAGGCTTCCATCGGTCATGTAATAGACCTTCCTAAAAGCCGCATGGCAATTCAAATTGAAAATAACTTTGAGCCTGAATACATAACAGTCCGCGGAAAGGCAAAGCTTCTTAAGGAACTCCAGAAAGATGCAAAGAATTCAGATTTAGTTCTTCTTGCATCCGATCCTGACCGTGAAGGGGAAGCAATTGCCTGGCACCTTAATAATGCCCTTAAAGAAAAAACACAGGCACCAATCAAGCGCGTTGTATTCCCTGAAATTACGCCAAAGGGAATTTCAGACGGCGTTGCAGACCCCCATGAAATAAACGAATCCATGGTTAATGCACAGAAGAGCCGCCGTGTAATAGACCGCCTTGTAGGCTACAATCTTTCCCCGCTTCTATGGAAAAAGGTTAAGAACGGACTTAGTGCAGGCCGAGTTCAGTCTGTTGCATTAAAAATGATCTGCGAAAGGGAAGACGAAGTAGAATCATTCATTCCTGAAGAATACTGGAGCCTTGAAGCAGACTTTCAGAAAGGCAAGTCTTCCTTTACATGCCAGCTTGCAAAATACAAGGGCAAGACTCCGGAACTTAAAAGCGAATCAGAAGTAAACGACATCATTAACGAAATTAAGAATTCTGAATGCCAGGTTACGGACATAAAGTCTACGGAAAAAACAGTGCGTCCTAAGCCTGCATTTACAACTTCTAAAATGCAGCAGGCAGCGGCAAACAGGCTGGGATTCAATGCAAGAAAAACCATGCAGGTTGCACAGCAGCTTTATCAGGGAATCCAGGTTGGCAAGACGACTGTAGGTCTTATTACCTACATGCGTACAGACTCTGTGCGTATTGCAGACAGTGCACTGGAAGAAGTGCGCCAGTGGATAGGAAAGAACTATCCGGATCAGCTTCCTGCAGAACCAATTAAATATACTGTAGGACAGGGAGCACAGGATGCCCACGAAGCTATCCGCCCGACTTACGTAAACTATACTCCGGAAGAAATGAAGGAATACTTAAGCCGTGACCAGCTGCGCCTTTATCAGCTTATCTGGGAACGCTTTGTTTCCTGCCAGATGACAAACGCAAAGACAGTAACTACTACGGCAGAAATTTCTGCAGGGGATGCAGTGTTCAGGATTTCTTCTACAAAGCTCAGCGAAAAGGGCTTTTATTCCGTAATCAAGCTTTTGTCTTCTAAAGAAGAAGTTACGGGCAGCCTGCCTTCTATTAAAGTTGGCGATACTGTTGAATCAAAGGAATTTCATCCGGAACAGCACTTTACCCAGGGACCAGCACGCTATACCGATGCTTCCATCATCAAGCTTCTTGAAGACACGGGCATCGGACGTCCTTCTACATACCATTCCATTGTAGGCGTTCTTCTTGACCGCTACTACATTACAAGAAGCAACAAGCAGCTTGTGCCGACTCAGCTTGGACGCATGATCAACAAGATTCTTGTAGAAGCATTCCCTGAAGTAATCAACGAAAAGTTTACTGCAGACGTAGAAACTAAACTTGACGACATAGAAAAGAATCAGATTGTCTGGAACGACATGATCCGCGACTTCTATACTCCCTTCAAGAAAAGGGTAGATGAAGTAGAAGCAACAACAGAAAGCATGAAGGGCTTCCTTGACGAAAAGACAGACAAAATCTGTGAAAAGTGTGGCAAGCCAATGGTAAAGAAACTTGGACGCTTCGGTTACTTTCTTGCATGTTCAGGATTCCCGGAATGCCACAACACAAAGTCTGTGCCTCTTGCCAAATGCCCGCGCGAAGGCTGTAACGGAGAAATCGTTGCAAGAAAGACAAAGGGCCGCGGAAAGGAATTCTACGGATGCACTAATTATCCTGAATGTAATTTCATTTCCCACTTTAAGCCTGTTGACGCATACTGTCCTAAATGCCACTGGTTCCTTGTTGAAAAATACGACAAGAAAAACGGTTCTTACAAAAGCTGCATAAATCCTGACTGCGATTACCTCCATTCAGCTGATGATGCAGTAGCCGCAGAAGCAGCAGGAGAATTTGCTGCCGCTAACGAAGCAGACAAGAAAAATCAGGGCAAATGATAGAATTACTTTCTGACTGCTGCGACGAATTCTTAGTTTATCTTTCAAGTGTCAGGAACCTGTCTGAAAATACCATTACGGGTTACAGGCAGGATTATAACCATCTGCTTGCATTCTTAGGCAAGGAACGAAGAATTCAGGATGTTACATTAAACGACCTTCGTGACTGCATCGGAGATTTAAGCAAAAAAAAATATTCGGTAACTTCCATAAACAGATTCATTGCGGCCGTCAGGGGTGTTTTTTCCTATGCAAAGCATTTCCGTCACATACAGAAAAACCCTGCCCTGGAACTTAAAACTTTAAGGGGACCAAAGCACCTGCCAAAGTTCATGACGCAGTCAGAAGTTGACGAACTTTGCAGTCAGCCTGATGCAAAACCACTTTTATGGAAATCCAGGGACAAGGCACTTTTTGAAATGCTTTATTCAAGCGGCTGCCGTGTCAGCGAGATGGCAGATTTAAAGTTTAAGGATTTTACTTCTGATTTTAAAAGTGCCATAGTAACAGGCAAAGGAAAAAAAGACCGCAGGGTTTATTTTGAAGAAGATGCAAGAAATGCTCTTGCAGAATATTTAAAGGAACGCCGCCAGAGGTTCCCCATGCACGAAAAGGACGGAGCATTTCCTGTAGAAAATGTATTTATAAACCAGCAGGGTGGTCCCCTAAGGCCACAGGGAATGGAATATATCGTAAAAAGATACAGCGGCATAGAAGGCACAGGCAGGCAGGTTTCTCCCCATGCCTTCCGTCACACCTTTGCAACTCAGATGCTTAACAACGGTGCGGACATAAGGATAGTGCAGGAAATGCTCGGACATTCCAGCATAAGTACAACCCAGCGTTATACTCATGTTACCATGGAACGCCTTAAGGATGTTTACAGACAGGCATTTCCACATTCCGGTAAAAAAGACTAGGAAAATCAATTCATTTAATAAAACTATTTTATAAGGAAAGAATTATGAGTGATGAAAACAAAATAAGAAGTACTACGGTAATTGCCGTAAGAAGAAACGGAAAAGTTGCCATGGCAGGAGACGGTCAGGTAACCATGGGCAACACAGTAATGAAAGGCAATGCACGCAAGGTAAGGCGGATTTTTGACGGCAAGGTTCTTACAGGGTTTGCCGGGGCTACGGCAGATGCCTTTACGCTTTTTGACAAGTTTGAAGAAAAACTGAAGACCTTTAACGGAGACCTTACCCGTGCCGCTGTAGAACTTGCAAAATTGTGGCGCACTGAACGCAGCATGAGCAAGCTTGAAGCACTTCTTCTTGTTGCAGATTCTTCAAAGATACTTTTGATTTCCGGCAGCGGTGATGTAATAGAACCGGAAAACGATATCCTCGCCATAGGTTCAGGCGGCAACTATGCTTATGCAGCAGCCATGGCATATATGGAATCAAGTGATTTATCTGCAAAGGAAATTGCAGAAAAGTCACTGCGCATTGCAGGTCAGATTTGCATTTATACAAACAACAATGTAGTTGTAGAAGAACTGTAACATAAGCAGAAGATAAAAAGGAGTAAATTTTAATGGCAAATAAAATAGAAGGACTTACACCATCACAGATTGTAGAAAAACTGGACAATTACATTATCGGACAGAACAAGGCAAAAAGGTTCGTTGCAGTTGCCTTAAGAAACCGCCAGCGCCGCATTCAGCTGCCGGAAGAAATCCGCGATGAAGTAGCACCTAAAAACATCCTTATGATGGGACCGACAGGCTGCGGTAAAACAGAAATTGCACGCCGTCTTGCAAAATTATGTGGTGCTCCTTTTCTTAAAGTAGAAGCAACAAAATATACGGAAGTAGGCTACGTAGGCCGCGATGTTGAATCCATGGTCCGTGATTTAATGGCTGTGGGTGTAAACATGGTAAAGTCAGAAATGCAGGAAAAACTAAGGGAAAAATGCATTCCCCTTGTAGAAGAACAACTTCTTGACTTACTGCTCCCTGGCAGTGGTTCAAGGAAAAAAAACAATGATGAGCCAAAAAAGTTTGCCCAGGTGCTTGGAAACATATTCGGCGAAAATAGTCCTATTCAGGGCAGTCTTATAAAGATTGATCTTCCAAAAGACGGCGGCAGCATTCAGCCTGAAGTTGAAGAAAAGAAACAGGAAGAACCGGCAGAAGAAAAAGAAAAAATGGCTTCTACAAGAGAAAAGTTCCGCCAGATGCTCAGGGAAGGCAAACTTGAAGACCGTGAAGTAGAAGTTGTGGTTCATAAAACACCAAACTTTAACATGGGCATGATGGGCGGAAGTCCAGAAGACATTGAATCAAGCCTGAACGGAATACAGGAAATGCTTAACGGCGGCCACAGCAAAAAGAAGACCGTAACCGTCCGGGAAGCACGCAATATCCTTATGGAACAGACCCTTGACCGCCAGACAGACAGCGACAAGGTTGCAGACGAAGCAAAAAACCGTGTAGAGCAGAGCGGCATTATCTTTATAGACGAAATTGATAAAATTGCAACCCACGGCGGAGAAGGCGGCCATGCGGAAGTAAGCCGTGAAGGCGTTCAGCGCGACATCCTGCCTATTGTTGAAGGCTGCGACGTAAATACAAAGTGGGGTGTAATAAATACAACCCATATACTTTTTATCGGTGCAGGTGCATTCAGCGTCTCTGCTCCTAGTGACTTGATTCCGGAACTTCAGGGCCGTTTTCCTTTGCGTGTTGAACTAGAAGCCCTTAAAAAGGAAGACTTTAAGAGAATCCTTACGGAACCAAAGAATGCCCTTGTAAAGCAGTATAAGGCATTGCTTGGCACTGAAGGCCTTGAGCTTGAATTTGCAGAAGAAGCCATTGACCGCATGGCATTTATTGCAGAAGACGTAAACAGCCACCAGGAAAACATCGGTGCACGCCGCCTTCATACAATCCTTGAAAGCGTTCTTGAAGAACTCAGCTTTGACGCAGACAAGCACAGCGGAGAAAAAATCACCATTGATGCTGCCTTTGTAAACAAAAAGCTTGAAGGTATTGTGCAGAACCAGAACCTTGAACGCTATATCCTGTAGTTAAGCAAGTGGAATTACATTCATAGCCTGTGGAAGATAGTCTTCCTAGTCAACGGGAGATGTCCTCCCTAGTCTACGGAGACAGTCTCCCTTGTCGATGGAAGATGCCCTCCCTAGTCTATGGAGACAGTCTCCCTAGTCAATGGGAGATAGTCTCCCAAAATAAATGGGAGATGGTCTCCCAAAATAATCTGAAATCCTGTTTTTTTTATTTTTCCAGCACAAAAAGAAATTCGTTTACGTGGATGTCGCGGTTTTTAAGGTTTCGGCTGCCGCGGAATGTGTTGTATTCAATTTCTACGGTTTTAACCCTGCCGTATTTTTTTAGCATGTTCTTCATTTCGTTGAATTCAATAAAGCCTTCGCTGTTATAGGAAACTATGGTGTATTTTGCATCCAGGCTGGAAATGATTTTTTCCATGGATTCTAAGGCGCATGCCTTTTTATTGAATTTAGACCTGTTCCAGTTGCATGGAATGCCTGAAACCTTGCTTAACTTTACGTCCGGAATGGCATTTTCTGCAATAAGGTTCAGCATGAAATAGTTGCTTCCGTAGGGATGCTGGTTATAGGGCGGGTCCAGGTAAGCAAGGTCCAGTTTTTTAAGTTCTGCAGAAAGTTCTATTGTATCCTTCTGGAAAAGCTGCATTCTGCTTGAATAGTTGCTGAATACAGGCACAGGAAGTTCCACCTGGCCCATAATGCGTGTAAGTGCATTTTTACCTGTGCCGCCAAAGCAGCCTATGCCCGTTTTTTTGTCTTTATAAAAGCCCTTAAAGACGCCGCTTGTGTTTACGTGTATGCTTGCTTCCGTTAAAAGGGGTGCTAAAAAGAAGTTTTTATATTCTTCATCAACTTTTTCTATTAAATTCCTGTATGTGTCTATTCTTTCTGCGTTTTCCCTGGTGTAAAAGGCCCTTTCACCTGCCTGAATGTCGTTTGTGTTTTGGGGAGCATAGTTCTGGCAGATTATGCCGGGCAGTTTCTTTTCAAAAAACTCTTCTTCCAGGTTTTTGCGCAGTTCAAAATATCTGGGTGCATTAAAGTCCCTGCGGTTAAAAAGATAGCAGGAATTTAATATATGGCTGTAATTTTCCAGGTCGTTGGCTATTATAATGGAAGAATGCTGCTTGAGCATGCGGGCTACAACTCCGCTGCCTGAAAAAAGGTCGGCGGTGATAAGCTTTTTTTTGTTCAGCTTTGCCTTTATAAGTTCAATTTCTTTGTTTATATACCCGATAAGTATGCGCTTGTTGCCTATATAGGTAATAATCTGGGTTGTAAGGTAGTCGTTGTTTTCCGCCATGAGGCTTAGTATAGATGCAAATAGAGCAAATGTCGAGTTTCAGAATAATTTGAAAGGATTTAATTTTATTGAACGCAGGCAATGGTGCAGGGAACTTAAAGATGCTGAAAGAAAAAGAAAGCGGTAACCGAGGCGCTCTGAAGGCTGACAGTTATGAACAGAATGTCATAAACAGGCGGCAGGTATCTAGAAAAGACAAAAAAATTCAGTTATACTTGTAAAAATAGGAAAAATTTATGGAAAATATTTCACTTGGAAACATTACTTCTTTGAAACCTGTTATAAAACCAATCCGCATGGGAATAGATGTTGGTTCTACCACTGTAAAGGTTGTTGCCCTTGGAGACAACGATGAACTTCTTTACGGTGCTTACGAACGCCACCGTGCAGACATAAGAAATACAATTATAGCCGTTGTCAACAAGGCTTTTGATACTCTTGAAGGACTTTTCCCTGCCAAAGAAAATCAGACCATAAGCGTAAAGGTTACGGGTTCCGGCGGACTTTCTGTTTCCCAATGGCTTAACATTCCCTTTATTCAGGAAGTTGTTGCGGCTACTACTGCAGTGCGCAAAATAATACCACAGACTGACGTCGTAATAGAACTTGGCGGAGAAGATGCCAAGATTACATATTTTAAAGGCGGTGTAGAGCAGCGCATGAACGGAACCTGCGCCGGCGGAACTGGTGCCTTCATAGACCAGATGGCAGCCCTCCTTGAAACAGACGCATCCGGCCTGAACGAACTTGCCCGCGGTGCTACTACAATTTATCCTATTGCTGCACGCTGCGGCGTTTTTGCAAAAACCGATGTTCAGCCATTAATCAACGAAGGCGCAAGGCGAGAAGACATTGCCGCTTCTATTTTCCAGGCCGTAGTTTCCCAGACAATTTCTGGCCTTGCATGCGGCAAGCCTATCAGGGGCCACGTTGCCTTTTTAGGCGGACCATTGCACTTTTTAGACCAGCTGCGCGAACGTTTTGTCGTTACCTTAAAGCTTAAGGAAGATGAACAGATTGTTCCTGAAAACAGCCAGCTTTTTGTTGCTTCCGGTGCTGCTTATTCTGCAGAACGTGAAATTAAATGGATTAATGCCAAAGGAGAAGATTCTCCTGCTGTGTTCCCTACAATAAAGGAATTCCGTGAAAGCCTTTCTAACCTTGTAGGTGCAGAAATGCAGGAAGTTCAGCGCCTTGAACCTTTGTTTACTTCAGAAGAAGAACTTGAAGAATTCAATAAGCGCCATTCAGTAGAAAAAGCATCTGTAGGAGACTTAAGCACAACTGAAGGCCCTGTTTTCCTTGGCCTTGATGCAGGGTCTACTACAACCAAGGCTGTCCTTACTGATACGGAAGGCAGAATCCTGTGGCGTTTTTACGATGTAAATGCAGGCAACCCTGTAGACCTTGCAGTTAAGGTTCTTAAAAAGCTTTATTCAATCCTTCCTGAAAAATGCTATATTGCCCGTGCCGTTTCTACAGGTTATGGAGAAGCATTGTTCCAGGCTGCCCTTGGCGTAGATGCAGGGGAAGTTGAAACCATTACCCATTACCGTGCTGCAGACTTTTTTGTTCCAGGCGTAGAATTCCTTCTGGACATAGGCGGTCAGGACATGAAGTGCCTTCGCATGAAAGACGGAGCCATTGTAAGCATTCAGCTTAACGAAGCATGTTCTGCAGGATGCGGTTCTTTCCTGGACAACTTTGCACGCACAATGGGCATGAGCGTTCAGGAATTTTCTAAAATTGCCTTAATGGCAAAAAAGCCTGTTGACCTTGGAACACGCTGCACTGTCTTTATGAACAGCCGTGTTAAGCAGGCACAGAAAGAAGGTGCTGAAGTTGCAGATATTTCAGCAGGCCTTTCTTATTCCGTAATCAAGAATGCCCTGTTTAAGGTAATTAAATTAAGGCGTGCCAGTGAAATTGGAACAAAGGTTGTTGTTCAGGGCGGAACTTTCTTTAATGATGCCGTACTGCGTGCCTTTGAAAAGATTGCAGGGGTAAACGTTTACCGCCCGGATGTTGCAGGCTTAATGGGTGCCTACGGTAGTGCCCTTATTGCCCAGGACCAGTGGGAAGATTTACGCCGTCCTAAGCCGGATGACCCTGACCAGTCTTATAAATTCGTAAAGTCAAACATTGCTACACTGGAGCAGCTTGAAAACTTTAAGGTTGAACTTGAACTTAAGCGCTGCGGCAAGTGTTCCAACAATTGTCTGCTTACAATCAACAACTTTATTGCAGGCAATGAAAGCCGCAAGTTCATTACAGGCAACCGCTGCGAACGCGGTGCAGAACTTGAAGACGGCAACGAAAAGCTTGTAGATGCAAGCAACAAGGCAAATACAAAAACAGGAAACGAAGACAGCGTTAAGCTTCCTAACCTGTTTGAATGGAAATATAAAAGGCTTTTCAGCTATGTTCCATTAAAGGCAGAAAATGCTCCTATGGGAGACGTTGGAATCCCGCGTGTCCTGAACATGTATGAAAATTACCCGCTGTGGTTTACTTTCTTTACAAAACTTGGGTTCCGTGTCCGCCTTTCTCCGCGTTCAAGCCGTGCAATTTATGAAAAAGGCCTTGAAACAATTCCGTCGGAATCTGTCTGCTATCCTGGAAAAATTTCTCACGGTCATGTAGAAAGCCTTTTGCAGCAGGGCGTTAAATTTATTTTCTATCCTTGCGTTCCTTACGAAAAGCAGGAAGACCCAGGGGCTGGCAACCACTACAATTGCCCGATAGTAACAAGCTATCCGGAAGTTCTGCGTAACAACGTTGACCGTTTAAGGCAGGATGATTCAATTACTTTCATGAATCCCTTCCTTCCTATCTATGATAAAGACCGCCTTGCCGTGCGTCTTTACGAAGAGCTTACAAAGAAATTCCCTAAGCTTACAAAGAAGCAGATTTTTGATGCAGTAGATGCAGCATGGGCGGAACAGGAAAAGTTTAAAAAGGAAGTACAGGATAAAGGAGAAGAAGCCCTTGAAGAAACCATTACCCGCGGCAGCAATGGTATAGTTCTTGCAGGCCGTCCTTACCATCTTGATCCTGAAATCAATCACGGAATTCCGGAAATGATAAACGGCCTTGGCATGGCCGTGTTTACGGAAGATTCCGTTGCTCACCTTGGTTCAATAGAAAGGCCTTTGCGCATTATAGACCAGTGGTCTTACCACAACAGGCTTTACCGTGCCGGTGTTTTTGTAAGCGGCATGGCAAACCTTGAACTTGTTCAGCTTACTTCTTTCGGCTGTGGTCTTGACGCCGTAACGGCAGACCAGGTTGACGAAATAATGAAGTCAAAGAGCCGCATGTATACCCTTATTAAAATTGATGAAGGCTCAAACCTTGGTGCCGTGCGCATCCGTATCCGTTCCCTTATTGCGGCTGTCCGTGCCCGTGAAAGAAACCGCACAAAGCTTACCGTAAAGTCTGCTGCATACAAAAGGCAGGTATTTACAAAGGAAATGAAATACAAGCATACAATACTTGCACCGCAGATGAGCCCGATTCACTTCAGGCTTGTTCAGCAGGCATTCAGGTATTCTGGCTTTAACTTTGTAGTTCTTGACGCCGTAGACCCTATGGCAATAGAAACAGGATTAAAGTATGTAAACAACGATGCATGCTATCCTTCTATTCTTGTTGCAGGTCAGATGATTGCAGCACTTCAGAGCGGTAAATACGATGTAAACAAAACCAGCTTAATGGTAACCCAGACTGGCGGCGGCTGCCGTGCTACAAACTATATTGGCTTTATTCGCCGTGCCCTGGCAGATGCAGGACTTTCCCAGGTTCCTGTAATTTCTTTAAGTGCACAGGCTTTTGAAACTAATCCTGGATTTAAGATTACTCCGGGGCTTTTGATCCGCGCCATGAGGTCTTTAGTTTTAGGCGACCTTTTAATGCGCGTTCTTTACAGAACTCGTCCTTACGAAAAAGTTCCGGGCAGTGCCAATGCGCTTTATGAAAAATGGAACGAAAGGTGTGAAACAGGATTAAAGTCTTTGTCTCATTTTAAGTTCCGCAGCTTAATAAAGGGCATTGTCCATGACTTTGATAATCTTCCCCTTGTTCCTGTAAAAAAGCCTAGGGTTGGCGTTGTTGGGGAAATCCTTGTAAAATTCCACCCGACTGCAAACAACGACATTGTAAACGTTATAGAAAAAGAAGGCGCAGAATGCGTTATGCCGGACTTAATGGACTTTTTCTTCTATACATTCTCTACAGGTATTTTCCGTTATCAGGAACTTGCATTCCCTAAGAAGACAGAAAAGAATGCACGCCGTTTAGTTTCCATGCTGGAACTTTTCCGCAAATATATGAAAAAGCAGCTCAGAAAGAGCCACCGTTTTGAAGCACCATACCTTATTTACGATATGATGAAGGGTGTTGATGACATAGTTCAGCTGGGAAACATTACGGGCGAAGGCTGGTTCCTTACTGCAGAAATGGTAGAACTTATTCACAGCGGATGTCCGTCCATTGCATGCGTTCAGCCATTTGCCTGCCTGCCAAACCATGTTACGGGCAAGGGCATGATTAAGGAACTGCGCCGCCGTTATCCGGAAGCAAATATTTCTGCCGTTGACTACGACCCGGGTTCCAGTGAAGTAAATCAGCTTAACCGCTTAAAGCTTCTTCTTTCTAATGCTCCTGTTGGCAAGCATCCGGATGAAGAAGCAGACGGAATGATTCACGCACCGGATAAAACTGTGGTAAAGCCAGAAATTCAGCTTGCTGAAGGTGCAGCCCAGTTTATTGACCCGGAACCTGTTGCCATGAAGGATGCACCGGCAAGCAATTAGCCTGAAACTTTTTGCCTGGATTTCTGTTTATTTTATATGGCTGCTTAAAGTCAGCGGATTAGTACTGGTTTTATGCGGCCGGAACTTTTAATGCTTATGAAAAAATTTTTGTTTAAGTTAGTTTTTATTGCTCTTGCCTTTAATGCCTTTGCAGATTACAACAGCCACGATATTCCCGATTCTGCAGAAATTAGGCGCACTATAGTAGAATCCTGGCTTACACCGGATTTAGAAACCTTAAGAAAATATAAGGAACAGTTTAAAGACAACAGAATCGGCACTACTTTTCAAATCCGCATGGAAGAAGATGACAATGAATTCTGTGTAATTGTTGCACCCCGTTCAGAAATTGACATTAACATGATAAACGGAGACAGCGTAAAAACTGTGCGTGCTGCAGTTTATCCTAAGGGAGCGGCAGGCAGCTGGATTTTATACCGCAGCAAAAACAAAGGTCTTCCATTACGCGTTCAGTATTTCTTTAATCAGGATTCTGATGTCTATGTTCAGTTCAGGGCAGAAGAAAACAAAACTTTTGCAGATTTAATAGTCTGTGGTTCTTATGCCGCTCGTTCTGTTTTAGTGGGAATTCCATTTAGCCGCCTTTATACGGCATCTTTTCAGGATGTAAAAAACTGGACAAAAAACTCTTTGCCATGGAATAAGGTTACTGTTGTAAAAAATCAGTATGCAGATACACTGATTATGGCAGGAACAATAAAAAACAATCTGGATTCCTTTGTCTTTATGAACGATGCCTGCTATGACGAGCGCGGCAAGCTTAAATCCATTTTTACGGGAAAAGAAATTCCCGTATTAGACGAAAACGGAAATGCCGTAAGTGCAGAAGTATTAAAGAAAAAGCACTTCCTTTCAGGAGCAGGATTTTTAAAATGGATTGTTGACGGCATTGTTGAACCATACAGGGGTTACGGAACTTCCATAGAAGAACTTACAGTGCCGACTCTGGAATTTAATTCTGTCGGAAAAAACGGCGTAATGTCTCAGGACTGGAACCTGACTTTCAGCCTGGACTGGTGCCGCAACCTTGCAGCACAGGCATATTCAATACGTTCCAGCAGAACAGGGGACTATAAAACTTTTGGACTTGATGTTAATTATGAATATTTTTCTTCTGATATTGTAAAAGGCAAAACAAAAAGCTCTGCAGGTTATGTAAAAAATACAGGCTATAGCATAGACCATATTAAGGCCCTGCTTTACGTTCTTGCCGCTACAGAACCTGACTGGTTTTATTTAGGTGCCATCAGGCAGGGCTCTAAAATAAAAGCCGACGAACTTGTTTTTAATAACTGCGTTGCTTTCTTTCCTTATTTTGACAGAAACGGAAAATTCGGCTGCTTTATTTTTGAACAGGGTACTGAAATTGCAATGGATAAATTCATAGAAAAATACAAAGGTGCCTATGTTCATCTGGAAAGAGTAAAATCTACTGAGGCATATTTCCCTTATGAAAAAAAATAAAGTAAAAAAAATATCTGCTTATGTTTCTGTATTTGTGATTTCTTCATTTCTTTGTTTTAATCTTGCTGCAGAAACTGACGCAAGTGATTCAAAAATATTTTCTGATATTGTTACATCCTATGCCGGTGCTGCATATCCGTCTGTTATAGAACAGGCTGATACGCTTTCGGCCGAATATCCGGATTCTGCTTTTTATCATAAGGCACTTTTGTATAAAGGAGAAAGTCTTTGCTTTCTTGGGCGCTTTGCAGAAGCAGAAACTGCACTTTATAAAGCCGTCTGCAGCGATGACAATGACGTGCAGGTTCTTTCATATTACTGGCTTGGAAAAAGTCGTCTTGCACAGAAAAAAAACAAGGAAGCACTGGAAGCCTTTTATAGCTGCTGTGAAATTTCCAAATCAAGAAAGATTTCTAAAAAATCAGAATATTACTACAATATGGCTTTGTTTAATGCAGGAGAAACTTATTTTCTTTCTGAAGATTATAAAAAGGCAATTCCTGTTTTTGAATCTGTAATTTCCCGTGGCAACGAATATCCTGCCGATACTTATTCAGAATCTTTTATAATGCTTTTTAAAAGCTATCTGGAAGAAAAAAAATACAGTTCCCTTACTTCTCTATATAAGAAAACTCCGGAAATGAAAGGTGAACTTTCTGAAACCTATGCACAGCTTTCCTTGCTTGCATCAAATGCCTATGAAAAGACGGGCGATTATAAAAACAGCTGGAACTGCTGCACTAAGGCACTGTTAAGCGCTGATGAAAAAACTTCTTCCGAAGCCTTTATTGCAGCCTACAGAATTTCAGTTCCATACGAAAAGCAGACCGGAACTTCAACGGCAGATTTTTTTAAAAACATTACCCATAAGATTTCTGCAAACCCGGAAGTTCTGGCAGAAACATGGATACGCATTGCAACAGATGCCTTTGAAAAAGGCGACTTTGAGAATGCAGAAACCTATTTTAATAATGCAGAGACTTTTGATGCAGAAAAAAAATATGCGTCACTGATTTCTTTATATCGTGCAAAAATAAAGGGCAACACCCTTGAACTTATGGGCAGTGTAGAATCAGATAATGAACTGTATTCCGCTTATGAAGCTGCTTTTGCAGAACAGTATGCTTCCGTAGGTGACTGGTCCAATTGCTATGTGCATGGAAAAAATGCCTATGAAAATATTGAATCCGGCAAGGACGAAAACCTTAAGCGTAAGTCAGCTTTTTTTTATGCCGTAGGTCTTTTAAATTGCGGTCAAATAAAGGAAACAGAAAATATTATAGAAAAGGGGAAAGTGCCTTTTAAATCCGGCGAGCCTTTTTATGAAAGCAGCAGAAAACTTCTTGCGCGTATTTATGCAGTTTCCGGAAGGGAAGAAAAGGCAATTGAACTTTACAAAGGCCTTGAACTTAATGCAGAAGAAAGTACGGATTATGCCAAAGTCCTTTTTTCATGCGGCTATCTTTCTTCCAGTAAAAGGGAAGGCTTAAAGTCAAATACAATGGAAGGAAAATACATAGCTGCCCTTTCCTGCTTTAATTTAAAAGAATGGAACGAAGCTGAAACACTATTTTCTGACTATTTAAAATCCAATAAAAAAAGCAACAGGGAATATGCCGTGTTTTATCTGGGCTACTGTCAGTATAAGCTTGGTAAAATATCTGCATGCCAGACCCTTGAAAATTTCAGCAGTAATTATGCAGGCCATCCTTTATGCTATAACGCTGCCGTTATCTGTGCCAATGCCATGGTTTCTGCCGGCAAAATTGAAGAAGCCATAAATCAGTCATGCCTTGCCTTAAGCCTTGCAAAGAACGAAACAGAAAAAGAAAATGCCGTTTTGCTTACGGCTGCCCTTTATGAAGATTCCGGCAATAAAGAAAGTGCCATTGCCGTTCTTGCTCCTTATGCAAAGCAGTCTTCTGATTTTGGAGTCCGCTGTAAATATAAAACAGCATTGCTTTACGCAGGTGCAGGAAAACTAAACGAAGCGGATAAACTTTTTTATGAAATAACACAAAAGCATTCTGCATCAAAGTTTGCAGAAGAAAGCTGCTACCGCCGTGCAGAACTTTTTTACAGTGCAGGCAAATACGAAAATGCCGTTAAGCGTTTTGAAGATTATAAAAACCTGTATCCTAAAGGAAACTTCTATGAAATCGTTCTGTTTTATTCCGCAGACAGCAAAAAGAATTTAAAGAAAACTTCCGATGCCATCCTTGCTTACGAACTTCTTTTAGTAGAATATCCTGCATCTACCTATGCCTATTCCGCCTTAAGAAACCTTGCTGCACTGTACAAAGACAGCGACAATATGCCTAAGGCAAAGGAATGCTGCAGCAGATTGCTTGCCTGTGCCATGAATGAAGGGCAGAAAGCAGAAGCAAGGAAACTTTCTGAAAGCCTTACTGCTTCAACAGATTCTAATAGCAAGAAAGTAAGCCTTCAGAAAAAATACGAAAAGCTTGGAAAGCAGAAAACACAGGAAGGCCGCATTGCAGGAACAGAACTTGCCCAATATATATGGACACAGGAAAAATATTCAGGGGAAGCAGTTGAACTTGCAGAAATCCTTTATGCAGAACAGGGCAAAAAGGCAAATATAGAAGCAGAATGTCTTTACGCTGCACAGAATGCAGTAATACTTGCAGAATCTGAACGCAACATAAAACAGTATGAGTTTTCTGCACAGTTATTTTTATCCGCTGCAAAATACGGACGCATGGCAGGTAATACGGCACTTGCTTCAAGAAGCCTGTATGGTGCGGCAGAAGCATTTTATACAGACGGAAAAAAAGGTGACGCAGAAAGCGTTGCAAAGAATTTAATTGAACTTTATGGCGATACTGAATACGCAAAAAGTGTCCGACAATTTATAAACAGGTAGAATATGAAAAAAAAATTATTTATAGCTATGGCATGCTTTGCATCCCTTGCTCCTTTTGCATTTGCACAGGCATCCGATGAAGAAAAAATTGAACTTCCAGAAATGACAACAACGGTTTCCGGAGATACTGTTGTGGCAGGCAGGGATGCTGTTCCTGACTTTTCTAAAGTTGTTCCTTCTGCAGGTGAAGAAAAAAACATAATGCCAAAACTTCCAGGTGAACGCATTGTTTACGATGAAGAAGAAGAGCCTGAAGCAAATTTCTTTACAGGAGAAAATAAAAACGTTTACGCACAGGGCCTTGTAGGCGGTGGATTTCCTGGTGATTTTATAGGAGATTTTTCTGTTTATAAGGCTTCTAATACAGACCCTTTCAGAATAGAATTTTCCCACTTCAGCAGAAACGGATACGGAAAGCACACAGCCGCAGACGGTTTTTTTGATAACGGCACAAAGCTTTATGCAGAAAAATCTTTTCGTGCAATTGATTCTGATTTTACTTTCGGCGGCAGATACGACAAGGCAGGCACCGGTTTACAGAATGAAAATGAACACTTTTATGATTTAAATTCACAGAAAGTTTCCGGTGTATTTTTGTTTGATCACTTCTTTGGAGATTCCGGCTTTGAATTTACTTCAGAAACAGAAGCCTACTGGTATAACCGCTATGCAGGCATAAAGGACGACGAAGGCCTTGTGTTAAAAAGGCAGGATAAAAACATAAACGTCTTCCATACGGACCCTGGCTTTGTTTTTTCATGGTATAGCAACGGTTTTTCTGCAGGCCTTGAATGCAACTTTCAGGTTGAAACCCTGCTGGGAAAGCATGACGAAGCAGAAATTGATGACCTTTTCCGTGCAAGCGGCACACTCTTTACAGGTTACGAAAGCGACATTGTAACAGCCTTTGCCCGCGGCGGAATTGCAGGCGGCACAGAAATAGGCGAAGGCCGAGAAATTGTTCCTTACTTCAGCACTGGTGCGGAAGTTCGTGCTCCTTTGGCCAGCGGCCGCAAGCTTACAGTCGGTGTCAACGGCGGACTTGAAACACGCCATGAAGAACTTTCTGTTTTGGAAAGGAAATACAAGTTTGCCCAGCTTGATACCCTTACAGGAGAAATTTCTGACTGGTTTGTAAATTCAAAAATTGTTTTGCCACTGTTCAATATCTTTACATTTAACAGCAGCATAGAATTTAAAAAGACTGCTTTTGACAACTATGCCTTTGAAGCAGACTATTCATCAGAAAACCCTAATGAAAGCCATATTTACCAGATTGCTGCAGATGAAAGGACACTTGTTACAACTGATAACGGCTTAAGCATTAAGTATGGCATCTTTACTTTACGTGGCGGCTGGCGTGCCCACTGGTGGCATGTTCCTGCCAATGAATACAGGCATTCTATTGAAGGTTCCGTTTCTTACGATGATGAATTTGAACGCTGGGGGTTTTCAACCGGCATAATAGAAGCCGTAGACAGCAAAAGTGACAAATGCCCTAAAGTTAACGGCAATGTTTACTTAAACATAAAAAAGGCAATGCGTCTTTCCCTTGAAATGAATGATGCAATAAAGCTTTTTTCAAGCAAGGACAGGGAATATCAGGAATCCGGCTATCTTGAAAGGGCGGGAAGTGTAACTTTCCTGTGCCGCTTTTTCTTTTAATTATAGGAGCTGAATATGTTTCAGATATTAAAAAACGGCGGAATCCTTATGATTCCAATCATTGCATGCGGTCTTCTTGTGGTTTTTATCGTTGCAGAAAGGCTTAAGTATTTTTATACAATAAAAAAGCGTGAAGAAACTTTTGAAGATGATATTGATGCAGCCCTTGCCAAAAGAGATTTTTCTGTTGCAGAAAATCTTTGCAACAATGCCCTTACGCCATGCGCATCTGTCGTAAAGGATGCCATTAACAGCCGCGAACTTCCGGAGCAGGATTTAAAGGATTATGTTCAGACTAAAATGGACCTTGCCGTATCCCGCTTTGAACATCTTCTTTCTGCACTGAATACGATTTCAAGCATTGCAACCTTGCTTGGACTTTTGGGAACTGTTACAGGCAATATAAAGGCTTTTGGTGTTCTTGGCAACGGCGGAACCATGGGAGACCCGGCCCTGCTTGCTTCTTCTATCGGTGAAGCACTTGTTACAACCGTAGCTGGTTTAGTCGTTGCAATTCCTGCAATTATTTTCCACAGCTATTTTGAATCCCAGGTAAACCACAGCATAAAGAAAATGGAACTTACGGTTACCCGTGTTATGTTCCGTCTGACTGGTAAGAACCTTTAGCCTTTTGCGGAGATTTTTATGAAAGTGTCAGTAAGAAGAAATTCAAGGGGAGCAAAAGGCGTAGACCTTTCTCCTATGCTGGATGTAATTTTTCAGCTGATTTTATTTTTCCTTGTTTCAACAACTTTTTCTGTTCTTCCTGCCATTAAGGTAAACCTTCCGGAAAGTTCAACTGCCCAGGGAGTAGAAACAAGCAGCATAACAATTACTGCAAAAGAAGACGGAACCCTGTTTTTTAACGATGAACAGGTTTCATTAAAGGAACTTGAAAATGCCTTAAAAAACTTTGACACGGGAGACAAGCCTCGCAATGAATTTCCTGTTTCCATACAGGCAGATTCTAATGTAACAAACGGAGCAATTGTTTCCCTCTTTGATGCCATACGATACAGCGGTTTTAGTGCCGTAAGCCTTAGAACTACAGGAAAAAAATGAACTCTGACTTTTGCCAATTAGAAAAGAAGGGTTTTAAATTTGGCCTTCTTGTTACAGCAGCATTTTTACTCCTTTTTATAATCCTTTGTTTAACTGTCCGCTTTAATGCAGTAAAATATCAGGAAATAACCATACAGCTGGACAATGTTCCTGTTGTAAAGGAAAAAAAGCCTGCAACGGTAAAAAAAGAAACTCCTAAGCCAAAACCAGAAAAGAAAGTGCAGCCGGAAAAAGTTAAACAGGATAAAGTTCAGCCAGAAAAGGAAGTTAAAACAGAGAAAATCCAGAAACCTGCAGAAAAGAAAGCTGCAGTCAAAAAAGACAGTTCCCTCAAAAAAGCAGAAAGTGCAAAAAAAGCACCTGCAGCAAAGGAAAACAAGCCTGACTTTAAAGAGCCTGCCTTAAAAAAGAGCGTTGACGACTTAATGGCAGAAAACAGAAGTGCGGCAAAAAAGCAAGTTGAATTTGACGAAAGCCTTTTTGCAGAAGAAGCAGAACCTGTGCAGGCAAAAGAAAGTCCTGCTGCTAAAAAGACAGTTGTGCCAAAAAGTTCATTAAGCGGTGCTTCTGCAAGTTCTGCATCAGAAAAGGCATCGGCATCTTCAAGTTCTTCTTCTCAGGACAAAAGCAGCGGTGCAGCATCTGATGCAACAAAAAACGCCTTAGCCGACATTAAAAATACAACTTTTTCTTCTACAGTTGCAGAAGGCATAAAAAGCAAGGCATCCATTTCTGCTTCTAAAAGTTCAGCAGGGCAGGTTGCCATGGCAATGTCAGACGGAAGTTCAAGAACACTTCTTTATCCTAAAAATCCTTCCATATATATATCAGAAGAAAATGCCAGACTTGTAGATTCTACAAGAAACGTAGTCATTTACTTTACTGTAAGGTCGGACGGTTCCGTTCCTTTTGGAGAAATCCAGATAAAACCTGCATCCTTAATTCCTTCTGAAATACAGAATGAAATTAAAAATCAGATTAAGGACTGGAAGTTTTCTGAAGTGCTATCTGCTAAAAATGCAAGGGCTTCCTTTAACTATTCCCTTGAGATTAAGTGAATTTCCTACTATAATAACTCTATGTTTAAGGATATTCAGGCAGTGGCTTTTGATATAGACGGAACTCTTTATCCTTCCTGGAAATTGTTTATCCGTATGCCATTTCATGTAATTAAGAATTTTAAACTCTATGTTCATTTTAATAAAACCCGTCATGTAATGCATAAAACTGCTCCACTTGCAGATTTTTATGAATATCAGGCACGCATACTTGCAGAAATTTCTAAATTAAAAAGTCCCCGTGCCAAAGAAATCATTAACGAAATATGTTACGACGGACTAAAAAAATTCTTTAAGAAAGTAAAGCCATATCCTTATGTTTATGAATGCATAAAATCCATGAAAGACGCAGGGCTTAAAATAGGAATTCTGTCTGATTTTCCGCCGGAACAGAAAGGAGACATCTGGGGAATCCGTGCTCTTTGCGATGTCTGCATCGGCTCTGAAGAATCCGGTGCCTTAAAGCCTTCCGTTTATCCTTTTGGAATCCTTGCACAGGAACTTGATGTTCCTGCAGACAGGATTCTTTATGTCGGAAACAGCTTGAAATATGATGTTCTTGGTGCCAAAGGTGCCGGAATGAAAACTGCATACATTCTTAAAGGCTTTAAAAAGCTTTTTAACATTAAGCAGCCTGAAGCTGACATTTCGTTCAGAAATTATCGCCAGCTGCAGAAAATCGTGCTAGAATAGTAAGCAGCCGAGCAAATAGAATAGTCAAAATTGGGTGGGAAATAAAAAGTGATTATCGTTGGAATTGTTATATCTGTATTATTGTCTGCTGTGGTTTCTGTTGTTGTTCATCAGCTGAATAAAAATGAAAGCCAGATGGAAAAAGTAAAAAAATATGCAGACAGCCGCAAAAGGGAACTTGACGAATATTTTAACAGCCAGAAAGAAGCTCAGAAACTTATCATAAACGAACTTGAAACAAAAAAAATAGAAACTGAAGCCGAAATAAACCGCATGACAGATCAGATAAAGGAATGCAGGAATACTACGGAAAGTTTTGAAAACCCTGTCCGCCAGGTAGAAAACATTCAGTCTAAAATCCAGGCATACGACAACGTAATTAAAAACCTTATGGAAATGACTGCTGCCGTAGAACAGAACCTGGCATCAGTAAAAAATGAATCTGCCCTTATTGACAAGGTAAACCTGCGCTTAAACAAGCAGCAGAAAGCAGCAGAGATACTTGAAGCAAAAATCGGTGAACTTGTAAAGCAGTTTTCTGCAAAAAATGCAGAACAGCTTAAAACCATCGGAGACGACCTTTTAAAAGCCTTTGAAAAAAGGGCTGCAGAAGTAGAAAGCACGACTGAACGTTCTAAAAAACAGAACGAAGCCATCATGCAGAAAATAGAAGATGACATCCGCAAAGCCTATTCTGATGCCATCGAAAATGCAAAAAAACTTGAAGACGAATCTTTCAGCAACCTGCGCCAGGATTCTCTGGACAGAATTAAGCAGTGCCGCACCGAAATTGATGCACAGGCAAAGCAGATAACTGCAATCATAGATACAAAAATCAGCGAAACCCAGGATGCACTTAATGAAAAGTCAAAGGAACTTACAGAATCTTTCAGGGAAGTAAGCGGACAAATTGAAAGCAAGTTTAAGGAAAGGGCCGACAACATGCAGCAGCTTCTGGATGCCCGCACCAATGTTCTTTCTGAAAACTGGGAAAAGAAAATTTCTTCTCTTGAACAGGAAGTAAAGGAACAGTCAGATAATTTTGATTCTGTTTTAAGCACAACGGCAGATTCCATTAAAAACAAAATTGACCTTAAGATTGCAGACATAGAAAACGGCGTAGATTCCAGAATCGGCAACATTGAAAACAATGTGGAAACAAGAATCGGCAACATTGAAAACGACGTAGAAACAAAAATCGGCAATATTGAAAACAATATAGAAACAAAAATCGGAAATATAGAAGGAACTCTTTCTGAAAAAGTAGAAGAACTTTCCGGCAGTGTAGCAGAAAAAACAGATTCAATTGCAAATGATTTTAATGCAAAAATTGAAGAACTTGCCGGCAGCATAACGGAAAAAACAGATACGCTTTCCAATGATTTTTATGCCAAGATAGAAGAACTATCCGGCAATGTAACAGAAAAAACAGATTCAATTTCTAATGACCTTTCTGCAAAAATAGAAGAACTTACTGGTCTTGTAACGGAAAATACAGATTCAATTACTAATGACCTTGCACAGAAAATCAGTGACATCCGTTCTGACCTGGATAACAACACTTACGACTTAAGTGAAAAATGCAATACTGTAATTGCAGAAATGAGGACTGCTTTGGAAAACAGCACTTCCGGAATAGAAGAAAATATCCAGAGCCGCATAGATGAACTTAACAACAAGCTTGATTCAAGCCTTGAAGGAATGGACACAGACATAGACGAACGTGTTTCAACCTTAAATGCAAGGGTAGACGACGGACTTTCCAAAGTAGAAGAATCTGTAGATTCCCGCATTGCAGAAATAAATGATAAACTTGAAAACGGCCTTGCAGACATTGACGGCAAATATACAGACCGTGCAGACAGCCTTGAAAGAACCCTTACTGCAAAGTTTGACGCCATGAACAAGGACTTTACGGTAAAGACAGATAACTTTGACAGAATCTTTTCTGAACGTTCAGCAGCCTTTGAAGAAAAAACATCTGCCTTTGAAAAGTCAGTCAGCGAAACAACAGAAAAAATCAATACTGCAATTGATGCCAATACAAACGGCTTTGAAGAAAAGCTTGCTGCACGCATAGAAGAACTTGATGCAGCCCTTACGGAAAAATCTACTGAACTTGATACCCTTTTCCATGATAAAACAAAGACCCTGGAAGAAGACTTCAGTGCCAAAACAGACAGCCTTACAAAAGACCTTGAATACAGATATTCAGATATGGTCAGTTCCATTGACGGCAAATTAAAAGACGTCTCTAAAAACTGCGAAGACAAAATCCAGGAAATGAACGATAAGTTCAACGATACGTCTTCTTCTGTTATCCATATGTTTGAAGACAAAAATCGTGAACTTGAAAGTGCATACGACCTTAAGGCAAAAACATTAAAGGAAAACCTTGACAACTGCACTGACGGTGTTGAAAACACCATGAAGGAAAAGTCTCAGAAACTTATTGCTTTGTTTAATGAAAAGTCAGAAAAGCTTGATGCAAAACTTAAGCAGAAGATTTCTACAGTTGACCGTGACATCGATAAAAACTTTGACGACCTTGCAGATAAACTTAAGGCCAAGTCTTCTGCTGCAAATGCAAGCCTTGATAATTCCATCAGCCGCATAGAAACAGAAATAAAGAACAGGACAACATCCCTTTCTATAAACCTGACGGACAAGGCAGATGCTGCTGATTCCATGCTCAGAAAGAAACTTGACGAACTTAATAACCGTGCAATTAGTATTTCTACAGAAATCAAAAACAAAACGGACAGCCTTGAAGACGATGTGCGTAAAAAACTTAATGCCCTTACAGAAGAAGTAAGGGAACAGACCGCACAGGCTGTTGAAAAATACCGTGAAACCACATCTTCTTATACACAGGACATTGAAGACAGAACGGATTCCCTTAAGCAGGAACTTGCCGACAGAACAGAAAGTCTTGAACGCCAGCTCAACGAACGCACCGGAAAAATTGAAAAGAAACTTGCAGACCTTGTTCAGAATGTAGAAAACCAGACACAGGGTGCCATGGAACAATACAAGGAAACAACTTCTGAATATACAGCCCGCATAGAAGAACAGACACAGAGCCTTAAAGATTCCCTTGAAGAAAGAAGTAAGGAACTTAAGGAACTTATTGATACCAATGCTGCATCATTGATGGAACAGGCCCAAACAGAAATTGACAACGTTAAAAATAAATTTACAACTTCTGCAGATAGCCTTGTAGAACAGATGCGCAATACAATTTCTGATGTTCAGGAAAAGGTAAACACAGCCGTAGACAGTGCAAGGGCTGCCGTAGATTCCGTAAACATGGATGCAAAGGCAAATGCAGAAAAACTTGCACAGCTGCAGGAATCTGTAGACAAGCAGAGCGAAGTTCTTAAGGAACGCTACGACGGCATGTTCAATTCAATCCTTGAAAAAGCAGAACAGGAAGAAAATGCTGCCTACGAAAAGTTCAGCACATTAAGTTCTGCAAACCTTGATAAATATAAAAAGGATGTTCAGGACAGGGTAGACCAGATGCACGATGATGTAAAATCTACACTTGGCCAGCTTGATGAACAGGCAAAGTCCTATAACGAAAACATAACTTCTGCAATAAATGAAATGCAGGAAAAGTTCCAGAGCATGCAGGAACAGACAAACAGCATAACTGAAAGAATAGAAACAGAAACTTCCGGCCACAAGGAAAAGCTTGACAGCTTTGAAACGGAACTTACAACCCGCCTTGCCCAGATGGATTCTACATTGCTTAGTTCTTCACGTGACATTGCCGCTGAATGCGACGCAAGGCAGACAAAGTATCTTACGGAACTGGACAGAACCTTAAGTGAATACAAAAAGGAAATGGAATACAGGTTTAAGAAACTTAATTCTGCCGGTGCCGATGTAGATAAACTTGAATCTGCCTTAAGAAAACTTATGGACCAGAGCCAGAAAAAGGTTGTGGGAGACTTTGAAAAGTTTACGCAGCAGCAGATAAAGAATCAGCATGCCTTTGAAGAAGACCTTAGTACTCGTTTTGCAAAAGTTAAGGACGAACTTTCTACAGTGCAGACTTCCCTTGACGAAATCAAAAAGGATTCTGCAGCACGCCTTAGCAGCAAGGTTAAGGTTTTTGAAGATTCCTTCATTAAGGATATTACAAAACGTGAAGAAGACGTTACATCTAAGCTTGCTTCATGGAAAAATACCTTTGACGCTCAGTTTGAAGTCTTTACTTCTGAATATGAAGAAAAAAGAACTACCCTTGAACGTCAGTATGAAGAAGGCCTTTCAAAGAGAATTCTTGAACTGCAGAAAAAGACACAGGAGCAGGAAAAGAAATTCCAGACAGCACTTCTTGCAGGACAGAACACAATTCAGGAACAGATTAATTCCGTTAACCAGAAAATCCACGATTTTATTGAACAGTATCGTGCAGAAATCAAGAAAGCCATTGAAGGCGTTGACGGTGAACTTAAGGCTGAATCTGATGAATACAAAACCCGCATGACCGAAAACCTTGAAAGAACAGAAAAGGAACTTAATTCCAAGATAGAAGAATTCAAGGGCATTCTTTCTTCTAAACAGGAAACCCAGTCTGCAACAATTGATGCATCCGTTCAGGAATTTGCACAGTGGAAGAGCAGATTGCAGGGCCAGTATGATGACTACTATCAGCAGAT
>JALELH010000069.1 GCA_022768865.1 Spirochaetia bacterium
CGTATTGCGTATTGCGTATTGCGTATTGCGTATTGCGTATTGCGTATTGCGTATTGCGTATTGCGTATTGCGTATTGCGTATTGCGTATTGCGTATTGCGTATTGCGTATTGCGTATTTTTTGCCGAAATCATTTCTTTTGCAATCCTTAATATAAAGTATAACACAGTTTTATTGTAAGTCAATGCTTTCTGTGCTTTATACAATCAAATAATTGTTATACCACACTAAATAAAGCAAAATCATTAAATTTACGTCTTTTTGCTTTTATCAAGATAAAAATGAAATTTCATCTTGATAAAAAAAAATTTTCATCTTGATAAACGGGTTACGTTTATCTTGATAAACAGAAATTTTCATCTTGATAAACGTAAATTTTCATCTTGATGAAATTTAAAAAAAGCCCTAAAAAACCGTATGAATTTGCACTAAAACCCGGATAAAATTGCCTTTAAACCCTTATGAAATTTAACTCTAAATAGCATTCCTTTGATTAAGTGCAGGCAGATTCCGAATCAAGTTCGGGATGACACGGAAAAATTACTTGCCACCCTAGATGCCGTCTTAATAATGTTTATCTGAAGATTTTCCCGATTTTGCTGCTGATGTAATCCAAACCTTCTTTTACTGCATTTGCTATGGTAATGCCTTGTTGTCTGAATACAGTTATTAGTCATCGGTGCTTTCCTTCTTTTCCGTTTTTATTCTATTATACACTTCATTCTCATAATCTTCTATAAACTAAAGACACAAAGCAGGAATTGAACAAGCAATAATTGTAAATTTAATTAGAATAACTATAAAAAACAATAGAAAAAACACGTTTTAGTAACTGCGCTAAATGTGTTTGAGTAACAGCTCTAAACCACCTTGAGTAATGGCTTCAGTAAAGGACAAAACATTCTGAATTTAAGAAAAAATATTTAAAAAATCTATAAAAAGTGACCTTTTTTTATTTTTTTTTAAAATAATATATATAGGGCTTTTTAATAAAAGCCTCCGAAATTTTTATTTTTGAGGTATCAAATGATAAAACAACAGCAACAACGAATTCTTGAAAGGATTCAAAACTTCAGATTGATGGACGACACTTACATGTCTAAATTCTTTGAAGATAACCTGGAATGCACTTCCCTGCTTTTGCAAATAATTCTAGATAAACCAGATATAAAAGCAGTGGAATCGGTCAGTCAGTCTTGCGTAAAAAACCTGCAGGGACGTTCTATATGCCTTGATATTAAAGCAACAGATGCAACAGGTAAAATATTTAATGTAGAAGTTCAACGTAAGGACAAAGGTGCAAATCCTAAACGGGCAAGGTATCACAGTGCTCTTATTGATTCAAATTTAATCCTTCCAGGTGAAAATTTGAAGACGCTTCCGGAAACTTATGTTATATTTATAACTGAACACGACGTGTTAAAATCTGCAAAAGCCTTGTATCACATTGACAGGACAATAAAGGAAACTGGCCTTGATTTTAACGATGGTGCCCATATAATTTATGTTAACGGTGACTACAGAGGACAGGATTTAATCGGCGACTTAATGCATGACTTCAATTGCAAAAAGCCGTCAGAAATGAAAATAAAAACTTTTGCCGAAAGAGCAGAATACTTAAAAGGAACAGAAAAAGGAGTAATTAATATGTGTAAAATTATGGAAGACTTTGCAAAGGAAGTAAAACAGGAAAATCAGGAAGAAACAGCAAAAAGATTTTTATCTATGGGTCTATCTATGGAACAGGTTGCAATAGGAACAGGTTTATCTTTGGATGAAGTCAAGAGACTTGCCGTTGCAAACAAAGATTAAGTGCAAGTTTCATTTCCACTTGTTTCGGAATCTCTAAACCACATAAAGTAAGGATACTTAAAGTTGCAGACTATGGTTGCCATTCAGCATGACTTTACTTTATAGAAAGCCCGTGACACGACACAATAAAAGGCTTCCGGTTGAAAGCCTTTTATTTCTTAACCCATTCTTCTATTCATCTGTGCCGACTTCAAGGATAAGCTGAACTATGTTTTCTTCTATATTAAGGCTCTTGGCAATTTCTGAATTTGTCCAGCCCTTTGCCTTAAGAGAAACAATGTTGCTCTTGAGCTTTGGAGACAGTTCACTGTTAGATTTAGACTTTTTAGTACCTGTAGCTTTGGCAGTAACGGAATGCAGAAGATCAAGCTGCTTTTCTCCGTCGGAATAAAGTTTCTGAAGCCTTTTTTCCGTAGCAACAATACCATCCTTAGATTCCTTAATTTCGCTGATATGTTCATCAACATCACGCATAATATCTTTAAGTGAATTAACTTTGTCAACTGCATCGCTGATGGTTTCACCGTTTTTAAGGATGTTGTCCATGTCCTTTTTAAGTTTTTCCATCTTGGCAGGAATCTCTTCAAATTCATTTGAATAATTGCTGAGCCTGTCTTCAAGAGCAGAAATGTTTTTAAAGGAATTGTCTACAGCTTCTGCAACACGGTCTACTGTATCGCTCTTCTTTTCTATGCGGTCAAAC
This sequence comes from Spirochaetia bacterium, assembly GCA_022768865.1. Classification (GTDB taxonomy): domain Bacteria; phylum Spirochaetota; class Spirochaetia; order Treponematales; family Treponemataceae; genus Treponema_D. The sequence goes on from JALELH010000069.1 coordinate 2,515, forward strand.
TTGTTTTCAATGGCTGCCATAGATTCTGTATACTTACGCACGTCGGCCTGGATATTGACAAAATCATCATTAAGCTTCTGTATTTCAGTAATCTTAGAATCCATTCCGTTAGAAAGGTTAAGAAGAGTATCAAACTTGTATTCAATGCTGTCCAGGCGTGATTTGTCTGCACTGTAGGCATTGAGCTTCTGGTTTACGTCGTCGCTGAGATGTTCAAGCTGCCTGATCTGCGTATTAAGGTCGTTTATCTTTGCATCGTAGTTTTTAACGGAAGCAATTTTCTTTTCCAGGTCTTCAACGGAATCCTTAAGCTGACTTTTAAGGATGTCTGCCTTGTCAAAAACAGAAGATTCTGAAATGAACTGGGCAATGCTCTTTTTAATGTCGTCAACCTTCATCTGAAGATTATTTGTTTCATCATTAAGCCTGTCTGTTGCTCCCTGATATGCCTGTTTGTATTCAGTTGCCTTTTCAGTAAAGTTTTTCTTAAGATCCTTGATTTTAAGTTCGGCATTTTTAATCTGTTCTTCTGTATAACCCTTTACCTGATTATAGAAAGTGTTATACATGGTTTCAAATTCATCAATGTGCTTTTTGCTGTCATCATCAAAAGTACTTAAAACGTCACCTGCCCTTTTTGCAGCTTCGGAAAAGTCTTTCTGAAGTTCACCGATTTTCTGTTCA
>JALELH010000089.1 GCA_022768865.1 Spirochaetia bacterium
TCGGTAAAGATTCAAAAGGTTTTTCACCGGAAACGATTATCCGCATGACAAAAGACTGGGAGAATGAATTCCAGGAATGGAAGAAGCGGGACCTGACGGGAAAGGAATATGTCTATGTCTGGGCTGACGGAATATATGTAAAATCGCGGCTCGACGGAGAAAAGACCTGCCTCCTTGTAATCATAGGAGTCGGAGTTGACGGTAAAAAGGAGCTTCTTGCGATAGAACCGGGTGTACGGGAAAGCACGCAGAGCTGGCGTGAAGTCCTTCTTGACCTGAAATTCAGGGGACTTACAAAGGCACCGAAACTTGCAATATGCGATGGTGCCCTCGGATTTCAGAATGCAGTTGATGAAATATGGGGACAGATGAAAATCCAGAGGTGCTGGTTCCATAAAACTGCAAACATCCTGGACAAGATGCCCAAGTGCGTTCAGAAAAAAGCAACGGAAATGATCCGGGACATGCACCAGGCTGATACAAAAGAAAATGCATTGAAGGCCTATGACAGGTTCATTGAAACCTTTGAAGCAAAATATGAAAAGGCAGTTGAAAACCTGAAGAAAGACAAGGAAGACTTATTCAGGTTCTATGATTATCCTGCCGAACACTGGAGTCACATCAGGACAAGCAACCCGATTGAATCCACATTTGCCACAGTCCGTTTAAGGCACAATACGACAAAAGGAAACGGAACTGCAAAGGCAACAGAAGCAATGGCCTTTAAACTCTGCCAGCAGGCAGAAAAAGGGTGGCGGCGTCTGAAAGGCTTTGACAAGCTTGAACTCGTTGCCAGAGATATAAAATTTGAAAATGGTGTGCTGAAAGTGGCTGCTTAATACTATGCAGATTCAAACCTCAATCCACAACATTTGACATTAACTCAGATTACAAAGCTTTCTTTTAGTTCAAGGTAGTCCTGCCCGCGCATTAAATTATCTGCATCAATCATAGACTGATAAACACGGGTGCGCTTTGCCAGATTTTTATCGTGGTAGGTCTGGATTTCAATGTCATAAATATGATCACTGTCCTTTACATAAACATCCAGGCGAACGCCTTTGCTTTCATAGTAAGGCCGGATTTCTTTTTGCAGTTCCGGGTATTCAACTTTCTCGATTTTGATTTTTAGCAATCGTTCTAAAAGTTCCCTGCAAACTTCCGGGTCTTGCATAACAGCTGCGAACATAAAGTCATCTGTCAGTTCAAGTTCATCTACGGGTTTAAATCCACTCATAAAATATTCCTCTTTGGAAATAAAAATATAGAGCCTGCTAAAACAGGCACTATATATATTATTTTCAGTAAAAAAAATTTTATGTCCTTAATTTTCCTGTATTGAATAGAATTTTTTGTTAAATGTTAAAAATTTAATATTTTGGTCCTTTAACCAAATTTATTACCGGCATAACATGGAAGAATATCTGAAAAATAAGAAAATTGGGAAATCTCCTTCATAAATACTAAAATCAAACCAATGGAATAAAGGGTATAGATGTTTGATGTTTTTTTGAAGAAGCTCCAGATTATAAACATAATGTAAGGGAGCTGGCAAATGGAAAGTGATATTACACCTAAAGAAAAATAATTCTGCAGAAAAAGTATTGTTAAAAATCTAAACTACGGAATGTGTTAATATAGAATCACTTTGTTTTTTTGTACTAAGGAAGTGACATTATGACAAGAGAAGGTGACACAGGTGACAAGGAAGTGACATTTTATGACATGTTTGATTTACACTTGAAAAAATAATTCTTATTCTTTATTATGTTCGGACTAATGTTTAAATAATTTTTGGAGATAAAAATGGGTGTTATAAAGACAGTCTTAATCGTAGCATTTGTAATCGTATGTATTCTTGCCATTCTTCTTGTTCTTGTTCAGAATGATGAAAGCAACGGAATGGGTTCTGCCTTTGGCGGCAACAGTGCAGCATTTGGTGCACATTCAGGAAGCGTCCTTAAAAAGACAACAGGTGTTCTTGTATTCCTTTTCTTTGTAATTACATTTGGTCTTGGTCTTGTAAACAAGGCATCTAAAAAAGACGACCTTAGTGCAACTGCTGCAGCCGTTCAGGGTGAAGTTAAGGCTTCTGCATCAGAAAACGGCAGCTGGCTTGAAAACGAACTTTCAGGTTCAGCAGCAAAAGTAGAAGAAGCTCCTGCAGAAGCAGCAGAAACTTCTGAAGCTGCAGAATAATTTTTTATTATCGGGTTTAGCTTATGACTTTTAACAAGGTTTTTTCTCCAAAAAGCATTATACTTAATCTTGAAAGTGAAGATAAAGACGAACTTTTTGAAGAGCTTGTTCAGGCAATCTACGAAGCAAACCCTTCGCTTGACCGTGAAGAAGCCATTTCTTCCGTAAAGGAAAGGGAAGCCAAAATGACTACGGGCATAATGCATTCCGTTGGGGTTCCCCATGGCAACTGCAAGTCCGTAGACGGCTGCGTCGGTGCCATTGGTATCAGCCGCAAAGGTATTGAATATAATTCCCTTGACGGTCAGCCCGTGCATTTTGTGTTTATGCTGATTTGCGGTCAGGGGCAAGATGAACTTCATCTTGAAGTGCTGAAAGAACTTGCTGCAGTTCTTCAGAATGATCAGTTCCTTGAAGAACTGAAAAATCTAAAGGATCCTCAGGAAGTTTTTAATCTGCTGTGTCGTTGTTCTGAATAATTAAAAATACGGGGTGTATATGGCTGCAGAAGAAATTGATGTAATAAAACATCTTATTGATGTTGAACATGAAGCATCTGGTGTATTGCTTGAAGCGCAGAAAAAGGCCGACGCTCTTATAAACGAAGCCCGCACAAAGGCAGACGAAGAATTCCATAAATCCTATTCAAAGCTGGTTGAAGAATCCGAATCAAAAGAAAAATCAGCCAGGGAATCAATAATCCAGAAACACAATTCCGAAATAGAGAATTACAGGGAAAACCTGAAGTCTTCTGCAAAGACAGAAGATGCCTTTAATTCTTTTATGAATACAATCTTGTTTGCATAAGGCAGGTTGAATATGGCTATGATGGATAAGTCAGCCGCTGATTCTTATGTATATGCAAAGGCAAGCGGTATGCTTGCGCATTCCTATGTTGGAATCAGGGCTCGGGAACTGTTCAGCTTTAATTCCTTGCAGGAATTGTGGTCTTTCCTTTTTAAAAAAGAAGTTCCCCTTGTGCCTGAAGCATTGCTTGCCAAAGTTCTTGAAAAAGAAGCTTTTGATTCCTTTGTTTTCCAGTACAGAAAGCTTGTTGAATGCTATTCAAAGCCCAATCCTGTCCTTACGGCCTTGCTTCATGGCTACGATTATGAAAATCTTAAGGACATTGGAGCTGCCCTTGCATTAAAGGAAAATAAGATTCCGGATATAAACCGCATTAGTCCGTTCAACATCATCAATTATGAAAAATGGCCGGATTTAAAATCCATTACGGAAGGAACAAGCCTGGAATGGTATGATTCACCTGTGGATATAAAAGAGCAGCATTTAATAAACTATAAGATTGACTGTCAGTATGTAATGGAACTTGTAAAGGCTATGGAAAAGACAGAATTAAGCTGCCGTAAGCCTGTAAAAGATCTACTTTCAGAAAAATTAATATTTCAGAATATTGTTTGGGCAATCCGCTTAAGAATGTATTATAATATGATAAGTGAAGAAATAATTCCTTTGCTTGCATATTCAACAGAAGAAAAAAGTTTAAGCGACTATCTTATTCAGGATGCTTTGAAGGTTCTGGATTTTCCTCTTGATGACTATGAAAGCTGGAAAAACTGGAAATACAGTAGCCTGCTTAATCCTGTTGACGATGAAGCAAAATGGTCTGTTGATCCGGGATGGATTTTTACTTCTTTTAATGCACTTCATGTTGCAAAGGCAAGAAGGCTTTTCCATCAGTATCCTTTTACGTGTTGTCCTATGGTGTGCTGGTTTATAATCAAGCAGGACGAGCTGGACAACATAAGAACAGCTTCTGAAAGCCTGAGGCTGAATATTGAATCAGACCAGGCCATGAAGACTGTGGGCATAATGGAGGTAACCAATGGCTAGAACAACTGCTATGCGTCTTATTGAACTGATGATTTTCCGTCAGGATATCCGCAAGGTTTTAAAATATCTTGGAGAAATGGGAGACTTTCAGTTTCAGCAGGATTTTGATGCTTCTTCTGATACAAAGGCTGCTAATCCGGCTCAGGATGTTTTTGACAGCCTGCAGCAGGCAAGGACAAACCTTGGTATTGAAGATTTAACTTCTTTTAAAGGTGCTTTATGCCTGCCTGCCGACGATGACGGTGAAAAGGCAGATAAAATAGTAACTACTGTTGCAAAGATTCATCAGGATGAACTTGATGCCGCAGAAGAAGAAAAGCGTGCTTCTGCAGAATACAAGGAAGCCCTTGCTTTTTCTAACCTGCAGGTTTCCTATTCAGACCTGGAATCCCTTTCTTTTTTAACTTTAAGAATCGGCAAGATTGAGCCTGAAAAGTTTGATGAACTTAAGAAAAAGGCGGGCTTTGCTTCTACAATCGTTGCCCTTGGAGATGATAAGTCCAGGGTTCTTGCTGCCACTTCTAAAAAAGGACGTTTTGCCCTTGACGGTGTTTTAAAGGAATGCGGTTTTGTAGAAATTGAAATCCCGAAGGATTTTAAGGGAATTCCGGAAAACGTTCTTGAAACTTTAAAGCTTAATTCTGCCAAGGCACAGAAAGCGCTTGAAGAAATTCAGGAAGAAAGAAAGAACTATGCAGAAACCCACAAGGATGAACTTTACAGGCTTTTGCAGTGCTATTCCGTTGCAAAGCAGATTTCAGAAGTAGAAAACAACCTTGAATCTACAGAATACATTTACAGGATTACAGGATGGATTCCTGCATACGAAGCAAAGGAAGTTTCAAAAAAAATAGATGAACTTACAGACAAGCGTTCTGCAGTCCGGGAATATATGCCCTCTGAAGTTCCTTCTGTTTTGTCTGGGGAAGAAAAAGTTCCTGTGCAGGTTAAGCACGGCCCTGTAATCAAGAACTTTGAACGCATGATTTTCAGCTATGGTTCGCCTTTATATGGAACCATTGACCCGACACCTTTTGTTGCCGTTTTCTTTACGGTTCTTTTCGGAATAATGTTCGGTGATGCAGGACAGGGGCTTTGTTTCCTTATAATCGGCATTTTAAGCTGCCTTAAGAAAATTAAGTTTTCTGGCTGGGAAAAGTTTGGTCCTGTTTTATGCTGCATAGGTGTAAGTTCTACCATAATGGGCATTTTGACAGGTGAATTCTTTGCCAACGAAACAATTCTTGAACCTTTCAGCCTGTGGGTAACAGGTTTGTTTGGAACGCCTCATGCTCCTATTCTGCACATGATGCCTTCTAGTGATCCAAGTTCAATTACAAGGATGTTTGCTTTCTTTGGGTTTACCATTGGCGTAGGTTTTTTAATCAATACATGCGGACTTATAATCAACATTTCAAACCAGATGTCTTTAAAAAGATGGGGTAAAGCTTTCTTTGGCAAGACAGGTATTTCCGGTGCAGTTTTCTTCTGGTATGTTGTTGCCTTTGCACTGCGGGTTGCTTTCTTTAAGCATGTTCCCCAGGCTTACGATTATGTAATCATCATCGGAACACTTTTGATTTCTGCCTTTGGCGAACCTCTTGAACGCCTTGTAGAAAAGGAAAGTCCTGTTCTGGAAAACGGACTTCTTTCTGCCATAATCGGTGCAGTCGTTGAGATTATAGAAATTGTTTCTTCTTATCTTTCTAACACTGTAAGCTTTGTCCGTGTTGGTGCCTTTGCCCTGGCTCATGCAGTTTTGGGTTATATTATTAATTCCCTTGTAGAAATTACACCTGGGGCAGGCGGCATTGCAGTTTCCATTGTGGGCAATGCAATTGTCGTAGTTCTTGAAGGCATGATTGTTGCAATTCAGGTTGTGCGCCTTCAGTATTATGAATTCTTTTCTAAGTTCTTTAGTGAAACCGGACGGGAATTTAAACCGTTCAGATTTGAATATAAGTAAACAAAAAACATATAGGAGTTTTTTATGAACAAGAAATTTATCACGGTTTTAACAACTTTGATGGTAATGGGTGCTGCATGTCTTTTTGCAGAAGATGCAGGAAAAGCTCAGGCTGCTGCAGCAGGTGCAGGCAGTGCAATTAAATACATTGCTGCTGCCGTTGCCGTAGGCATTGCATGTATCGGTGGTGGTGCTGCCGTAGGTAAAATCGGTAGTGCAGCTATGGGTGCCATGGCAGAAAATGCAGAACTTTCAGGAAAGGCCCTTCCTTTCGTAGGTCTTGCTGAAGGTATCTGTCTCTGGGGATTCCTTGTAGCACTTTTCATTATCATCATGTAATTGATCATGAATTATTTTGTTTTAGGCGAACGGGAACTTGTCCTTGGATTTAACCTTGCAGGCGTTTCAGGACAGCCCGTGACCAACAGACAGGACGCACTTGATGCTTTTCTGCTCCATACAGGGCAGGGCAGCGACATGCGTTCTTCTGTTGAATCGGAAAGACCAAAAGTCCTCATTTTAACGGAAGATGTGGCAGACATGCTTGCACCGGAAATTCAGGCCTGGCAGATGACGGGAAAGTCTCCGCTCATAGTTGAAATTCCGGGGTTAAATGGTCATATAAAGGGCAGGAAAACCCTTACAGATTCCATAAGGGAAGCTGTAGGAATTAATGTCTGACTTTTGGTTTTTATTATTTTTATTCAGGTTGTAGGTTATGGAAGAATTACGTTCAACAGATGTTCTTGACAGGAAAATCCGCGAAGACAGCGCAAAGAAAGCAGCGGATATTGTTGCAAGGGCAGAAGAAAATGCAAGGAAAATTCTTGATGAAGTAAATGATCGGGTGCAGAAAGCAGAGGCAGAAGTCAATGATGCTTCTAAAAAACGCCTTGAAGTTCTTGAGAATAATCTAAATGCTTCCCTTCCATTGGAAAAGCAGCGTTATCTGGTTTCTTTTATAAATGATTCTATTGTAGAAGCCATTGAAAATTATTTTGAAAATCTGGATTCCTCAAAGAAGGAACAACTTATAGAAAAACTTGCCGTAAAGGCAAAGTCCGTTACAGGGGACGCAAAAGTCAATGCCCTTGTTTGCGGCAAAATGACAAAGGCAGAAGCAGAAAAAATCCTTAAGAAGGTTTTTGATTCTAAATGCAATGGTGTTGAAGAAAATGCTAAGGCAAATGTTTCAAATCCTAAGGATTACGGTGTCATTCTCTGGACAGAAGACAAAAAAATTACCTGCCGTTTAACTATTGAAGAAATTACAAATGAAATACTAGGTCAGAACAGGGAACAGCTTGCACTTTCTCTTTTTGGCGGGAGGTTGCCTGAATGATTAAGGGTAAAATTACACGTATTTCTGGTCCTATTGTTTATGCAGAAGGCCTTGAAAAATGCGGTCTTTATGATGTTGTTGATGTTGGTGAAAACAAGCTTATCGGTGAAATAATCCGCCAGAATGAAGGCATGGCAACCATTCAGGTTTACGAAGATGTAAGCGGAATGCACATCGGTGAATCTGTTGTTTCCAATGAACGTCCTCTTTCTGTCCGACTTGGTCCCGGCTTAATCGGTACAATTTATGATGGCATTCAGCGTCCGTTAAAGGAAATGTATGAAGACAAGGGTGCCTTCCTTTTGCCTGGTCAGCGCACGTCACCAATTGATGAAAATAAAAAGTGGGACTTTACTCCTGCTGCCAAAGAAGGGGATTCCATTGCTCCTGGTTTTGTTTTGGGAACAGTCCAGGAAACAGGTTCAATCCTGCATAAAATAATGGTTCCTCCTACGGTTAAGGGAAAGACCCTTGCCACATTTAAAGGTGCAGGTTCCTTTACAATTGATGAAGTAATCGGCACAACGGAACTTGGGGAAGAACTTAAGCTTTCCCATTACTGGCCTTTAAGAAAACCGCGTCCCTTCCTTAAAAAACTTGAAGTAAACCAGCCTCTGGTTACAGGTCAGCGCGTTATAGATGTTTTCTTCCCTCTGTCTAAAGGCGGAACTGCTGCAATCCCAGGCGGATTCGGAACAGGAAAAACCATGACCCAGCATGCCATTGCCAAGTGGTGCGATGCAGATTTAATTGTCTACATCGGCTGCGGAGAACGCGGAAACGAAATGACCGATGTTCTTACGGAATTCCCTACTTTGATAGACCCTAGGACAGGCCGTTCACTTATGGAACGCACTATTCTGATTGCCAATACTTCCAACATGCCTGTCGCTGCACGTGAAGTTTCACTTTATTCTGGAATTACACTGGCAGAATATTACCGCGATATGGGTCTTCATGTTGCAATTATGGCAGATTCAACGTCGCGCTGGGCAGAAGCCTTGCGTGAACTTTCTGGCCGTATGGAAGAAATGCCTGCAGAAGAAGGATACCCTGCATACCTGCCTACAAGACTTGCAGAATTCTATGAACGTGCAGGCCGTGTAAACACACTGTGCCATAAGGAAGGCTCTGTTTCCATTATTGGTGCCGTAAGCCCTGCAGGCGGAGACTTTTCTGAACCTGTAACACAGCATACAAAACGATTTATCCGTTGTTTCTGGGCTCTGGAACGTGAACTTGCCAACGCAAGGCATTATCCTGCCATCGGATGGATTGATTCCTATTCTGAATATGCAGAAGAAATTAAGGAATGGTGGGATAAATTTGACCCGCAGTGGGCAACTGTCCGCATAAAGGCCCTTGACCTTCTTAAAAAGGAACAGAGGCTTCAGCAGATTGTGCGCCTTATTGGTGCAGATGCCCTGCCTGATGCAGACCGCCTTGTCCTTACTGTAAGCGAAATGATTAAAAACGGCTTCCTTCAGCAGAATGCCTTTGACGCCATAGATGCCTATTCTGTTCCGCAGAAGCAGCTTAAAATTCTTCTTCTTATCATGGAATATTATTCTAAGGCACTGGCAGTAATTAAGGCAGGATGTCCTTTGCTTAAGGTAACGGAACTTCCTGTGCGTAATGAAATTGTCCGTGCAAAACTTACGGTTCCTAATGACAATATGGAACTTCTTGCAACAATCAGTTCTCATCTTGAATATCAGATGACTGAACTTGAGCACATGTATCGCAAGGATACTTTTAACTAAAAGGTGGGCTTCTAATGAAAGGAATTGAATATTCAGGACTTGATTCTGTAGACGGACCTATTGTTGTTGTTAAGCGCAGTGAAAATTCATTTTATGATGAAGTTGTTTATGTTCGCGACAAAACTGGAGAAAAACGCACTGGCAGAATCATTGACTTAAACGAAGAAACTGCCGTAGTTCAGATTTTTGGAACTACAACAGGCCTGGACCTGGAAAGTACAACCGTAGAATTCCTTGAAGAACCAATGGAACTGCGTGTAGGCAAAGGTCTTCTTGGACGCATTTTTAACGGTCTTGGAAAACCTATAGACGGCTATCCTGAAATCATCAGCGACAAAAAGATAAACGTAAACGGCTGTCCTATAAATCCTTATGCCCGTGTTTATCCAAGGGATTTTATTCAGACAGGAATTTCTTCCATAGACGGAATGAATACTTTAATCCGCGGTCAGAAGCTTCCAATCTTCAGCGGCAACGGTCTGCCACACAATAAGCTTGCAGCACAGATTATACGCCAGGCCAAGCTTAAAGGCAGCGATGAAGAATTCGTAATGGTTTTTGCCGGCATGGGCATTAAATACGATGTTTCCCAGTTCTTTAAGCATACCTTTGAAGAATCAGGCGTTCTTTCTAAAGTTGTAATGTTTCAGTCTTTGGCTGATGCACCTTCCATTGAAAGAATCATTACGCCGCGCTGTGCCCTGACTGCTGCTGAATATCTTGCCTACGAATGCAACATGCACGTTCTTGTTGTAATGACGGATATGACCAACTATTGCGAAGCCCTGCGTGAAATTTCTACAACACGCGGAGAAGTTCCTGGCAGAAAAGGCTATCCTGGATATCTGTATTCAAACCTGGCGGAACTTTATGAACGTGCAGGAAAAATCAAGGGGTCTACGGGTTCAATTACTCAGATTCCTATTCTTTCCATGCCTAATGATGATATTTCCCATCCTATTCCGGACCTTACGGGTTACATTACGGAAGGACAGATTGTTCTTGACCGTGAAATGAGCCAGAAAGGAATGTATCCTCCTGTTGCAGGACTTCCGTCACTTTCGCGCCTTATGAAAGACGGTATTGGTGCAGGCATGACCCGTGAAGACCATGCTCCTGTTTCAAGCCAGCTTTTTGCCGCCTACAGCAAGGTAAAGTCCATAAGGAATCTTGCTTCAATTATCGGGGAAGAAGAATTAAGTCCTTTAGACCAGACTTACCTTAAGTTTGGCAACGAACTTGAATCAAAGTTCTTTACCCAGGGCGAATATGAAGACAGAAGCATAGAAGAAACCCTTGATTTAGGATGGAAGCTTCTTTCCATTCTTCCACGAGAAGAACTTTACCGTATAAAAGATGAACTTATCGATAAATATATGGGCAAAGAATAAGTAGCTATAAAATATTTTATTGAGCATAGACGCCGTAGGCAGGTTCAACCCTGAAAAAAAATCTGCACAAACGTAGTGCGGAAGCCTTTTTTTCAGGGGTGGTTCTGCCGAGAGGCGGCTAATTCAAAAAATATACTATTTTATTTATAATTTGACATTTGACCTACATGGTAGAAAAGGTAAACTGATAAATGGCTAAACTTAATATTGCGCCGACAAAATCCAATCTTCTCAGCATAAAGGAACAGCTGGCAATTTCTACTGAAGGCTATGACTTGCTTGAACAGAAGCGCGAAATTCTTGTTATGGAACTTATGCGCATTGTTGAAAAAGTAAAGCTTCTTGAAGTGGAAATGGATAAGTGTGCCGCCAAAGCCTATCCTGCCTTAAAGAATATGCTTCTTAAAGTAGGTGGAGACCGGGTGGAACGCATTGCTCACGGCGTTGAATATGATTATGACATAACCAGAAAGCCTGTTAATATTGGCGGCATGAACTTTACTACAATTGATGTTAACCTGCCGAAAAAGCAGCTGTTTTCTTCTTTTCGCGGTTCTTTTGCTGACAGCGACAAGGTAATGTCAGACTTTTTTGATTATCTTTCTCTTATTACCCGCATGGCAAGCATAAGGACTATTGCATGGCGTCTTGCCCTTGAAGTAAAGAAAACTCAGCGCCGTGTTAATGCCCTTGATAAAATGGTTATTCCAACTGACAGGGAAACTGTAAAATACATTGAAGGCGTTCTTGAAGAAAGGGAACGCGACAATGTATTCGTCATGAAGGCTTTAAAGAAAAAGCAGGGAAAAAAGTAAAGGATGCTTAAAGCGTTATTTCAGAAAGTTCTTGTGGCTTACAATGGTTCAAAATCATCTCTTAATGCCGTGTTATACGGAATTATGATTGCCAGGATTTACAAGTGCAGTTTAAAGGTTGTTTACGTTGTTGATTCGGCTTCCATAAAGCAGCTGACCATGGCAAAATTCCTTATAGCAGAAGAAGCAGAAGAGACTGCAAAAAATCTTATCGAAGACGGCGTTAAAAACCTTGAATATGTTAAGGGCCTTGCCAAAAAGAAGGGCGTTAATGTAGAAACGGAACTTCTAAACGGTGCCGTATGGTCAGAAATAATCCGTGCTGCTGATGTGTGGAAGGCAGACTTAATACTTCTTGGCGGTGTTACGGATAACGGTTCTTTATCTGTTCATGCAAATATTTCTAGGCAGGACAGTGAAATTATAGGCAGTGCCCACTGTTCCGTTATGGTTGTCCGTGATCCCTACGTTGAACAGAAATTCCGCTTAACCTGATAATATTGAATTAAACTTTTCCTGCTTTCCTCGTTTTTTTAAATTTTTGCCTTATAATTGATTTTATGAGGGTATTGTTTATCGATGACGATGTCCGCTCTTCTCAGAATCTTGCTGAAATCCTTAAAAAACATAAAATTTCAGCAGATAAAGCCTTTTCCGGCAAAGAAGGACTGGATTACGCCTTGTCTGGAAATCATGATCTAATAATTCTCGAAAATAAACTGCCGGATATGGACGGTCTTGCTTTAGTTCAGAAAGTAAGGAATGCCGGTCTTAATGTGCCTGTAATGTTTCTTTCTGAAACTGCTGAAAGCAAGGATATTGTTGCAGGCCTTTATGCAGGCGCCGACGATTATTTAAAAAAGCCGGTTAATACTGAAGAATTAATTGCCCGCATTTATGCCCTTACGCGGCGTAAAGGTGAAATCCGCACTGAAAAAGTAACGTTTAAAGATTTTGTTTTAGACAAGCGTTCCTGTGAAATTCAAAATGCAGAAGGAACTGCTATAAAACTATCATTAAAGGAACTTTTGATTCTTTCCCTGCTCTTTGAAAATCCAGGCCAGATTGTAAGAAAAGAAGAAATAATCAGCAGAATCTGGGGTGGAGACAGCGATGCAGAATACAACAACGTGGAAGTTTACATTTCCTTTTTAAGGAAAAAAATGGAACAGCTGAAAGTCCACGTTGCCATAAAAACTTCCAGAGGCCTAGGCTATTCCCTGGAAGAAACATGCTAATATTATTTGTTTTTAGCCCTAAAATTTTGTCTTAAATCCGGCAGTTAAGGTAACCGCTTTTTTTACAGAATCGCTTAATTCATCTGTATCAATGGAAAGGGAAGCGGTAAGGCTGCCACCAAAGACTTCTATGTTTGTGTAAGGCGTTATGATGAATGTAGATTCTGCGTCTTTCATTGTTGAAGAAAAGTGCTTTTTAAGGTTGTTGTTGTCAATTTCCGTATATGCCAGTGTTCCGTGGATACCTGCCGTAATCCTTGAAGAACCTGCATAAAGATTTTCGTTTACGATGTTAAAGTTCACGCCAAGAACATTTTCTGTATCCGGACTTTTAGCAATCAATGCCCTTAAATAAATCATGTCTTCTGCTGATTTTGCAGGAAAATTGAATACGGAAGGATTAAAGTAAAAGTCAGAAAAGGGAAGTCTTGGTTCAACAAGGAAGTAATAGTCTTTAAGGTTAAGGCTTTTGTCGCTTGAATCGCTTTCCTTTAAAATTACTTTATCTACACCAAACTGGGTAAAAAGCATGGCAGATTTTTTGTTTCCGAAAAGTGCATTGATTCCGCAGTGAAACTGAACTTCATTTATATTGATAAAGCCGTCAGAATCATCTTCTGATTCAACAGGGAAAGCAAGGCCTGCATAAGTATCAATGGTCAGGTAGTCAAAAACACCTGCGTAGCGCAAATCAAAATTTGCTGAATTGTCTTCTTCCTTGTCTTTTCTTCTTGCCTTGTCTTTGTAAACTGAAAATGCAAGTGCGCTGTTTCCTTCCAGGCGTGCCGTATAGGATGCTCCCAGTGCATAAAGAGGATTTATGGAAGCACCTTCAATGCCGTGGTAGCTTTCCGTTAAATTTGAACTGATTTTGCTTATTCCAAACTGACGCTGCAAAAACAAGTCAGAACCAAAAGGTTCAAAATTGCCTTTAAAAAGACTAAGGTAGTGGGAAGCAGAGTCTCCTGTAATTTTATATGTTGCAGAAATTTCTTCTACGCGGAATGTGGCATTTTCGCTGTTCATGTCGTCTTCAAAAATGCTGTCGCTTATGGTATAGAATTCGCCGCGCAGAAAAAGCTTGCCTGAAAAATCAAGCTGGCCTGCAAAATAAGCTTCTGCACTTGGCTTAAAATCTGTATTGTCTTCTTTTTTATTTGTTCCAAAAGATGTCAGAAAACCTGTAGTTCCGCTAAAAAAAGGTTTTTCAATTGCAAAGGCACCTGCTGCTGCCATTAAGGAAAAAACTGTTGCAAATAAGGTTCTTTTCAAAATATCCTCCAGGGCAGATAATTCTACCTCTATTTAAATTTCGGAAAAAAAAAGCAGAATTTAAGATTTATATGGAAGAATCGGGCAAAATGGAATGAAAATTCCCCATGTAAAAGCCGAAAATCAATAAAAATAATAAAAAATTTAAAAGTGAAACTTGAATTATAAAAGTAATCAGATTACAATATAGATTATGAGTGATTATCTTGACGCTAATAATGAAGAACTTCTCAAGGATTTTTTTGCCGAAGCTGAACAGCAGGTAGAAACTTTGGAAAGCAATATTCTTGTTATTGAAAATGATCCTTCGAATCATGATGCAATTGATGAAATTTTCCGTGCGGCTCATACTTTGAAAGGTGGTTCTGCTACTGTAGAAATGACTGAGCTTGCAACTTTCTGTCATGATGTAGAAGATTTGCTTGATGCTTTGAGGAGTAATTTAGTTGAAGTTACTGAACCTATAGTTGACACTCTCCTTACTTCAATAGATACAATAAAATTAATGCTTGAAGCAAGAAGCAACGGCTCCGTTTATGATGGAGACATAGCTCCTCTTGTAGAAAAAATTAATTCCTATATTCCTGAAAAGGAAAAGAAGGGCAAGAAAAAAAGCGGCGTAACTTTGCCTGCAGGTATGATTGGTGCAAAAAAAGAACCGGCTCCGGCTCCTGCTGTTCCTTCCGCTCCTGAAGACAACGGTATGCCTCCTTTGCCTGTTCTTTCTGATGAAGAATTTACAGAACTTAAGCAGGCAGTTGAAGACGGTCAGAAGCTTTGGACTGTTAATGTTACTTTTGATGAAGCAAATCCTATGAACAGCGTTGGCGGAATCCAGGTTTTTGCTGCATTAAAGAACCAGGGAACTGTTTTAAAGACTGTGCCTGATTTTGAAGCTCTTTATGAAGATGAATTCCATCCGCAGGTTGTTTATTATGTTTCTGCATCCTGTGAAGGCAGTGCCCTTGAAGATGTGGCATTCCTAGATGATGTTACTACAGCCGTAGATGCTCAGCTTGCCGTTAAAAGTAATTCTGCTGCCGCTCCGGCTGCCAGTGCTGCTCCTGCTGCAGAACCGGCTCCGGCTCCTGCACCTGTTGAAGCACTAAAAGCTGCAGAACCTGCTAAAGTGACGGAAGAAAAAGCTGCAGAGCCAAAAACAGAAACAAAAGCCGAAGCTCAGAAAACGGAAGCAAAGAAACCTGCCGGTGCTACAGGCCATGCAACTCAGACAGGTTCAATCCTGCGTGTTGATTCAAAACGCGTAGACAATCTTATGAACCTTGTTTCAGAAACTGTAATTACAAAAGCTGCATTTAACCAGAACGGACTCCATATGGCTGATCTTCAGGTTAAATTCCAGGCTTTGAACAATACTTTCAAGGAAAAACAGCACCGCATACTTGAAGCAATTCCAAAATATATTGAACAGCTTCAGAACGGTTCTTCAATGAAGGAAATCCGCCTGAAGTATACGGAAGATTTCGGCTCTCTTGGCAGCTGGTTTGACGGTTTTGAAAATGACTTTAAGATTTCTTCGTCTAAATACCGTTCAACAACCCAGAACCTGGGCCGCATTTCCAGCGAGCTTCAGGAAGGCGTAATGAAAATCCGAATGGTTCCTATTGGAACTATTTTTAACCGCTTTCCTCGTGTTGTCCGCGACTTAAGCCGTGACCTTGGACGCAAGGTAAACCTTGTAATTGAAGGTGAAGAAACAGAACTTGATAAAACAGTTGTTGATGATCTTCTTGATCCGATCATGCACTGTGTCCGCAATTCCGTAGACCACGGTATTGAACCTCCGGAAGAACGTGCAGCAGCCGGTAAGCCTGAAACAGGAACACTTACCCTTAAGGCTGCCAACGAAGGTAATATGATTGTCATTGATATTATTGATGACGGTCAGGGTATTGAAGTTGATAAGGTCCGGAACAAGGCAATTCAGAAAGGCCTTATCAGCCCGAACAAGGTTCTTTCAAACCAGGATGCCTATAACCTGATTTTCCTTCCTGGATTTTCTACAAGCGATAAAATCAGCAATGTTTCCGGCCGCGGTGTAGGCCTTGACGTTGTAAAGACAATGGTAGAAAAACTTAAGGGAACCATCAGCGTTACAAGTGAAAAAGGCAAGGGATCTAAATTCTCTATCCGCCTGCCTCTTACCCTTGCCATTATTCAGGGGCTTCTGGTTCGCGTGGGAAAAGAAGTTTACTCTA
The DNA here is from genome assembly GCA_022768865.1 of Spirochaetia bacterium. GTDB lineage: Bacteria > Spirochaetota > Spirochaetia > Treponematales > Treponemataceae > Treponema_D. Next base: position 16,060 of record JALELH010000089.1, read on the forward strand.
TTCCTATTGCCAACGTTATTGAAAGCCAGCGCGTTAAGAAAGAAACTATCAATACCATCGATAACTACGAAGTTCTTAATGTGCGCAATGAAGTCATTTCAATACTCAGGCTTGGAAGACTTTTCAATATTAAGAAAACCGATGATGATGAATACTGCTTTATTGTTATTGTCGGTTCTGCCGAAAAGAAAATCGGCGTTATGGTAGATGCCCTTATCGGAGAAGAAGATGTGGTTATTAAGCCTCTTGAATCTCAGTTCACCTCTTCTCCTGGTATTGCAGGTGCTACTGTTCTTGGTGACGGTTCCGTTTCCCTTATTGTTGACGTAAATCAGCTTCTTGAACTTGGAGTTAAGCAGGAACTTGATGCACAGCAGATTCGTGAAGCAGAAGCAATGAAAGCTTCGGCAAGAGGTTAAGGAGATAACATGGCTACAATTCAGGAAAAACTTAGCGTTCTTGCAAATACAGTTGAAAAGACTGAAGATTTAACAAATGAACAGCTTTCTCAGGAAAAGAAAAAACTTTCTGTCGTTGATTTTAAGATGGTTACTTTTTCCCTTGCTGGAAAAGACTATGCCATAGACATCATGAAGGTAAAGGAAATTGCCAAGGCGGGCTGCTTTACTTATGTTCCGAATGCACTTCCTTTTGTTCTTGGTGTTTACAATCTTCGCGGTGACATTATTCCTATAATTGACCTGAGGCTTTTCTTTAACAGCCCTGTTCCTGAGCATGATGACAATTTCCTTGAGAACATGCTTATTGTAACTGTGGGCGAACAGACTTTCGGTGTTGTCGTTGATGCCATAGACAAGGTTATTGGAATTCAGAAAAGTTCCATTCAGCCGCCGCATCCTTTATTCGGTGACATTAACATTAAGTATATCTACGGTGTTGTAGAAGCAGAAAACAGTCTTTATGTTCTTTTGGACATTGACAGGATTTTCGGAATGCGCACACCGGAAGAAGAAAAGGAACTTGCCGAAACTGCCAAAGCTCAGCTTAAAATGCGGGAAGAAGTTGTTGCAGAACAGAAGGCTGCTGCAGAAACAGCCCATGAAAGTGCTAAGGCTGATTCTGCCAGTGCAGAAGAAGTTAAGGCAAAGAAAGCCGCTGATGACTTAAGGTTTATTGGAAATTCCCTTGCAAACTTTAAGAAGTTTAATGTAAATTCCGTAACGGAAGGCTGGCTTAAATCCCGCTATGAACAGTGGCTTAAGGAAAATGGGGAAGGCAATACTCAGCTTCAGAATGATACCGATGCTGAAAAATTCCTTGCACCATTTTATTCTAAGTGCAACGGTACATGGTGGACGGAAGATTATGAAGAAGAAGTTCTGAAAGTTCTTCCTGAAAATTCTGCAAAGAATATTGTTGTATGGAATCCGGGCTGCGGTAAAGGTTATGAATCTTATTCCCTTGCCTGTATCCTTAAAAAACGTTATCCGGGTGCTAAAATCAGGATTTATGGCCATGATACGGATCTTCTTTCTGTTTCAAATGCGCCTTTAATGAATCTTACTGATGAAGCAAGTGTAAGCTGGTATCAGCCTTATACAACAAAAACTGCCAGCGGAGATTATACATTTTCAAAGGAAATTAAAGATGCAGTTATGTTTGAATATCACGACTGTGTTAACACAAACAACCTGCCTCCTATTGACATTGTATTTTCACGTGATATGCTTTCTTTCCTGCCTGATGATTCACAGAAAACAGTTTTAGGTGAATTTAACGAGAAATTAAAGGGAAACGGTATTATAATCACCGGAGAAAACGAAGATATTTCAGCTGCGGGCTTTAAGAAAAAAGAAGGTGCTGTAACTGTTTATACAAAGGAATAGTTTTCCTGTTATATAAAAAAGAATTTTCGGGGGTATTAGATGAGAGTAGAGTACATTAATCCGTTTGTAGAAACTTCTTATAGGGTTCTAAAAGAAGTTCTTGAAGGTGCAGACGTTAAGCGCGGAGACCTTTATCTGAAGTCTACAGCCATGCCTGTTATGGGTGTTGCTGCACTTGTTGGTCTTGCCGGTGATGTTGAAGGCCGTGTTCTTTTCGACATGTCTTTTGAAACAGCACTTAACATTGCTTCAAAAATGAACGGTGAAAAAATGACGACTTTTGATGATATGGCAAAGGCAACTATCAGCGAACTTGCAAATATCATTACTGGTCAGGCAGTTACGAAGCTGCATGAACTTGGTTTTAAATTTGATCTTACGCCACCAGCACTTTTTGCAGGTGAAAATATGGAAATTGCAGCATTGGGCGGAACTACAGAAAGTGTAGAAGCCCTTATTGTTCCTCTTGTTACAGACTGTGGCAAGATTGAAGTAAACGTTGCAATCCGGGAACGCGCATAATTAAAGGAGCATAGAATGAAAACAAAAGAAGATTTTCCATCAGTCAACGCACGTCCTCCAGAGGGAGAAAGAGTAGACGGAACAAAATACCGTGTACTTGTTGTTGATGATTCAATGTTCGTTGCTAAACAGCTTACACAGATCCTTACAAGTGATGGTTACGAAATCGTTGCTACAGCCGTAGACGGAAAGGATGGTGTTGATAAATATAAGGAACTCTGTCCAAATGTTGATCTTGTAACAATGGATATTACTATGCCTCGCATGGATGGTATTACAGCTCTTGAGCAGATTATCGCTTTTGACAAAAATGCCCGCGTTGTTATGGTAAGTGCCCTTGGAAAGGAAGAACTTGTTAAAAAGTCACTTCTTGCAGGTGCAAAAAATTACATTGTTAAGCCTCTGGACCGCAAAAAGGTTCTTGAACGCATTAGTGCATCATTGAAATAGTCTATTCCATTACACAAATATATACGGTTCTGGAAGCATTTTTCAGGACCGCATTTGTGTTTTAAATTGATTCTATTCAGCTTTTTCTATATTGCCGTTAAGTTTTATCAGAAGCTTAAGCAATGTTTCTTTTTCTTCTTCCGTAAAATCTTTATAGCAGGCGTCAAGAAGCTCTTTTGAAATTGAAGCTGTAAGGCTGTTGTATTTTTTCCCTTCTTCCGTAAGTGAAATATATTTTTTCCTGCTGTCTTCCGTGCAGCATTCTGTTTTGACAAGTCCTTTTTTTAAAAGTTTTTTTATAAGCACGGTAGTTGTGGATTTATCCCTGTTGATTTTTAAGGCAATCTGGCCCATGGTCATTCTTGGATTTTCAGATAGAATAAAAAGAATATAGCCGTGGGAAGAAACAAAGTTTTCAGTTTTAGAAAGTTTTTTATTCAGGAATTCCGCGGAGGAAGAATGAATGTGAGAAATAAGGGAAACTACTGAATCAAGATTATAGTTCATGAACATTATTCTATCTTTTGAAATGAAAAATTGCAATTTTTAGCATTTACTATTATCATGACCATTATGTTTGGTTTTTTCTTTAAAAAAAATTTATGCGATGTATGGGACAATCTTTTTTATGTTGTCATTACTAATTTTTTTAGCCTTATTCTGATTGCCCTGGCATGTGTTGCTGTTTATTTTGAAACTTACCTTAATGTAAACAGAGTCTGGGTAAAGCCACTGATGCTTGGCACTTTTACTTTGTTTTCAATACTTGCCTGTACCCTGACTTTTGCCGGCGGAGAAAATGCTTACGGAATTGCAAAATATAATTCTCCCAAATATGCAAGTTTCTTTAAGGGTTTTATAAAGTCTTTTAAAGACGGATTGTCGCTGGGGCTTTTTATAGGCATTGTTGCTGCCATTGCCTTTGTAAGCATTCCTTTTTATTTCAGCATGTGGAAGCCGGAAGACGGTTCTACAGGAAGCATTGTATGGCTTGGGTTTATCATCCTGATTTTCTGGTTTCTGGTTGCAACTTTTTTTGCACTTCAGTGGTATATGCCCATAAGGATTTCCATGAAAAACGGATTTTTTAAATGCCTTAAAAAATCTTACCTTCTTTTGCTTGATAACCTTGGTTTTACTTTTGCACTGGCTCTTGTTAATTTTTTGAACCTGCTTATTACATTGTTTACATTCGGGCTTTGTCCTGGCTTAACGGGAATAATCATTACAAATATGAATGCCTTAAGGCTCAGAATGTATAAATATGACTGGCTAGAAGTTAATCCCGGTCTTTCAATGCAGGAAAGAAAAGATGTTCCATGGGATGAACTTTTAGCAAAAGATAAGAAAACATTAGGTCCGCGGCCTCTTAAAAGTTTTATTTTCCCATGGAAGGAATAGTTTTCTTTTTCTTGACAAACAATAGTAAAGAATGCAAAATACAGTAAGCAATGTAATTGTATTTTTTTAGGGGTTAAAAATGGAAGATGATATCCTTACGATAGAAGAAGTTGCCAATTATCTTCGTGTCAGTGAACGTACAGTTTACGACTGGGCACAGAAGGGTGAAATTCCAAGCGGAAAAATTGGAACAGTATGGAGATTCAAGAAGTCAGAAATTGAAAAGTGGGTTAATGAACGCCTTTCTTCTTCAACAAAGTCTTCTTCAGATATAGTAGTCCAGATTAAGAATATTCTTTCTCCGGAACGCATTGTTTTTATGAATCATCAGACAAAGCATGACAGCCTTGTTCAGCTTGCACAGAACCTTGCAACAGCACCACAGGTTAAGGATGCAAAGGAACTTGAAGTAGAGATCCTTAAGCGAGAAGAACTTATGTCTACTTCAATCGGCCGCGGTCTGGCAATTCCTCATGTGCGCCTTTCTTCAATTACTGATCTGGTTCTTTCGGTTGGTATTTCAAAGTGCGATATCATTGACTTTCAGCCAATTGACGAAACACCTGTGCGCGTTATGTTTATGATTGGTGCTGCCTTTAACCAGCACAGCTATTATCTTAAGACTTTGTCTTATCTTAGCACAAAGCTTCGTGATTCTGCGCTTTATAAAAAGCTTCTAGACGCTCAGTCGCCTATGGAAGCCTATAATCTTTTGATTGAATAGTTTTATTTTATAAAAAGAAAGCGGTTAAGTTTTTCTTAGCCGCTTTTTTTGTTTACGGCAGTTCAACGGGAATCCATTTTGTTGAATCAGACTGGCTGCTGTCAATTTTTCCCCATGTAATGTTTTTTGCTGTAGTTTCACCCGTTAAATAAAGTTTTCCGTTTACGTCAAAGCCAAAGCCCGGATGTTCTGAAACTAAGCCTGCTATAGCGTGTTTGTATTCTGCACTTACAAAAATCATGCTGTCTATATTCATTCCCTGCAGAAGAACCGCAATGAGCATGGAACGGCTATCGCAGTCAGACCCTGAACCAAGCAAAATGGCAGGAAGGGAAGCAAAGTCGCTTGAAGTTTTTTCCCTTTCGTATTTAAAGCTTTGGGTCCATGTTAAAAGTTTTTGAGCCAGTTCCGTTGAATCCTTGCAGTCTGGTGCCAGGGCATTGGAAATGTCAAATCCGGCCTGCAAAAGACGTTCACTTGAATCGCGGAAAATCATCCTGTAATAACGCTGCCAGGCTTCTTTCCATAAATCACTTTTCTGATACATAAGCAGGACTTTGTATTCACGGTCAATTAAATAATCTGCTGCTTTTTTGTCTGACTTATCAAGGCTTGTAGAGATTTCCTTGCCGTCAATTTTTAATCTAATATCCTGTGTACCTTCCTTTGGAAAAGTAAAAGTTGTTAAAACTCCTGCAGAAAAATAGCTTTCAATGTCAACGTAAAGGGAATCTATAAGGCTTTCCATGTATGGTTTTGCAAAGACTGCATCTTTTTCATCTGCCCAGGTTAGAAGAAGGATTATGCTCTGGTTTTCCGGAATTACAGCTGCAGCACCGTATCCTGAAGACTGAATTCCCATAATGTTTCCGCTGAAAACAGAAAGTGCCGTTGCATTATTGCGCCACATAAAGGTTCCGCAGTCTGCCGTCAGCTTAAGTTTTGATATGGAAGTTTTAAGTGTATCTTCCGTATTTTTAAATTTTCCTTTTCCGTAAATCTGAATTATGGCATGAACCGGTGCAATTGTGCTTTGCAGCTGAAAGGAATTTTCTCCGGCGGCGGATTCAAGTTTAAAACCTTCCGGAAGGTCAATGCAAACTTTATTGGTTAGGCCTGAAAAATTTGTTCTTATGGCAAAAGCAAATGAAACTGAAAAAAATATTGCAATGAATGCTGCCGTCTTTTTTAATAATCTTGTCATTTTGTAAATCCTCTTTTATGATGTTCGGCATATGAAAGACGTTTCTATAATTTTTGAAAATGATGAAATTTTACTGGTGAACAAAGAAAGCGGTGTTTCAGTTCAGGGAGGAGCAGGCATAGCACATCCTTTAGATGAAGAAATTCCAAAACAGCTTGGATATAAAATCTATCTTGTTCATCGTCTGGATAAAGAAACGGCTGGCATTTTAATTGTTGCAAAAACTTCTGCTGCTGCGGCTAAATGGACGAAACTGATTCAGACTGAACAGGTTAAAAAAGTCTATAAGGCAGTGTGTTTCGGCCTGCCTTTAATAAACGGAAAGCCTGCTAAAAAAGGCTGTCTTACAGGAACGGTTGAAGCCCATGGCAGAAGCCAGAATGCTGAACTTTTTTTTGAGGTGGAAAAATCAGCTAAGGAAAAGATAAGTTCCATTAATACAGAAACAAATGAAGTTTCAGAAAAAGAAATTGAACTTTCAAAAATCCGCATAACCCTGGGCACTGGAAGAATGCATCAGATACGCATTCAGATGGCAAAGGCGGGTGCTCCTTTAGCCGGCGACGACAAGCACGGAAATTTTAAGCTGAACAAAATTGCAAGAAAAGCGGGTATTAAAAAACTTCAGCTAGCGGCAACAAAACTTACAATTCCGGTAGAAGGAAAACCAAGAACTTTTGAAATTCCCTTACCGGAACATTTTAAAATTTTTTAATTTTATAAATCATAAAGTTTCGCAAGGGTAGATTACACCCCATTGTTTTCTCAGGCTGTCCATGATTTTCATGATGAATAAAGTTTCTTCGTGGCTCATAGACGGGCATTGAATTTTATTTTCCTTTAGTGTTTCTGCACATTCAAGAACTTCGTATTCATAGCCTGTGGCAATTTCCGGAAAATCAATGTGCTTTAGTTCAACATCGTTTACGTCGTAGCAGGTAATTGAAGACGGATTGTTTATGTTTTCTACTACTGCATAGCCTTTGCTTCCGTAAAAAATTCCTTTTCTGTCTGAACGGCTTGTAAAGCCTGATGTTAAGCTTGCAGTCTTTCCGTCTTTAAATAAAATTGTAATGGAATTAAATTTATCTACGCCTGTATCAGTAAGAAATGCAGATGATTCAATTTTTTCAATTTCCTGGCCAAAAAACATAATGGCAAAATTAAGGCAATAAACACCAAGGTCAAGGAGTGCGCCGCCTGCAAGTTCTGGTCTTGTCATGCGTTCTTTGCCTGCAATGCTGTAGTGCAGGTTTGCGCTTACGTGGTCAATCTGGCCGATAATTCCGCTGGCAATGGTTTCTGCAATAATTTTTCTTGAAGGCATATAGCGGGTCCAGATGGCTTCCGTTACAAGTATGTTTTTGCTTTCGGCTTCCCTTAATATTTCTTCTGCTTCCATTGCGTTGCGTGTAAAAGATTTTTCGCATAAAACAGGTTTTCCATGCTCAAGGCAGAGTTTCATATTCTGACACTCCTGTCCAATTAACTCGCCAAATAGTCAAAAAGCCACAATTCGTTTTTGTCTGGCAAAGTTTTTGGCGGGGATTTTTCGTAAATCCTTGAGAACCATTTTTTCAAATCCCTGTGCTTGAAAAGGACCACGGAAATCT
>JALELH010000103.1 GCA_022768865.1 Spirochaetia bacterium
ACTCACGGGCAAGTCGCTTGTAGCCACACTTTCCTTGCTCATATTTTCCTACGACTTGCAGCTTGAAGTCAATGCTGTATTTTTGATTATTCCCCATTTTTACACCTCCGTGGGTGTCCTGATTTATGGGGTCAGTTCAAACTGTCGCATTCATAAAGGTTTTAAGCTTTCTTTTGAACAAAATCCTAAAGATAAATCCGTTAATGGTTCAGTCAAAATAGGTAATGATTTTTTTGCCAGGGATTTTCTTTACATTGATATAGTTGCTCCTGGCAAACTTACAATAGGTGATGGTGTCTTTATTTCGAATTTCTGTTCTATTACTTCGCTCGAATCTATAACAATCGGGAATAATACTCTGCTTGGTGAAAATGTTCGTGTTTATGATCATAATCATAATTTTAAGGAGATTTCAAAAATTATTAAAGCTCAGGGGTTTAATACAGCTCCTGTAATTATTGGAAGTAACTGTTGGATAGCCAGTAACGTTACAATTTTAAAGGGTGTTACGATTGGTGACAATAGCATAATAGGAGCTGGCTGTGTGGTATACAAAAATGTGCCTTCGGATTCAATTATGTTTTCAGATGGCAGCATAAAACATAAGGAAAATAATTAGAAAACATTATGAAAATTGCAATTCTTTGTTCAGATATAACAACACTTGGCGGCGTTGAAGTAGTTACTATGTGGCTAGCCGGAAGATTTAAGAATGTTTACGATGCTCATGTGGATATTATTACTTGTCGGTCTAATAATGACGGAACTATAAATTCGTTGCCAGATGGTGTAAATATCGTAAAACTTGGAATGTCGGACAACCAGCAGTATTTTAACGAAGAATATTACAAAAAGTTGGAAGAGATTGTTCATAAAAACGCTTATGATTATTTTGTAGTCCAGCTTAGCACTGCCTTTAAAAATCTTTGTGTTGTTGCAGATCAAGAGATATACAGAAGAATATCCGACTATACAAAAATCTACTTAGTAATTCATGGAAGTCCATTGTATTTTCTTACGCGTTATAATACTGATTATGATGGGGCATTTAAGTTCTTACTTAAAAAAATCTATTCAGCAGTAAAATATACACCGGCTGTTCGAAAATTCTTTCTTGAATCTGCAAAATATGTCAAACATTTTGTAACTCTTTCAAATGGATGTAGAAGAGAACTTAAAGATAATTTTGGACTTGATTCAATAGTCCGTTATAACCCTTATGAATTTATTTCTTTAGAAGAACGTATAGAAGATAGAAAAGAAAATATTATTCTTTGTGCAGGAAGACTTAGTAAAGAAAAAAATTTAATACTTTTACTTACTGCTTGGGGAAAAATAAAAAATCACAAGGAATGGAAAGTAAGAATTGTAGGTTCTGGTGATGATTCTGAACGTCTTAAAAGATATGTAAATCAGATGAAACTTTTTGATGTAGAATTTATTGGTGCTGTTCCGCATGACAAACTTATGGAATACATGCAAAAATCAAAAGTTTTTGTTTTACCTTCATTCTTTGAAGGATTTCCGACAGTTATTTGCGAGGCAATGAATAGTAAGGTAGCGGTAATCACAACTCATTATGATGGTTTTAGTGATGAACTAATTGAAGATGGTAAAACAGGACTCGTTGTTGATTATAAGGCAGAAAGCCTTGCTGCAAAATTAGAAGAATTAATCAATAATAATGAGAAACTATTGGAATTACAGAATAACGGATACAACAGATGTAAAGGCTTTTATACAGACAAGGGTAGTTGGGATTTTTTCAGTGATAAAGTTTTTATGGGGCAGGATTAACGCAGGCGTTGAAGAACTTTTATTCTGTACCTGCAATTCCAAAAGAGAACTGCTTTACTTTTATCCGCATGCTGCTGTGTCTCTTAGTAATTGTTGACCACACAGCGGCTTTGGCAGGTCTTGGGGTAAATATGCACTAATGTCGTGGTCTTTAGGAAATTATCAGATAATAGCTTATATTCAAAGATAAATATTTTTAAACGTTAAAACCTAAATACAAATAAACAAGGACAAAAAAATGAAAGAAGCAATAAAAAAAATAGTGCCAACGTCGTTTTTTCAGCATATTTACCGTTCATTAAAAAACGACGGCAAAGCACGAGCTGCAGTAGTTCTTCCAGACAATTTTTTGTTTGCAGATGGTGACGGAGAAAAAATTCGTGAAGACTTGATGAACAAATGCAATCTTCATACAGTTTTGCGCCTGCCAACCGGTATATTCTATGCCCAGGGCGTAAAGACAAACGTTCTTTTCTTTACCCGCGGCAAAACGGATTCAGACAACACAAAAGAAGTCTGGTTCTACGACCTCCGCACTAATATGCCAAGCTTTGGAAAAACAAATCCTCTAAAAGAAGAACATTTTGCAGATTTTGAAAAAGCCTATAATGCCAAAGACCGCTTTGCTGTAGATGATGAACGCTGTCATAGGTTTACAAGGGAAGAAATTGCAGCTAAAGGAAACAGCCTGGATCTTGGACTTATTAAAGATGACAGCATATTGGATTACAACGACTTGCCCGACCCGGTAGAAAGCGCAAAAAGTGTAGTAGCAGGATTAAAAGAGGCAGAAGGGCTTATTGAAGAAGTTGCAAAAGAACTGAAAAACTTATAAAAAAGGAAAAAATATGAAAGATATAGAAGACTTTGAATTAATAAAAAGTGGTTTAATAAATGGGAAATATAACCTTTTTTTGGGCTCTGGGGCAACGTGCAATTGTAAAAACTTTAAAGCTGTTAATAACAATTTGAAGCGCGGAAATGAGTTAGCCAAACTACTTTGTAACATTTATGGAACCTCAGATAAACTTAATCTTGCTCAAATAACAGAAATATTTTCAGTTGAAGGAAGAGATTACTCAGACATTCTGGTTGAAGAATATAATACTAAATCTGTGAGTCATGGAATAGAAAAACTACCTAATTTTTTGTGGAATAGTATTTATACTCTAAATGTCGATAATGCTCTTGAATTTGCTTACAAAAATTCAAAAAAATCTTTGCAAAATATTATTTCAATAAATTTTGATGAACAATATAGAATTGAAACATCAAATCAAAATGTTCAAATTGTTCATTTACATGGATTTATTGATAAAAAAGATTCTGGATTTGTTTTTGATAATCAAGAATATATACAAAATAGTAAATCAAACAATGCCTGGATGGTAACCTTTTCAAATTTCTTTCAAAGTTCGCCTTTTATTATTTCTGGATGTGCATTTAATGAACCAGATTTTAACTATTATCTATCTTTTAAAAAAGAGGCTATTGAAAAAGAAAAGTTTCCATCTCTTTTAGTAGAACCTTTCCCTAATGAATATACGAAGTCAATTTGTAAAAAAATGAATTTAAAATTGATTGAGGCTGAATTTGATGACTTTATCAATTATTTGTGTGAAAAGATACCTAATCCCCCAACTCAACATGATTTAATAAAAAATAAAAGCTACTCATTTATAAGCTAAGCCCTTTGTCCAGACATTTTGTCTGAAAAA
>JALELH010000098.1 GCA_022768865.1 Spirochaetia bacterium
ATTGATGAACTTAATTCCCTGCGCAAGGACGAAATCGGTGTTCTTAACCAGTCCACAAAAGACGAAAAAGACTTCTTGAACACATTCTCTAAGTTTACAAACAAGGGTGTTGCCAAGGCCATTGCCAGAAAGGAAATTGACTTTGAACCGCACTTAAAGGACCTGACTATTTTCTTCAGCGACATCCGCGGTTTTACTGCCATCTCTGACGGGTTCAAGAACCGCTTTGGCAATGATTCCCCGAGAGAAATCATCGGCTTTTTAAACGACTACATGAGCCGCATGGTCAACTGCATTACTTTAAGCCACGGCAACGTTGATAAGTTTGAAGGCGATGCAATCATGGCCGTATGGGGAATCCTGCGTGACGAAACTTTAGACTTTGAAAACCTTCCGGATTCTGATCCTAAAAAGGCAGAGCTTGCTGCCATGCATAAAAAGCACATTAAAGAAGATGCCCTTAATGCCATTACGGGCACCATTGCCATGCGCTATGCCCTTATGAAGTACAACAAGGATGCCGTTGCCTTTACGGAATCCCACAAAGAAGAAGAGCGTGCACAGTATAAGCCGCACATCCGCATTGGCTGCGGCCTTAATACAGGACGTGCAACGGCTGGTATCATGGGTTCGGCAGACAAGATGGAATATACTGCCATTGGAGACGCCGTAAACTTTGCAAGCCGTACAGAAAGTTCCAACAAGCCTTGCGGAACAGACATTCTTATTACAGAAGATACACACGCCATATTAAAGGAAGAAATAGACAACGGCACTTTAGTTGTAGAAAAGATTCCCGTTGAATTTGAAGTAAAGGGAAAAGGCGCACAGCACTTCTATGGTGTTGTAAATATGCCGCATTTTGATGTAGAAGCTTTCTTCAGGCAGGGCGAACCTGGTTTTGTTGCTGATGAAGACTGCGTTAAGGCCGTAGGCCCTAAAGGTCCAAAGACTTTAAATGAAGTAAGAAACCTTTTGGGCATTCCGATTCCAGATTTTGAAAAGGTTAACTTGAATGAAGAAGAAAACAAGATCCAGGTTAAGCAATAATCTTTCAGTAACCTTTTGCGTTGCAATTTTTATTTGTCTTCTTGGAGCTGCAGGCAACTTCTGCGGATTTTATAAAAGCTTTACTTTTTCTCTTTCCAAGATGAACGAAGACCCTATTGCTACAATTACATTCAAATATAAAACTGCCCAGCGTAAAATCTACGAACGCCTTGTATGGGACCGCCTGCGCCAGGAATCTCCTTTGTATAACGGAGATACAATCCACACTTCCAATGCCTCTGAAGCAACCGTTACTTTTGTTGACGGCAATAAAATAGAACTTTTTGAAAGCACCATGATTCAGATCTGGAAGGATGACGAATCCGGTAAAGCGTCTACAGAAATCTATGACGGTTCCGTTTATGTAGAAACTGGTGATAAGGAAAATGCTGACGGTGTTTTCCTTAAGTCTGACGGCGGCAACATTAACATTGCCATGGAAAGCGGTTCTGCTGCCAGCGTAGACATAAGCAAGGGCGGCTTTGTTCAGGTTGTTTCTGGTAATGTTTCTGTTTCCAATTCTGAAGGAATTGTAAAGTCCCTTTCTGAAGGCGAAAGTTTAGGAACGTCTGCAAAGGAATTCATGCAGCCTGTCTTTACCATGCTTTCACCAAGCCCGAATAAAAAGATTTTGAACCACAGCAAGGAAAATCAGAAGGTTGACTTTAAATGGAAGACTGCCAGTCTGTCTGATGATGTAAACCTTGTTCTTGAGATTTCCAAAGACAAGGCCTTTACCATGATAGAAGATTCTTCTGTAATCAACGGCATGGAAAGTTATACTGCTGCTTTGGAATCAGAAAACTATTTCTGGCGCATAAGGAATACAAAAGAAGCTGATGTTTCTAAGGCTGTCCTTGTAAGCAGCCGCCTTAACATAATTCAGTCTTTGCCGCCGGAATGCCTTTCTCCTGTTCAGGATTATGAATATAAGTTCAGGACAAGAAAGCCTGCCATCCGCTTTATATGGACGGAAACAAACAGGGCAGATTCCTACAGGTTTATTGTTGCAGACAACGAAGCAATGAATAGCCCTGTAATTGACCAGAGGCTTAGCTCTACATCTGCCATAATTTCTTCTTTAAAAGAAGGTGTTTATTTCTGGCAGGTAATTCCGTATTTTACTACCAACAAGGAAGGTTTTGCAGCAGGGTCTGCCGTCTGTTCCTTTACAATTACAAAGTCCGGAACTTTAAATATTCCTACACCACTTATTCCTTCTGACAATTCCGTAGTTAATATAGAAAAGACTGCAAAGAAAACTTACTTTTCCTGGAAGACAGAGCCGGAAGCAGTAAACTATAAAGTTGAATTTTCCAAGACTGCTGACTTTGCAAAAGTAGAAAAGACAATTGAAAGTTCTTCCAACTATGTTTCATTGAACAGCGCAGAAGTTTTTTCTGCAGGCCGCTGGTTCTGGCGCATTGCACAGTTTGACAACGAAGGCAACAGTTCCATAAAGTCTGAACCCTTCTGTTTTTATGCCATGGAAGGCAAGCCTGAGCAGCACACTGTTGAACCTGTAGACGGTTTTGGCATTGCAGAAAACTTAATGCTTGACCTTAACTTTACATGGAAAAAGAATCTGCCGGACTTTTATAAGTCTTCCATTCAGATTGCAAAAGATGCTAACTTCAACAGCCTGGTTTATACGGCACCGGTTACAGGCTTTTCTTTAAGCGGAATCCATTTGCCAAAGGGAACCTATTACTGGCGTTTGTCCTCTAAATCTTCCATCGATGATTTTGCATTGAATTCTTCTACTAAGGTTCTTAAAGTTATTTCCAACCTTGATGCCACAAGCATAATTGCACCCCTTGGCAAGGCTGTTGCCAGGGATACTGTTCCGTTTAAGTTTCAGTGGAAGGAAGTTAAAGATGCAGACTTTTACAAGGTCAACATCTACAGGCTTTCTGACGGCAAGCTTGTGCATGAAGACATTGTCTATGGAACAGACTTTGAACTTGATATGTTCCATCCAAAAGACTTTGTTGACAGAACAGACTACAAGATAGAAATCCAGGCCAAGTCCAATGCTATACCTGGCCTTGTAAGCCGCCGTAACGGTGAATTGTATGAAAGTGTTTTCCATCTTGTAAAGCTGCGTCCGGTAGAAATAAAGACGCCAAAAAAGAAGGCAAAGTTTGAAGGCATTGATGTCGTATTCAACAAGGTAAAGATTACATGGTATTCAGTTGATGCAGTTTCAGAAGCACAGGTAGAAGTAGTTAAGCTTTCTGAAGAAGAACCTTTAACTGTCGTAAAGATTCCGTCTGATGAAGAATTTGCCAAAGGTAATAAAGTTGCGCCGTCTTCTGTTTTAATAGAAAACCCGGATTTAAGAAACGGCGGCGACTATGAAGTTATTGTTCATGCAAAGACTTTGGACGGCATTGATATTTCTAATACAGATAAAAAATACATTGGGCAGTTTTCAATTAGCCCGGTTGAACCTTTGCAGATGGCCAGTGAGCTTAAATGCACACCTGCAATTTATGATGCAGCTTATTTACGCAATAAGGAAAATACAAGGGATGTTAAGTTTAGCTGGCAGCATGTTAAAAATGCAACAGACTACCGCTTTGAAATTAAGTCTCCTAAGGGCAAGTCCATTTACAAAAAGACTTTGACAGGCAAGACGGAAGTTAAGGTAAACTGGCCGGAACTTATCCAGAGCCAGAAGTCAAAGGCAGACATGAGAAAGCTTTATCAGGGCAATTTTACATGGACTGTAGAAGCATTCCGCCGCATAGATTTGGATAAGGACGGCATTTTGGAAACGGAGATTCAGCCTGGCGTTATTGCAGAATCTGTTTTGGTTGTTGATGTTCCAAGTCTTAAAAAGACAAGCGGAAGGGGAGCAAAGAATCCTTATGGCAAATAGATTTAAAATGCTTCCTGCAGCAAATATAAAAAAGTTAGCATTAATATTATTTTTTGTGCTTTTTGTTTTTGCCGTTGTATCTGCACAGGATGTAAATGCAGAAGCAGAAGATTCTTTGACAGCAGAAGAAAATAAAGAGCAGGTGGAAGATTTGCCGGTAGAAAATTTCTGGCAGACTCTTGAATGGAACGAAGAAAACCCTGAAAACGTTCTTTGCTACCAGATTGAAATTGAAAAATACAATTCAAAGGCAAAGGACTACGAAAGCATTCTTTCTATTAAGACAGAAAATAATTCCACAAGCATAAAGATAGAACCTGCATTAAGCTGCGGCGTCTACCGCTACAAAATCATTTCCTATGACCTTTTGGGTCTTGATGCAGTAGAATCCGACTGGAACGAACTTGTTATCTACAAGGCCTTTAAGCCAGAAATCAAGGGTGTTTCTGCCAATGTAAACTATTCTTCTACAATCTATCTTGAAGAATACAACGATGGCATTTTTAATATTGCAGGTAAAAACCTTTTTGAACTTCCGGAAGACGACAAGGATATTTCCTATACAACCTATTATTTAAGGAAGCGCGGAAAGAAAAGTTCAGAAACAGTGCCTTTGGTTATGGAAATAAGCCCTGACCATAAAAAGGTTAAGATTAAGCTAGAAGAAAAGCAGATGGATACAGGTTCCTATTATTTTGTTGCAAAAGATGCAAGCGGTCTTGAAAGCGACCTTGATTCTGATGCTTCCCTTGTCATAAAATACAAGAAGATGTTTGACTTAAACGTTTCTGCAGGGTATTCAGTTCCGTATATTCTGTATGATTCTACTTTACCTGATTACCTGGATAAAAAGATGTGGCCTTTTAGTGCAACGGCTAAGGCTACGTTTATTTTTTCAAAGCACATCTGGGGTTATTTTGGCCTGGGTGTTGAAGGCAACTACACACGCATGAAGGCCAGCTTTGAAACCTACGATATTGAAGGAAACATGATAACGGCTCTTGGCAACTTTTGCTATCAGCTGCCGGTTTATAAAAGGGTTTCTGCTACACAGAAAAAACACATTATGAACATTGAACTTCATGGCGGTGCAGGCCTTGTAAATTTTAAGGATTATGTATTTTACTTTCCTAATGATATTGAATCAGATCCTTTAAACAGTTCCAGCGTTGCAGTTGATGCAGGCATTGCCATTCAGTATTTCTTTACAAGCAGGCTTTATACAGAACTTCAGGCAGACTTTGTGCACGCTTTTGTTAAGGATATGTCTTTGGGAATGGTTATTCCAACGTTCAGCATTGGCTGGCAGTTTTAAAAGTGAGGATAAATGTTTAGTCTAAAGAAACTATTAAAGCTTTTTATTTTTTCTGTTTTAATTTTATCGGGGGGGGTAGTTTTATCCTTGTTTTTTTTCTGCGCAGATTCGATTAATGAACCTGTTAAGGAATATTTTGAATACTGGACTGGAACGGTTCAGATTTCCCGCCTTGAAATTCTTTCTGACTATTCCATGCGCCTTGACGGCAAGGAAAATGTTTATGCCAAAGACGATGCCAGGTTCAGTCTTCTTCTTGTAAATCCACAGAAATATTCTGTATGTCCTGACAGAAATGAATTTGAAATTGATGATGCAAACGGAAATAAAGTTGTAGATGTTAATATCACTGTTCCTGATTATAATGTTGTTGAAATTTCAGCACCGCTCAAAGACCAGAATGAAGGCGACGAACTTTTTCTAAAAGGAAACCTTAAGCCTGCCGGTATGAGCCAGTTGTGGGGTAATACGTCCTACAGCTGGAGCTTTATTCAGAATTCTCCCCCTGATGCAGTGGAAGAACTTAACAATAAATCAAAGGAGAAGATTGACGATAAGTACTTTTTTGTTACATTCAATCTCCCTGATCAGAATCTAAAAAGAAACAATGACATTCATTTTATTATGAGCGTTTATCTTACGGATAACGGTTCCACGGAAAAGCAGTGGGAAGGTGAGCTTACACGTGACGACAATCTGAATGGAAATTCATCAAATGCATTCAAGTGGTATTGGAACGGACAGAAAACAGACCTTTTCTATGATTATGCAGTTACTGTTGTTGACAGCACAGGGCTAAAATCAGAGATTATGGCTACAAGTTCCTTTATCGGAACAAATAAACTTTGCAGTCCAATTATTGAAGTTTCTCCTGGATTGACTGGAAACAAAACGGCTGACGGTTATGAATATATAGAAGTAGAAAATGATTCTTCACTTGCCAGTTACAGCATTTCCTCTGACGATAAGGATGCTTACTTTGAAATTTCCATTGATGATTTACCTATGGAAACAGTAAGTGCAATGGACGGCAAAACTGGAACTTTTGCCTGCGGCCAGCATGTAATTTCTGTTGTTGCAAGAAAAGACGGCAGCGTTCCTGCAACCTATATAAAGAAAATAATAGTTGTTTCTAAACTAAGCGTAACTGTTACTGTAACAGGCGAAAACGGCTATGCAGATGGAGATACAAAATATGCAGAACTTGCTGATGGTGCAACGCAGACTTCATTTAACGTTTATTCTGCAGAACAGGGTGCAACTTTTGAAATATCTGTAAAAAATGGCGGTACGACTACGCCTGTATCAGGAAATACTGGAAAGCTAAATATGGGTGTAAGTGAAATATCTGTCACAGTAAAAAAGGAAGGCTGGGAAGACCAGACATTTACATATAAATACAACGTAGTTAAGGAACTTATGGAACCTGTATTCAGTGTTACTGGTTCTATTGATACGACTGACGCAGCACCTGGTGATGAAAATATAATGAGGGCTTTTAAGCTTAACGATGCAGGAACAAACCTTCCTGGCTGGAAATGTACTGCAAACCAGAACGAAACCAATAGCGGAACAACAGTTGCGGCAAAAATTGACGGAATTCAGTTTGAATCAAGCGGCACAAACCTTGCTTTAGGCCATCATGAAGTTGAAATGACAATCAAAAAGGATTTCATGAAGCCAAAGACTGTAAAGAAAACTTTGTATGTCCTTGGAATAATTTCTAAACCTGCAATTAAATACACCAATGAATATACAGATTCAAGTTTAACATCAACAGCAACAAATCCGTCAACAAGTCAAGTGCATGCAATAAAGTATTTTGAATACGAAAACTATCCAAAACTTAACTTTAGTATCACAGCTAAAAATGGCGCAACCCTTGCCGTAACCGGCACGCCAGGCAATGCTGCTTCCGGTTCCTTTGAAACAGACAGTTACTATACAATAAAAGCTGTTGCCACAAAAGCAAATTGCAGAACAGAAACCACAGAAGAAAAAATCCAGGTAAAGATAAAGCCAATTAACTTGTATATTAATATGTTAAGAAGTGCGCAGGAATCCCGTCACGACGTTCAGATTTATATGTCTGGCTTTGGTACAGACGATACATTTGATGGAAAAGGCTATATATCACTTGATGGGCAGAAACTTATGTACTGGGAAAACAGTAGCCTTAATATTACGCCTAATAAGTGGGATTGGCTCCATGATGGTAACACTGAAAGTGTTTACAGCCGGACAATTTATTCACCATCGGATACTCTAAAGCTTTACCTGCAGGATATAAGACGAAATATAGGCGGTGGATCAGATAAAGGTCTTGATTATAATCCTACAGAAGATATTCCATTTTCTAAATTAAGGGAAGGTTCTGAAAAAGACGGCTGGCTGTATTCTTCTGTATTCAGAAACAACGGCAGGTCTGTTCAGGTACGCATTAAATTCAAAGATGTGACCATAAAATACTGAAAAAGTAAATAAAAACCGGTATATAATTTTTACACAAACTTAACATTTTTATATTTGCTTTTTTTTATAAATAATCTATAAAATAAAGTATGATTTATATTCTGGAAGATGATGATAATATTAGAAAACTTATAAAGTATTCTCTTAAAAGCCAGGGTTTTGAAATTCATGATTTTGATGTGCCTTCAAAGATGTGGTGCCAGTTAAAAAATCAGAAGCCTGATTTGTTCCTTCTTGATATTATGCTTCCGGAAGAAGATGGAATTTCCATCTTAAAAAAACTGCGCTCTGATCCAAATACTTCTTCCATTCCCGTAATAATGCTTACGGCAAAAGATTCTGAATATGATGTTGTTACGGGTCTTGATGCAGGTGCCGACGATTACGTTACAAAACCTTTTGGCATGATGGCTTTAGTTTCTCGTATTAAGGCTGTTTTGCGCCGCTATGAAAAAAAGGACGGCAAGAATGAAATCCTTGAAGCCGGCGGAATAAAAATTGATGAAAACAAGCATTCAGTCTTTGCAGGAGAAAACCAGATATTTTTAACTGTAAAGGAATTTGACCTTTTAGTTCTTCTTATAAAGCACCGCGGCAATGTTCTTTCCAGGGAACAGCTTCTGGAATCTATCTGGGAAATTTCTTCTGATGTAGAAAGCCGCACTGTAGATGTTCATATAAGAACCTTAAGAAAAAAACTTGGTGACTATGAAAACAACATAGAAACAATCAGAGGAGTCGGATATAGATTTATATGAAAACAAAATCCCTTACCTTTAAAATATTCATAAATACATTTTTTACGGGAACAATAATTTATTTTATCTGCGCCTTTATTTTTATTTCCCACATGTACGGGTATTTTGAAAACCAGCTTTTTACTGAACTTGAATCAGAAAGCAACTTCCTTAATGATTATGCATTAAACGGAGAACTGGACAGGCTTTCTTCTTTGCAGACTAAAAACAGAATTACACTTATTCATGGCGACGGAACAGTTTACTTTGACAATACTGTAGATATTGCAACTCTGGGAAACCACAGCATCCGTCAGGAATTTATTGATGCTAAATCAAAGGGAACAGTTAAGCTTTCTCGTTTTTCTTCTACTATGACGGAAAAAACCTTGTATTTTGCACGAAGCCTTTCCAACGGCGATGTCCTTAGAATAAGCTGCAATCAGCATGCCGTATGGGTTTTGGTTTTAGGAATGAGTCAGATTCTTTTAATAATGTTTGTAATTGCTTTAATAATTTCCGGTGTTTCTGCTTCATGCATAAGCAGAAGAATAACAGAACCCTTGAACATGATTAATCTTGAAACGCCGGAAGAAAGTGAAGTTTATGATGAGCTTAAACCTTTTACAAAAAGGATTGCAGAAGAAAATTTTGAAAAAGACCAGCGGGAAGAATTGCGCCAGCAATTTACGGCAAATGTAAGCCACGAGCTAAAGACACCGCTAACAAGCATAAGCGGCTTTGCAGAAATATTAAAGGCAGGCGGTGTAGACGAAGAAACAACAAAAGATTTTGCAAGTTCCATTTACGAAGAAAGCCAGAGGATGATAACTTTAGTCAACGACATTATAAGGCTTTCTAAACTTGATGAAAAATCAATCAGTCTTGAAAAAGAGCCCATAAGCCTTAGATCCATGTGCCTTGATGTAATAAAGGCAGTCAGTCCAAGTGCAAAAAATAAAAATGTAAGTTTAAATCTTAGTGGAGACAGCGGGCTTATTAATGGCGTTCAGCCTGTAATTTATGAAATGGTCTATAACCTGATTGATAATGCCGTCAAATACAATGTAGAAAACGGAAGCGTTAATATAAAAATCCAGAATATGATGGATGCACAGAAAGTAATACTTACAGTTCAGGATACAGGAATTGGAATTCCTGCCAACGAAAAAGACCGCATTTTTGAAAGGTTTTACAGGGTAGATAAAAGCCGTTCAAAACAAAACGGAGGCACAGGGCTAGGGTTAAGCATTGTAAAGCACGCTGCAAAATATCATAATGCCAGCATCCTTGTAAACAGCGAACTTGGCAAAGGTAGCACTTTTACAGTAATTCTGCCTGTTTAATAAATTTTACATAGATTTAACATTCAGCTTTACTATTTCATTTATTAATTCATTAAATTGCATTAAAATGTAAGGGATGTTGAATTTAATTGCACAAATAGCAGGTTTTACAGGTGCTTTGTGTATTCTTCTTTTTGGAATGAATATGCTGAGCAACGGTATTCAGAAAGGTGCAGGCAGCGGTTTACAGAAACTTCTCGGCAAAATTACCGGTAATCGTTTTTATTCAGTTCTTACGGGTATTGGCGTAACTGCAATCATTCAGTCTTCCGGTGCAACTTCCGTAATGGTTGTTTCTTTTGTTAATGCGGAAATTCTTACCCTTGAACAGGCCATCGGTGTTATCTTTGGTGCAAATATCGGAACAACAGTAACGGCATGGATTGTTTCCCTTTTCGGTTTCAGTTTTTCAATTTCTGCCCTTGCAATTCCTCTTTTTGGATTTGGGTATATCTTAAAATACTTTAAGAAGGTTAAGCTTCATAATTTTGCAGAATCTTTTATGGGTTTTGCACTTCTGTTTATGGGACTTGGCATCCTTAAGGAAAGTTTAACTTTAGGACCTGCTGCAACAAAAATATTCTTTATAATAAACAGCTGGGGTGCAGGCGGCATTCTTCTTGGTGTATTAATTGGTGCTATTTTTACTGCATTGATTCATTCAAGTTCTGCAATGACGGCAATTGTCCTTACTATGGCAGCCAACGGTTCATTAAGCTGGCAGTTAAGTGCGGCAATTGTTCTTGGAAGCAATATCGGTTCTACAGTTGATGCAGTAATGTCCAGCTTTGGCGCAAGCATAAATGCTAAACGAACTGCTTTTGTTCACGTTGGCTTTAACGTTGCAGGAACTGTAATTGCTCTTTTAGTATTTAAAACCTTCCTTGAGTTTATTGATTTTATTGTTCCTATGGAGCCTGCCGAAAACATTACAACCCACATTGCCATGCTGCATACGGTTTTTAATATCTTTTCAACATTGCTTTTTATTCCTTTTGTAAAGCAGATTGCTGCCATTGCTTGCAAGGTAATTCCTGAAACAGCAGAACATAAAGATGAACATTACCACCTGCCTGCAATTTTGCCTCATTCAAGAATCAGTGCTGATTTGTATTCTTATCAGATTCAGACAGAAATAAGCAAAATGTGTGCAAAGACCATGGAAATGTTCGATTCAATCTGCAATAGTTTTCTTCGTCCAGAAAATGCAGAAAAGGAAAATGAATATGTAAAATTCCTTGAAAACTATATTGACGAAATGAACAGTGCCATTACAGGATTTTTGCAGAAGTGTTCAAGACTTCCAAATGCAAACCACGATGACAGAAAGCATTTTAATTCCCTGCTTCATGTGACTGATACTCTTGAAAATTTAAGCGATGAAACATGTTCCCTTATGCACACTGTAAAAAAATATGTTTCCAATGAAGGCTTTGATTTAAATTCACAGCGTTCAAAGGAAATTGAAGAATATTTAGAAAAGGTCCGTGCCTTTTTTGAACAGACATGCCTTTATTTTACCTTTGGTTTTTCTAAAGATGAAATTCTTGCCGGCGAAGCAATTGAACATGAAATTGACATTACAAAAGCTACGCTTAAAACTGCCAGCCGCCAGCGTCTTGAATCCGGTGCAGATGTACAGGAAGAACTTCAGTATATTGATATTGTCCGCAAGATTGAACGTGCCGGAGACTGCATTTATTACATGCTTAAAAACATATAGAAAGTTTTCCGTTTAAAATGTAGAATTCATCTATTGATTTTTAACAGGAGAACTATATGAAAATTGCAGCTACATACGATGTTTCAAAAAAAGAAATATTCCAGCATTTTGGTAAAACTCAGAATTTTAAAATATATACAATAGAAAATGGCATGGTGGAAAAATCTGAAGTTATTGATAACGGCGGATTTGGTCATCATGATCTGGCAACTTATCTTAAAAGTCTTGGTGTAGAAATCCTTATTTTAGGAAACAGAGGTCAGGGGGCCATTGATGCACTTGATGCTGCTGGCATAAAACAGCTTGCAGGAATTACGGGAAACCCGGATGATGCAATTGTTGCCTATCTTGCAGGAACTTTAAAAGACAATCCTGATGCAAAGTGTGATCACCATGGCGAACATCATGAACATATTGAAGATAATGGCGACAAGGAAAAGATTGTCTTTAAGCCTCTTTAATAAAAATAAAACCAGATTATGAAAAAATTATTTTTAGTTTTCCTTATGGCATTTGCTCTTTTAGCAGTATCCTGTTTTGCAAAGGGAAAAATTACAAAAGGAGATTCTATGGCATCCTATAAATCTGTGTCTATGGCAGAAGGCCTTGAGCTTATGAAAAAAGACAAGGATTTTATTCTTCTTGATGTGCGCACTTTAGAAGAATATGATTCAGGTCATATTCCAGGTGCATTGCAGCTGACCAACGAAACTTTTACAAAAGAAGATGCAGAAAAAATATTAAAGAATAAAAATCAGAATATTTATGTTTACTGCAGGTCTGGCAGAAGAAGCAAGAATTCCAGCCAGAAATTAATTGACTTCGGCTATACCAGCGTAATTGAAATCGGCGGTATTATGTCTTATTCCGGTAAACTTGAATATTAAAATGTTTTGTAAAAATGAAAGCAGATAATAAAACTTTACTTTATAGATTATTAAAATGGA
This sequence comes from Spirochaetia bacterium, assembly GCA_022768865.1. Classification (GTDB taxonomy): domain Bacteria; phylum Spirochaetota; class Spirochaetia; order Treponematales; family Treponemataceae; genus Treponema_D. The sequence goes on from JALELH010000098.1 coordinate 12,475, forward strand.
TTCCGGCCTTGATTATTTTTTCTACCTCGTGGTATTTGTCCAGCCAGGAACATATTGAACACATGCCTTCTTTCTGGAATGCAGATAAGCTTGTGCATTTTGTGTGTTTTGGTGGTCTTTGCTTTTGGGTAAGTTTTGCATGCTGTACAAAAAACTTTTCTAAAGTCTGGATTCCGGTTTTAATTGTAAGCCTTTATGGAATTATAGATGAAATTCACCAGAGTTTTGTTCCCGGCAGGTCTACATCTGTTTTTGACTGGATGGCGGATACGGCCGGAGCTTTTTTAGGTGCCTGTGTGTTTTTATTTGTAATTAAAAAGCTTTTTAAACGCTAGATATTGCTTTATAAAAACTTCGAATCCTAGTTTTATAATAGGAATTTGAAGAAAAATGTCTCTTGTGCTAGAATTAATCTATAAGAGAGGAAAAGATGATTGTTTCTACAAAAGGCCGTTACGCATTAAGAGTTCTTATTGATATTGCTGAAAATTCAAAAGACGGAAAATATATTGCATTAAAGGGAATTGCTGAACGCCAGCAGATAAGCCAGAAATACATTGAAGCAATAATGACCATGCTTTCAAAAGGCGGCCTTGTTGATGCAGCCCATGGAAAATGCGGCGGCTACAAATTAAACCGTAAGCCGGAAGAATATAAAATGACAGATATTCTTTCTTTAACGGAAGGAGACCTGGCTCCTGTTGCCTGCCTTGAAACCGGTGCACTGGAATGTGAAAAAGCTCCACACTGTAGAACCCTTCCAATGTGGAAAGACCTGCATAAAACTATAAAAGATTTCTTTGATTCCTATACCATTGCGGATTTAATGAATAAAAAATAATTATTTATATCATATATTTCATCCAAAAAATATTTTATATTATTAAAATTACTTGTAGTCCTTTTAATTAAAATGTTTTAGATTGTAATTCACTTATGAAGAAATTTTCACTGAAAACTATTGGCAGTGCAGTTATGTTTGCTGCACTTATGTCTTTGGAATGTAATTCTAATGCTTCAGCCAAGTCTGTAGCTGAAAAAGAAGCAGAAGTTCCTTTGCTAAAAGGAAACGGAGTTGTAAAAATGGATGATTTTGCTAAAGAAATGGTTGCTTCCATGAAGACTGGATGGAATCTTGGTAATACTTTTGAAGCCAACGGCAACATCGATAAGTTTTCAAATCAAAACCAGGGGATAGGTTCCGTTACATGCTGGGGAATGAGTGAGCCTAAAAAGGAACTTTTTGATGCAGTAGCCAATGCAAGTTTTAAATCAGTCCGCATTCCTGTAAGCTGGTCAAATCATATCTGTGACAAAAACTATACCATTGATTCTGAATGGATGGCTAAAGTTAAGCAATTTGTTGACTATGCCATAAGCGACAATCTTATTGTGATTATTAACATACACCATGATAATTTTTATTCCGAATCTGCTTTTAAATACGGACGTGGTTTTTATCCATCAAACAAATGTTATGAAGAATCTGAAAAATTTGTTACACGTATATGGGAGCAGATTTGTGCTTTATTTAAAGACTATTCAGAAAATGATCTGGTTTTTGAAACTTTAAATGAACCACGCTTAAGAAAACATGAACATGAATGGGGATACAATTCTTCATGCTCTAAATGCAAGGAAGCAATGAACTGTATTAATAATTTAAATCAGAAAGCAGTAGATGTAATAAGGTTAAGTGGCGGTGCCAATGCAAAAAGATTGATTATGGTTCCGTCTTATGTTGCGGCACCATGGGCTGCCTTTGAAAAAGAATTCCGCCTGCCAGAAGATTCTGCTAAGCGTATTGCTCTTTCTACCCATGCATATTCCCCTTATGTTTTTGCTATGCAAAAAAACAAGGATGGCGGAACTTCTAAGTTTACCAGTGCACATAAAGAAGAACTTAAAAATATGTTTAAGTCTTTGAATGATAAATTTGTTTCTAAAGGCGTGCCTGTAGTTATGGGCGAATATGGCGCAACAAATAAAAATAACCTTAAAGACAGGGAAGAATGGTTCAGTGTCTATGTAGAAGAAGCAAAAAAATATAATATCTGCTGCGTGCTCTGGGATAACAATTCACCAAATAATTCTGATGAATCAGAAAGATTCGGCTTCCTTAACCGCAGTACATACCAGTGGTATTTTCCGACACTGATTGAAAAAATTATGGCAGTGTTTAATTAATAGGATAAATGTTGATTTTAAGAACAAGTTAAAATAAATTAAGTTTATAACAAATATACGCCGTAGGCAGGTTCAGGAATGAAAAAAAATCTGCACAAACGAAGTGCGGAAGCCTTTTTTTCAGGCCTGGTTCTGCCGAGAGGCGTATATTTTTGCAAAGTAGTAATTTATTTATAACTTGACATTTGCTCTATTATAATATATCAACATGCTCACCTGCCAGGGCTTTATTCATGCTGCGGACGGCACAGAACTTTCCGCACATAGAGCATGTATCATCCTGTTCAGGTGCTCGGCTTGCACGTATAGCCTTTGCTGTTTCCGGATCAAGGGCACATTCCCATTGAGCATCCCAGTCAAGCCTGCGTCTTGCATCTGCCATTTTATTATCAATATCCATGGCTCCTCGGACACCTTTTGCAATGTCTGCTGCATGTGCTGCAATTTTGCTTGCAATAATTCCCTGCTTTACATCATCTACGTTTGGCAAGGCAAGATGTTCTGCCGGTGTTACGTAGCATAAAAATGCTGCACCATTTTGTGCTGCAATTGCTCCGCCAATGGCAGAAGTTATATGGTCGTATCCCGGTGCAATATCTGTTACTAAAGGGCCAAGAACATAGAAAGGTGCACCCATGCAGATTGTCTGCTGAATTTTCATGTTTGCTGCAATCTGATCCATTGGCATGTGGCCCGGGCCTTCTACCATTACCTGCACATCTTTTGCCCATGCACGTTTTGTAAGTTCACCCAGGCGCACAAGTTCTTCTATCTGGCATACATCAGAAGCATCCGCAAGACATCCTGGGCGGCAGGCATCTCCTAAAGAAATAGTTACATCGTGCTCTCTGCAGATGTCAAGAATTTCATCGTAGTATTCATAGAATGGATTTTCGTTTCCTGTCATGGTCATCCATGCAAAAACCAGTGAACCGCCGCGGCTTACAATGTTCATCTTGCGCTTATGTTTCTTTATCTGATCAATGGTATGGCGTGTAATTCCGCAGTGAAGGGTAACAAAGTCAACTCCGTCTTCTGCATGCAGGCGCACAACATCAATAAAGTCTTTTGCAGTCAATGTTGCCAGGTCTCTTTTGTAATGAATTACGCTGTCGTAAACTGGAACTGTCCCAATCATTGCCTTGCATTCTGATGTAAGTTTTCTTCTGAATGGAATTGTATCACCGTGGCTTGATAAATCCATGATTGCTTCTGCACCCATTTCTACGGCGGCATTTACTTTCTTCATTTCTACGTCGTAGTCTTTACAGTCGCGGCTTATTCCAAGGTTTACATTGATTTTTGTCCTTAGCATGGAACCAACACCTTCCGGATCAAGGCATTTGTGGTTTTTATTGGCACAGATTGCAACCTTACCCGAAGCTACTAAAGGCATAAGTTCTTCTACTGTCATTTTTTCCTTTGCAGCAACAATTTTAATCTGTTCCGTTACAATGCCACGTTTTGCAGCATCCATTTGTGTTGTATACTGTTCCATTTTATTCTCCAATCATGTAGTTATGTTTTAGTGGGCCAGAACCTTTTCCAAGATTAAGGTTAGCCTTTAGGCATTCAGTAATATAATTTTTTGCAAGCTGAACTGAACATTCAAGATTATTTCCTTTTGCAAGAAATGTTGCAATGGCACTGGATAAGGTGCAGCCTGTGCCGTGAGTGTTTTTATTTTCTATTCTTTCTGAAAGGAACCACAGAAAATTTTTGCCGGCATACAGAACATCATTTGCATCGTTAATGCTGTGTCCGCCTTTTAAAAGAACTGAAGTGCCGTATTTTTCAGAAATCTTTTTTGCTGCAGCAAGCATCTGTTCTTCTGTGGAAATTTTAATTTCACTTAGAACTTCTGCTTCCGGAATGTTTGGCGTAATTAAAGTTGCAATGGGAAATAATTCTTTTGCAAGAATTTCAATTGCTTCAGTTTTGATTAAGGAAGAACCGCTTGTTGCAACCATTACAGGATCAACAACGATATTTCTTGCCTTGTAGTAATTTAACTTTTCTGCAATTACCTGTGCAAGACGGGCATCAGAAACCATTCCGATTTTTACTGCATCAGGAACTATATCCGTAAAAACTGCATCCAGCTGGTCTGCCAGAAATTCCGGAGTGCTTTCCTGAATTGATTTTACACCCAGTGTATTTTGTGCAGTCATTGCTGTTATTGCACTCATGGCGTAGCAGCCGTTACAGGTTATTGTTTTTATGTCAGCCTGAATGCCTGCACCGCCAATGGAATCGCTGCCTGCAATGGTTAAAACTGTTTCCATTCATTATCCTCAAAAATAAAAGCAGATAGCTTTTTTATTTCTTCATAATTGGTTTGAATGTCTTTTATTAAAACCGTTTTTATTCCAGTTTTTTTTGCCGTAACAATTGAATGCATTCCGTCTTCAAAAAGCAATACTTCTTCCGGCCTTGCCTTAAGGTAAGAAAGGCACTGTTCAAAAAGTTCCGGCGTGCTCTTGCTGCCGATAAAAATGGATTTAAAATATTTCATTAAATCCAGGCGTTTAAAGGCACCTTCTATAAGTTCCTTTACGCTGCTTGAAGCTACAATCATGGGAATGTTTTTTGCCTGCAGAAAGTCTAAAGTATCTTTTATGCCGTCTTTAAGCTGAACTTTATTTTTATAAAAGTCTTCTGTAAGTTGCTGAACTTCAGCTTCAATGGTTTCAGCAGGCAAGGCAAGTTTATACTGTTCTTTCATGTATTGTGCAGCCTGGGGAACTGTAAATGAAAGCATCTTTTCATCAATATCTTCTGAGGGGTTTAAGCCTTTTGACTTCAGATAATTTTGTCCAAGAGTAGCCCACATGGGCATTGAATCAAGAACAGTTCCGTCTACATCGAATATGGCAGCTTTCAGCAACTTAACATTTCCTTTGTTTCTGCAATTAAGTCTTTGCATGCTTCCGTAATATTTTCTGCAGCAAAGATTGCACTGATTACGCTCATGCCTGCAAAACCAAGGCCTTTAAGTTCCTTTATGTTTTCTTTTTTTACGCCGCCAATGGCAACTACAGGAATTTTTACGGCATTGCAGATTTCCTTACAAAGTTCATGCGTTAAAACCCAGCAGTCTTCTTTTGAACCTGTAGGAAACACTGCACCAACACCAAGATAATCAGCACCCATTTTTTCTGCAAGAATTGCTTCTTCTACAGTATGTGTTGAAACACCCAGTATTTTATCCGGCCCGATTATTGCACGTACATCCTGTGCTGCCATATCACTTTGGCCTACATGAATACCGTCTGCGTCAATTTTTTTAGCAAGTTCTACATTGTCATTTATAATGAAAGGCACATTGTATTTTTTGCAGAGTTCCTTTATTTCAAGTGCTTCTTTATAAAAGCTTTCGTCGTCAAGATTTTTTTCCCTTAACTGAAGCATGGTGGTTCCGCCTTTAAGGGCAAGTTCAACATCATCTGCAAGGCGGCGTCCATTAAGCCAGTAGCGGTCTGTAATTCCGTATAAAAGCAAATCTGATTTATTCATTTTATGCTCCGGTTATTTTTCCTGTCTGTTTAGTTTTTCTGCGGCAGCATTTAAGCGCTCAATTTTACCGTCCATGGTGTTTGTATATCCAGGGCGTATGTCTGCCTTCAAAATAACTTCCGTGCGTATTCCTTTTTCTGCCAGAACCATAGTTGCATCTTTTACGCACTTCATGACGTCATCCCATTCGCCTTCAATTTCCGTAAACATGGAACAGGTTTTATATTTTAAGCCGGAATCAGCAATTACTTTGCAGGCTTCTGCCACATAAGAAGAAAGTTCGTCTCCAACGCCAAAAGGTGCAATGGCAAGGGCAATTAATGTATTCATTTAGATTTCCTTTAATCAGATAATTTCAATGTTAGAATCTTTTATACCTTTAGAAGAAACTTTATAAAGCTGATCTAAAAATAAAGGCTGGAAAATGCCCGGACCCTTTGCTTTCTTTTCTGCATTCTTTGCAGCCTTGTTGTAAAGAACAGTTGCTGTAAGTGCTGCATAAAAAGGATTTGTTACATTTGCGTAAACGGCACATACTCCGCCAAGAGAACATCCTGCACCCGTAATCATAGGCAGGAATTCAGAACCGCCATGGCATAATACACAGGTTGTTCCGTCTGTAACTAAATCTATTTTGCCGCTGACAGTAACGGCTCCGCCTGTAAATTTTGCAAGGGCAATGGCAGCATCTTTTGCAGACAAAACTTCATCCGTGCTGTCTACACCGCGGACTCCGCTTTCTTTTTTTTCTGTAAGTTCCCACAATGAGGCAAGGGCAATTACTTCGCTGGCATTGGCACGTATAATCTTGGGTTTAGCATTTTTAAATTCCTTTAATAAGGTTGTGCGCTGCTGGCCAATACCTATGCCCACAGGATCAAGAACCCAGTTGTTTCCTGCTTCTGCACATGCCTTTGCCGTGCGCGGTAAAGTTTCAGCATAGCATGTAAACTGGGTGCCCATGTTTATATACATGGATTTGCTTGCCTTTGCCATTGCTTCGCCTTCATCGGCAAGGTAAACCATGGCGGCAGAACCACCGCAGGCAAGCTGTGCATTGGCAACAAAATTGATTGTTACTGTGTTTGTGATTGATGGTGCAAGAGGATTATTTTTGCGCACCATCCCTAAGGCAGAATTTACTTCTGCTAAAAGAGTTTCCTTGTTCATAATGTACTCCCTACAACGGTATTATCCCGACAGGTTCAATGGGTCAAGACTGACAGTCTACTCTCAGCCGGCTTAAACCAGCTCCCCAAGTTTTTACGCTATTCTATTTTATATTGCAGATTTTGTCATCCATACTTTTGACTTCCATCTGAAAATCATAACTATTGCCCTGAAGCATTCATCACAGGCCATGGCAATAATGATTCCGGCAAAACCCCAGTTTAAGATCCTGCTGAAAACATAGGCAAGGCCAAAAGAAATGCACCAGTTGGAAAAGATACCCGCCTTAACAGGAAAGTGAATGTCTCCGCTTGCCATTAAAGACGGAATGGCGATGACGTTTACAGCCCTGCCTGTTTCAAGAAAAAATGAAATGGGCATTATGGTAAGAAGAATGTATCTTATTTCGTAGTCGCTTGTAAAAATGCCTATCATCTGTCGGCGGAACAAATAAACTATAAATGCAATGCTAAGGCTGAATGCGGCTCCTGATGCAATGTAAATAAAAAGTTTTTTGTATGCTGTTTCCTGTAAGCCTGCACCGCAGAAGTGTCCGGTCTTTATCTGGGCTGCACTTCCTATGGAAATTGCAATCATATAAATAAAGCGCAGGATTGTTCCAAAGTAAGTAAAGGCTGCAATGGATGCCGTGCCGTGGAAAGAAATTAAAAACATAACTGCCATCTGGGCAAGGTTCCATGAAACGCTTTCTCCTGCTGTAGGCACACCGATTTTTAAAATCTGCTTCCATTCAGATGAAACAAGTTTAAACGGTTTGTCAAATTTATACTTTGTATCACTTAAGGAAAAGACTTTTAAAGAAAGAATCAGGGCACCAACAGCCTGGGCAGCAACTGTAGCAAATGCTACGCCTTTAACGCCGTAAACAGGAAGTCCAAACCAGCCGTAAAGTGCAACGGCGTTTCCTGCAATGTTTACAAAATTGGCGCAGGCATTGATTATCATGGCTGTCCTTGTGTGTCCGTAGCTTCTTAAAATTGCAGACTGAATCATTGAAATGCCTGTAAAAACAGCAAACAAAGCATAGATAAAAATGTATTCCGTTGCATACTGGCGCACGTCATCTTCAAGAGTGTAGTGCTTTAAAATCTGCGGAACTGCAACTGCAAAAATAAGTCCGATGGCAATGGCAAAAAAGATCATCATCTGAAGGCATGTCCTTGAAAGGAATTTTGCCTTGTCAAACTTTTTGCCGCCCAGAAGATTTGTAAGGGAAATTGTTGCACCGTTTGGAATTACCTGTAAGAAAGTTATGATGAACCAGGTATATTGTGTTACAAGGCCGACGGCTGCAACGGCAGTGTCGGAATAGGAAGACAGCATGAAAATATCAACGCTGTTAAAAGCAAGAAAAAGCAGGTTTTCAATTACAAGGGGATATGCAATTTTAATAAGTGGTGTGTTTGTTACGTCAATTGTTTTTTTGTCAGACATAATATTTCCTCGCTATGTCGTTCTATCAATAGTAAGATTTTAAATCAATAGGGGAACTGAAACATTTTGAACTAAGAAAATCAATAATTTTGCGTTATGGGAATTTTATACTATGGAAAAGTGATTTTTAGCTTATGGTTTTTAAGAACTCTGTAACTTCTTCCGCACCGGAAACTAAAACACCGCCCATGCCCATTTCTAAGGGAAGTGCCAGGTCAATGTCGTAACGGTCACCGATGGAAATACATTCAGAAGCTTTTGAATCTGTGCGTTCCAAAGCAAGGTTTAGTATTTCTTTTGCTGGCTTTGATTTCCTGCATGTATCAAGGCCTATAATCTGCGGAATGACTTTTTCTAAACCTAAAACTGCAAGGGTTTTTCTTGCGGCTTCCACAGGATTGTTTGTAACGGCAATTAACTTGAACTTTCCGGATGCATCTTCAAGTGCTTTTTTCAGCTTTTCATCAGGCTTTAAAAAGCTTTCAGGCTTTAAAAGTTCAATGCGCCATTTAATGCTTGTGTCTATGTCTACACCGAAATTCAGAAAAACATTTCCAAGGCTTATCTTTTTGCCGCCATGTTCAGCAGCATATTTTTTCCTGAAGTCAGAAATCTTTTTCCTTGCTTCTTTATGCGTCATTCCGTTTAAATCTGCCCAGTGCCTTACCTGCACATCAACCTGTTCATGAACAAATTCTGCGCTTGTATACAGTGTTCCGTCAATGTCAAAAATAAGGGTAGAAATCTTTTCGGGCAAATTATAGGTCTTCATTTTTTCTGCCTTATTCTTCTACTGATGACGGCACAAAAAGTTTATCTGCAAAAAAAAGCTTTTCAGATGCTTCCTGAATGGAACTGAACATTCCCATGCCCGCAAAAGCCATGGCAGCATCCCCTAAAAGTTCACTGTCAGAACATAAAGGTACGCGGATTTTAATTCCCGTAATGTCAGTCTTCATCTGGTTGCGCTTGTCGTTGCTTGCCTGACCGCCTGTAATAGTCATTGTATCAGGAAAAGGAAGTCCTTTTTCAAAAGCGGCTTTTCTTAAAGTTTCTATGGCAGCCCTTACATCAAGTGCTGTCTGGATTAAAAGATACTTGCCCTGATCTAAAGTTGCATTGGAACCGTCGCTTTCTATCATTATTTCCAGCAGCTCGTTGTAGTCTACAGACTGTCCAAGTTCTCGTTCAATTTTCTGTTTGTAGGCCGCAAATTTAGAACCGCTGTCCGGAAGAAGCACGCTGGCATTCCAAAGCCCCGGCACAATAGAAGGAAGTGTGCGAATATTCTCTCCGTATAAAGGTTCCCTTGTGCAAAGGTTAATTCCTTCACTGGAACCGGCCCTGTCGCAAAGTGTATTTTCCCTGACCGTAGCCGTGCCAATAAGGGCTGCTATGAAATCCGGTGAACCAAGAAAAACAGGCAGTCCGTCTTTTATGCCGTGGTCTTCTGCTCCTAAAAAAGAAACAGCCTTGTGCGTAAGTCCGCCGATTTTTTCAGAAGACTTTCTGAAAGGCGGCAATTTTGCAATTTCGTCTTTATTCAATCCTGCTGCAAGCAAATCTTTTTCAGTCCAATAGGCGTCTGTGTAGCGTTCTTCTGGCAGAATTGTACATGCCTTGTCCGTCAAAAGCCATACTAAATATTCAGGTGCGCCAAAAATGTATTCTGACTTTTCCCATATAGCTGAAAATTTGTTTTTAAAAGAAATTATGCGTGGAATAAAAAGTGAATTGCTCTTTATTTCAACAGCTTTTTCATTCCATAAAAAAGTTTCACCGGTTGGTGCAACTAAAGTAGGCCCGTTGCCGCTTACGCAGATTCCGTCTGCCTTTGCTTCCGGTGCTGCATTAAAAAGATCTGCAACGGCATTCTGAAGTGCCGGAAACCATTCCTTTGAAGAATGTTCTGTCGTTACAAGAAGGAATTTCCTGCGAGTTTTTGCAATAACGTTTCCTTCTTCGTTTATCAATGCTGCCTTTAATGATGATGTACCGATGTCTACACAAAGAATTGTCATAATTAAATTATATCACTTTAAAAATAAAAACCCAATATTCCGCAAAAGAAATATCGGGTTATTTACTGGCTATTGTCATTCCTAAGTCAGGGATAACAACATAAATTGATTTTATTCAGCTGCAGGCTGGTCTGCCGGTGTGCTAACCTTAATAAGCTTGTCAATAATTGAACGGTTGTCAAGAAGGTCACTTAAAGACTGGTTGTGGTGGAGCCTTGTAATGACGTTGGCAAAAAGACCGGAAACATTTGTGCTGATATACCATTCGCGGTTAAGCAAGTCTTCATGGTAAACGGCATTTGTTCCGATGATTCTGTAGAACAGGCCCTTCTTGTAAGCTTCGTCAAACTGTTCAATTGCATTTCCCGTAAAGAAAGGAAGAGAAATTGCAGCAATAACCTTTGTAGCACCGTTGTTATGAAGGAATTCCATGGCCTTAAGCAAAGTGCCGCCTGTACCAAGCATATCGTCTGCAAGGAAGGCAACCTTACCCTGAACATCACCAAGAAGCTTAACGCTCTTAATGTTTGTATTTTTGGCATCCTGTGTAACAACAGAATAATCCCTTTCTTTATAAATCATTGCCAGCGGTTTTTTAAGTCCTGTAGCATAGAACTTGTTGCGGTCAATGGCACCTGTATCAGGTGAAACTACAACCAGATCTTCTTTTGTTAAATCTATGGCCTTTGCAAGTTCGCGGATAATCTGATAAGAAGCATGAAGGTTTTCGCAATGTGTATGTGCAAAAGCATTGACGATTTCGCGGGAATGGAGATCAAGGGTAATGATTCTTTTAACTTCCATAGATTCGTAAATATGTCCAAGAAGGGCAGCTGTAAGTCCTTCGCGGCTCTTCTTCTTGTGCTGGCGGCTGTAAGGGTAAGCAGGAACAACAAGTGTAATCTGCTTTGCACCGGCCTGGCGCACGGCGTCTATAGTAACAAGAAGTCCCATTACGTGGTCGTTTACGGAAAGCTTAAGTTTAGCTTTTCCGCCGTTCATAAGGATTTCTTCGTGGTTTTCTACATCCTGAAAAATGTAAACATCCTTTCCGCGGATACATTCGTTAAGTTCGCACTTGAATTCACCGTTGGCAAAATAAGTAAAGGAAGCGTTTACCTTAAAAACAGGCTGACGGTATCTGTCAATACTTCCACGGATGCAAAGATCGCTGGTATGGATATCATTGACAAGGTTCATACGCTGAACAGCGTCTTCTTTTTCCATACTATAACGCTTTGCAATTACATCACTCTTTAAAGAAAAACGGTGTTTGTACATGTGACGAAGATGAGTGATAACTTCATTGGCGAATGATTCTCCGCCAGGACAGGCAACGACTGCAAGGTCGGTTGGTTCAGAATACGGCATTATTCTTACCCCTTAAAATATAGAATATAATAGACTCCAGAGAACATCATGCGGCAAAAGCAACCGCTTTGAATCCGTAGATTTCTATTGGAATTCGTGTGCAAATAATACTGTTTTATACGGTATATTTCAAGGAAAACTGCGTCTTAATTTGAATTAAACTTCTGGGCAGGGGTTACAAACCAGATGGCTTCCAAGGGTTCCTTGCCCGTGTTTTCCAGGTGGTGGGGAAGGTTGGCACTGAAAGTAATACTGTCTCCTGCAGTAATGGGGTAGCTTTTGTTGCCGTGGAAAAGAACGCCCGTGCCTTTTGTTACAAGACCCATTTCCTTGCCTATGTGTCCGTAAAGTCCCCTGTGGGTATGGGAACCTACGGGAATCGTTACAGTGTAGCTTTCAAAGGAATTTTCACCGTTGCCGCTGTAGGAATCTGAAAGTTCCTTATAGACAACATCGTTTTCGTTTAAAGTGCGGCGTTCATCCCTGTGGGTTATGGAAACAGGCCTGTTGCGCGTGTATTCTTCAAAAAGATATTCAAGGTTAATGTCTAAAGCATTTGCAAGGTCAAGAAGGGTATCAATGGCCGGTGAAACCTTATTGCGTTCAATCTGTGAAACAAGGCTTTCGCTTACTCCTGCCGCCTGTGCAACGGATTTAAGCGTCATGTGCTTTTTTTCACGCACGTCCCTAAGTTTTTCCCCAAAGTGGTATGTCTTTTTTGCTTCAACGGGTGTTTCGCTCATTTATAAATATTCCTTTGCAAATGTATCATTCTTCTGCTTTTCTCTGTTCTGTTCCATAATGAACTTAAAGAAGTGGTCTTCAAGTGTATTTTTTGGTCCCGGCAGATGAAGCCTTTGTCTTGTGCGGGCATTATCACGGCGCACTGTATATAGAAGATAAAAGTCCCGGTAGTCCAGGTTAATGTCTGTCTTAACACGTTCCCCAAGGTATGCGCTTACTTCATCACGGCCAATGGACTTAACTCCCTGGTCCCGCAGGATAGCCTTAAGACGCAGAATCTGTTCGTGGGAAACGCCGAAAAGGAATTCTTCCATTGCTTCTGAAACATCAGGCATAGAAAGTTTTTCACGGATAAAGGCATTCCACTGGTCGTCCATCTGCATTGTAACCATTAAAAGTTCACTTGTGCCCATCATGGTGCCGAAGGCAGGAGCCAGCTTGCGGCGTGCGTTCCATACGGACTGCAGAACCGGTGCAATGTCATTAATGGACTGGTCGCTTCTGTGTTCCCACAGAATTATAAGGCTGTTGGCAATTTCACGGCGGATGTCTAGGGAAATGTTTTTGTCTTTAATAAGGTTTAAATAAACATCCTCTGCCATAAGGGTAAACATCATGGAAACTGTTTCGTCGCTGTATTCCCTTACTTCCTTGTCCGACATCTGTGCATAGTTTTTTGCCAGCTTGGACATGGAATAAAAGGTATGAATCTTTGCAACAAGAAAGCCTTTGCCTAAGATTGCCTTAGAAGGCATATGCAGTGTTGTATCACCTTCTTCCTGGTAAGAAATCAAAGTTTCAACCAGGGCTTCTGGTGTTCTTGTAGAAGTTGTAGTATTTGCCCTTTCCAGTAAAGAAGGAAAGTGTGCTATGGCTTTTGCAAGGTCCGTTATATCGTTTAAACGGCTCTGAAGTCTGTCTACTCTGTCTGGTGCATTTTTTGCAAGTGCTGAACTTAAGCGGTCAATAAGCTTTTGCTGGTGGTCTGTAAAAACAATGATACCAGTCTGAATAACTTCTGCTTCTTTTTTTGCGTCTTCATCAAAAAATTCATCAATACTTACAGAAGTAAAAGAGGAATTTCTAATTTTTTCCAGTTCTTCTTCTCTTTTAACGTCGTCCAAAATATTAACCTGCCATAAATTAAACTTATTTAATTACTCCTATTATAATCTAACATAGGCAATTTGAGAAGTAATAAATCAACAGTCAGTAAAAATAATTCAGCCGGACTTCAAATATATGGAAGAATTATAAAGCTAATTTATTTCAGCATAAGGCATAAACAGCCGATAATAAGAATATGGAAAAAAGGCTTTTTTTATTTTTGACTTTATTTACGTGCAGTGTATTTGCTTTTTCCCAGCAGGTAAGGGGAATTGTAGAAACTCCGAAAATGCAGGTGCTTGCTGATGACGTACTGTTGATTCCTCATGCAGATGAAACCGGAAAAAAGAACGGCTTTGACCTTTACGTGCGCAAAAAGGATTCAATAAAAAGCGTAATGCTTGTAGAAACCACAAAAGATCCCGAAGGCAAGGAAGCAAACTATGCCTACCGCGCTGCAGAATGGAACTCCGTAAACGGAGACGAAATCCGCTACCTTAACGGACGGGAACTTCATTCAGAAGCAGCAAAATACAGCCTTATTTCTTCTACAGTAACACGCCATGCAAAACTTGGCGAATGCTTCCATATTTATATACCAGAAGTCCTGCATTACGGCTATCCGTGGACACGCCACGGAACAGTAAGCATAACCAAGGGAACATTTATAAACATACGAACTTTTGAAAAGCCATACGGAGACTACACAGGCCGCTATATGGACAACGCCTTTATGTTTGACTTTGGCAAGGCACCGGAAAAAAAGCCGGAACCGGAACCAGAAGTAATTCCAGAACCAGTTCCAGAACCGGAAGTAGTCCTTACGGATGATTACAATTCCGTTGCTGCAGAGAAGTTTGCAGAAATTGCAAAAGACGGTGTAATCTATTATTCAAAGCCTGAAAAACTTACGGAAGATTTGCTTAAGGCAGTTGAAGACATGGGCACAGGCGTTGCAGACGTAGTTTTTGCCATTGATACGACGGGCAGCATGAAGGACGACCTGGAAAAGCTTAAGGCAGAATGGGTGCCTGCACTGCTTGAGCAGGTTAAGAAATTTAAAGACATAAGACTCGGCCTGCTTTTTTACAGGGACTATAATGATTCCTACAACTATAAAGGCCTGCCTGTAAAATATTTTGACTTTACAAGGAACACGAATCAGTTTACCAAAAACTTAAACACGGTGCGCATACGTGGAAACGAAGGCGGAGACATTCCGGAAGCTGTCTACGAAGCACTTTATGCCGGCCTTAATTTTTACAGCTGGCGCAAAGGTGCTGCAAAAAAGATTATTTTAATAGGAGATGCCGAACCGCACCCAAAGCCAAGGGGACCTAAGAAAATAACGCAGGAAAAAGTTATGCAGATGGCAAAAGAAAAAGACGTAACCTTAGACTGCATAATTGTGCCGGACAGCAAGGCGGAGAAATAATTAATGGAAGAATATAAAAAACAGTGGGAAAAACGTACCATACTATAATTTTTGAACTAAAGATGGTTCAATACTAAGCAGGTGAATCAGTTTTTTTGCAGTTGGGGAAGGAGTGCATTTGCCGCTTTCCCAGGCTTCAACTGTGCGTTTTGAAACACCTATCAATGCTGCAAAGGCTTTTTGTGTCATGTTTAAGCTGGAACGTTCTTTTGCAACATCAACTTCCGGCAGGCTTTGCTTTCTGACATAGGTTTCGGCTTTTGCAGAACCTTTTTCGTATGCAAGGGCTTCATTCAAGCCTTCCATTAATCCGTCAAAAAAAGAGATATTTTTAAAATTTTCAACAATCTGTTCATCTGTTAAAGAAGATTTGAATGTAAGTTCTGCCATGATTATGCCTCCTTTTTGATTTCTTCTATGATATTTCTAATAGCCTTTTTCTGGTTCGCAGTCAAATTTTCCTGAACATTCTTTGGATACGCAAACAAAAAGTATAGTTTTTCTTTTTCAAACACATCCAAGTATATGACTTTGGCACCGCCGCTTTTACCGTGATTTTCAAGTTTAATACGAAGTTTTCTGGCACCTCCTGTTCCTTCTATTACATCTCCGGCTTGTGGATTCTTAAGAAGCTCCTGTTCAAGTTCTCTAAGGTTTGTGTCATTTAATCCCATGGCTTTCCAGCAATTATTGAAGGAGGCTGTAAAGATAAATTCTCTAGTCATATATTTATGGTATACGATAAAATCGTATAATGTCAATTTTGATTTCAGAAAAATCAGTCATAAACAGGCAGTAGAAAAAGCAGAAACTGAATATAAAAAGTTTATACAAAACAATCTGGCTCCAGTTGAAAAAGCATATCTGGACAATCTTAAAAAACTTGCAAAAAACTTAAAATAATCCTTTAAAAAGTGTCATTTTATTTTTTTTTACCATTATAAGATATATATGGAGTTTTTGTTGCCGGTGGCGGCAGAAACCCTGATAACTTATCTTATAGGAGTAAAAATTATGAATGGATTTAAACCCGTAGAAGAACTTGAACTTACAGATGATTTTATGTTCATGGCTGTAATCAGGGCATTTCCATCGGTGCTTTACAAAAGGCTATGGATGCGGCAAAAAAGTTATTGGCAACAGGTTTATCTAAAGAGCAGATTTCAAGTTGTCTGGATTTGCCCATAGAAAAGATAGAACATCTTTCTAAGCAGGCAGATAAATAAACTGGTATAAAAGTTGCGCAGGTTTTGCCTGCGTTAGCTTGCGGCTCACTCAAAGGGCGCTCAGTGCCTGCAATAGGAAAGGCTGGTGCGCTTTGTCTTTATTATTGATGCACTTTTTGTTTTATTAGGGTGTACTGAAAATTTCATACGTATGACGGGGTAATTTCATACGTATGACGGGGGTAATTTCATACGTATGACGGGGGTAATTTCATACGTATGAAATGGATGGGTTTATCCGTATAAAGTTGGCACGTTTATACGGATAAAGTGGGCACGTTTATACGGATAAAAGAATTTTTTTATCTTGATAAACATGGTAACTTTATCCAGATGAAATGGGTAAGTTTATCTAGATAAAGTGGTTAGGTTTATCCAGATGAAATGGGTACGGTCATCTAGATGAAATTAGTACCGTCATCTAGATGAAATTTTACAGCCATCTAGATGAAATTGCCGGGAAGGCGGGAAAAGGGCGAGATGCTATTGGGCTGTCAGCCTAAAGAACCCTTAGGTTTGCAATAGGTTAGGCTGGGGATAGATGACCACCGCTTGTTATGTTTTCTGCATCTGCCATAGCTTAAACTAAGAAGCAGTGTTTCCAGATGTGTTATTAACTGTTACATTACTACCAAATATGTCGTTTGCAGGGTTATTTTTTATTTCGCCCCCAGACCAGTTAAAGGTTCCACTTCCATCAATTATTGAGCCATTTACTTTAGTATTACCTGTTATTGTTCCGCCTTGCATATTGAAAACTGCGCTATTAGAAGTTTGATAAACAGCGGCACCATATCTTGCTTTATTACTTTCTATTGAACCGGATTCCATAGTAACTGTACCAGAATTCTTAATACCGGCACCGTTATCATTACTATCAAAGCCTCTTATTGTTGTATATTTTATTGTCAATTCGCCGTTATTGGTAATGGCAGTTCCGCCTGCATCGTGGAAATAAGTTCCTGTAAGGGTACAGTTTTCCAATGTCAGGCTAGAACCTCTTGGAATGTTGATAACAGAATAATTATCATTGGTAGTAGCAGATTTAAAACTATTAGAAATGTTAAATGTCAGTCCTGTTATTTTAACATTTGAGCCACTTGGTATATCTAAAGACGCAAAATCATCTTTTCCCATTTCAAAAGTTTGTGATGTTGTAATTTCAATATCTTTATTAGTACCATTATTAAATGCTGTCTTAATATCATCTATAGAAGTAGCATTTACGGTTACTTTTTCTTTCCAGATAACATTAAATGTTACCGTCTTTTCTTCAGTTGGCTTAAATCCGTCTTTTGTAACGCTTGTTGTTATCCTATAATCGCCGGCTTCCAGTGCAAATTCCTTGCTGCCGGTTAAACTTCCTTGACCGTCGGTTATTGTATCATAATCAGAAGCATCATTCTTCTTTTTTATCTTATAGCTTACCTCTGCATCGCTTGTATCGTGACCTTCTGTTTTTTCAGGTGCTGCTATATTGATTTTTGCCTTACCGTCTATGCCTGCTGTAATAGTGTTACCGGCAGCAATTTTATTACCGTTTGCATCCGTAACAACCGCTGCACCTACCTGCAAAGAATTTATTACAAATGTAATGGTGCTTGTGTTTGTTTTAAATCCTTCTAATTCAAGTGTTACTTCAAGGGTGTATGTGCCGTAGCCGTTTTCTTGAAATGGATCAAGTGTTTTTTCTCCACCGGTGTTATACCCGCTATTAATAAAGTCATCATCTTCTTTTTTAGTAAGCGTATAATCTACCGTTGCATTGATTGTATCAAATTTACCCAACTTGTCCTGCGGTTTTATTGTAATTGTGGCTTTGTTTTTGTCATCCGTTACTATAATGGCACCGTCTGTTACACTCTGGCCGTTGCAGGTTATAATCGGGTTGCCCAGTTTATCTGCGCTTACAAGTATGCTTATGGTCTTTTCCGGGCTTGGCAAAAGTCCTTCCATTGTAACGGATGTTGTAATTCTGTATGTTCCTGTTTCAAGTGTAAAGTCTTTACTGCCGGTGTAGCTGCCGCTTCCGTTGGCTATTTCCTGGTATCCTTCTGTACCATCATCAGTTTTGTTCAGCCTTTCTATCTTGTATGCAACTGTGGCGTTTCTTGTGTCTACGTTGCCTGTCTTGTCCTGTGGCTTTATGGTTATCTTTGCCTGCTTGTTGCTGTCTACGCCCAGCTCTGCATTATCTGCAACTTCTACGCCGTTGTTTAATACCTGTGCCGTGCCCAGGGTTGCTTTTTCTACTGTAAAGGTTGTCTGCGTTGTGTCGCTTGTGGTAAGTCCGCTCTGGGAAACCGTAGTCGTAATCCTGTAAACGCCAGGAGTCAATGTAACTTCTATACCGCCGTTCTGGCTGCCGTAGTCTACTTCTGTAAAGTCTCCGCCTTCTTCTTTTCTTTCTATTATATAGTTTACTGTTGCGTTGCTTGTAACAAATGAGCCTGCCATTGCCTGTGGCCTTACGGCAATAGTTGTCTGGTTTTTGCTGTTTACGGCCAGGCTTGCACCGTCTGCAACAATGTCTGCGCCGCAGTAGATTAAGGCGTTGCCAAGTTTTTCTGCCGTTGGGGCTCCGTTGGTTACTGTAGAAAGCCCAAGCCTGTCTGTTAAGGTAAAGCTGTATACTGTGGAATCTTTTTCTTTTGTCTGAACATCCGTTACATAGTAAAAGCTCTGGGCTATGGATGCATCTTTAGACGGAACAAAGTCAAGGCCTGTTATGTAGGCTGTGTGGCCTGTATCTATGGCAGTGCATGGCTTTACGCCGCTGCCTTCTGCAAATGTAATTATGCCGTCTATGCCTACGCTAAGGGGGAATGTATTGCCGTTTATTTTAAGTGCATTCAGGTCTTTATGAATCTTGCTGCTGTTTGTCTGGTTTGTTCCCGGCAGGTTAAAGTAGATTACGTAGCAGTTGCTGCTGTTTTTATAGAATGTAATGCTTAATACCTGTGGCGGCGGCGTGTTTACCTTTAATGCAATGGGGTAGATGCCAAAGTCTCTTCTGGTAAATTCTTCTATAAGCCTTAATGACGGGCTAAAGCTGCCGCCTGCAAGTTCCATTGTTTTTAAGTCTGCTTTAGGAATAAAATAGCTTAGTATGTATTTGTCTTCTGACTGTGTTATGCTTCTGGTTTCTGAAAAGCCTTCTTCTGCTGCTTTTTTTAGCTGTGTGTTTAGGGTGTATTGCTGCGGGTTTATAAGATAGTAGTAAATGGTTAAGTCCTGGTTGCTTGTTACGTTCTGGCTGCCGTTGGAATCCATAACCGGTGACTGTGAAAGTTCGTATCGGGATACCTGGGCTGTTTCTGTGTATTCCTTAAAGAATTCCTTTACGGGCTCGTTTATGTGGTCTGCGCAGGAATTAAAGCCGAATATGGAAACAAGGATTAATATATAGAAGAAGATTGAACTGAACTTTCTTTTCATAAAAACGCTCTCTTACTTTTTGTATTGATATGAATAAAACCTAACTTCATAGTATAAAGTAGTGGTAGCATTTATTCAACAGTTGTTGGGCGAAAGCCTTTAGTAATAGCTCTCAATGTCGTTGAGTAACAGCTCTCAATGACCTTTAGTAATGGCTCTCAACAACATTGAGTAATAGCTCTAAATGACCTTGCATAATGGCTTGCACAGTGCTTCTTTAAAAATATTAAAAAAAACTTTAATTTGCTATTGACAGTTTTTGTTCAATTAGATAATATATCACCACGTTCGAGAAATCGAAATGCTCCTTTAGCTCAGCTGGTAGAGCAATGGACTGTTAATCCATGTGTCACTGGTTCAAGCCCAGTAAGGGGCGAAGCCTTCAGTAGAAATGCTGAAGGCTTTATTATTTTAAATGTATCTTAAATGCAGCATTTTTATTATGCACAAACAGTACCACTGTTGTAGTCAAGAACAGCGGTGCGTTATAGTCAACAACACACATCGTGTATAGTCAAGAACACAGTATCCCCGTAGTCGACAACACAGGTTGTGCTTAATCAATAACACGCATTGTGCTGCAGCATGGGCAGGGCATGATAATTGTGTCATTCCCGTGCTACGACACGGGAATCTTGCTTAACTTAGCAAAAGGATCTTCGGGTCAAGCCCGAAGATGACGTGGTATAATTGTCACCTTTCAACTTATAGACATAAGGGCATTAACTCAATAAAATAAAGCAATGTATGATATAAAAGATTCTAGGGCCTTTGATACGGACGAAGACGACTATGACACAGTAATGGCATCCGACCTTACTTTTTTCGGCACAATCCGTTTTACAAAGCCTTTCATGATTAAAGGAAAAATGAGCGGCACCATAGAAGCCGCAAGCGACCTTTTAATAGACACTGACGCCATTGTAAATGCAGATATTTCAACAGACCGTGTTCTTGTGCGCGGCAAGGTAACAGGCAACGTTACCGGACGCCAGCTTGTTTACGTAACTTCCACCGGCAGCGTAAAGGGGGACATTACTTCTGCACAGGTTGTTCTTGAACCGGGGTCAATGTTTACCGGCAAATGCACCATGTCTCAATCTGAATAAACAGGGTTTTATTATGAAAAAGTTATCTATATTATCTTTAGTTCTTTCTGTTTTTGTATGTTCATCTTTTGCACAGGCAGGCAAGCCTGATGCACTTAAACTTTACCGCGAAGGCAACTATAAGGATGCCATTACAATCTGCGAGCAGGAAATTACAAATAATCCGTCTAATATGGATTCCCACGCAGTTTTGTGCTGGTCTTTGGTTGCCAACAAGCAGTATAACGAAGCAGAACAGCGTGCCTCTGAAGCAAGAAAAATAAACCAGTACGACATCCGCCTTATGGAAGTGCTGGGGGAAGCAAAATATTACCTTGGCAAAAATGCCGATGCACTTGCCATGTTCCAGCGCTATATTGCAAGTTCTTCTGAATCTGCTGCAAGAATCGGCACTGCCTACTATTACATGGGAGAAATCTACATCCGCCAGGCAAAGTACGAACATGCAGACATTTCCTTTACAACGGCAGTACGTTTTGAACCTGCCCATAGTGCCCACTGGTGGACGCGCCTTGGCTATGCCCGTGAAATGAACGGCGACTGGCAGAATGCACTGGCTGCATACGATAAGGCACTTGCACTTAATTCTTCACACTACGATGCCATACGCGGCAAAAACAACTGCCGTGCGCATCTGCACTAAACTTAAACAGTAATTTTGATGGATAAAATAATTCACTTTGAAACTCTGGGCTGCCGTTTAAATCAGGATGAATCTGAGGGGGCAGCCCGCTGTTTTTCTAATGCCGGTTTTGTTTCTGACATGATTCCTGTTACGGCAAAAACGGAAATATCTGACAGTGTAGTTCTTTCTATTATCAATACATGCACGGTTACAGGCAAGGCGGAACAGAAGGCAAGAAGAATCATCAGGCTGCTTTTAGAAAAGTTTCCGGCTTCTGTTCTTGTTGTTACAGGCTGCTATGCAGAGCTTGACGGCCCGCTTATCAGGCAGATAAACCCGGAGCGCATATGCATTTTATCCGGCACTAAAAAGTTCATGCTTTCAAGGATTGCAGAAGAGGCTGCAGGCGGTGTGCTTGATGCACAAAAGAACCTGCTTACGCAAAGCAATGTGCAGGCCTTTATTGATGAATGCAGCAAAAAGGAAGTTTCTGCAACGCTTAATAAGTTTACTTTGTTTACTCCTGTTTTTGAAAAACATTCCAGGTCTTCCTTAAAGATTCAGGACGGCTGCAACAACAACTGTTCTTTCTGCAGGATTCATCTTGCGCGCGGCAAGTCTGTTTCACTTGATGTTAAGGATGTGCTTGAGCGTGCCAAAGACCTGGAAGCCCACGGCGCAGTAGAAATTGTCCTGACCGGCGTAAACTTAAGCCAGTATGCAGGCAGATGTGCTGACGGGGCTTTGCTGTCTTTTGGAGGTCTCTTAAAACTATTGCTTGCCCAGACGCAGAAAGTTAAATACAGGGTTTCAAGTTTTTACCCCCAGCATGTTACGGAAGAACTTTGTGCCGTCCTTGCAGATGATCGTGTGCAGCCGTTTTTCCATTTAAGCATTCAGAGCGGCAGCGATGCTATTTTAGCTAAAATGTGCAGGCCCTATAAGGTTGAACACGTGGAGCGGGCTGTTGAACTTTTGCGCAAATACAAGGCAGGCTGCTTTATTTCCTGCGACATTATTGCAGGCTTTCCGGGGGAAAGCAAAGAAGATTTTGCCCTTACGGAAGAACTTTGCCGCAAGTGCAGTTTTGCGTGGATACATGCTTTCCCATATTCTGCAAGGCCGGGAACGGCTGCTAAGGATATGAAAGGGCAGGTTGCAGAAAACATAAAGGCAGAGCGTGTTAAGGTTTTGACTTCTTTTGCACAGGCAGGCAAGATTGATTTTATTGGCAATGCTGTGGGCAAGGTTTTTGATGCCATTGTAGAAAACAGCAGATCCATAAGAATGGGCCTTGTGGCGTCTAATGTTTTCCATGCAGTTACGGACAATTACATTCACGTAGAATTTACGGGCAGCGGCTTTATTGCCCAGGGAACTGTTGTAAAAGTTAAGATTACATCTGCATTGGAAGACAACATCCGCACGGGCAAGGAAATAGAAGCCCGCGGCGTTCTGGTTTCATGATAGACTAGCGGTCCATGATGGTGATTTCTACGCGGCGGTTTTTGGCTTTGCCGGCCTCCGTTGTGTTGGGCGCAACGGGTTTTTCAGCACCGAAGCCCTGAGTAAATATATGATACTGGTCACGCACGTTTAATCCGACTAAATATTCTGCAACGGCACCGGCACGTTCTTCTGATAATACCTGGCGCATTCTTTCTGTGCCTGCAAGGGCAGTGTGGCCTGTAACAAGAATGTCGTTGTCCGGCAGTGATGCTAAAATCTCTGCAATCTTGTTAAGCTTTGCTTTTTCACTTTCCATAAGGGTTGCGCTGTCCGGCTGAAACTTTATGTCTTCAAGGGATATGGTAAGTCCCTTTTCTCCGTTTTTTACGGTTACGTTTTCAAGGCCGTATTCATTGATTTTGTTCTGAACCGTTGCCAGGTTTTCTTCTGTGTTTGTTCTTTTAAAGTCCGTAATTTCTGCCTTTGCGCTGCCTGAAAATTCGTAAAGGTTGCCTAGGGAACTTTCTATAAGAATGCGGAAGTTTTCCGTGTAATGGTCTATGGCACCTTTTTCTGCATCCCAGTAAATAAGTTCATCGCTGAATCCTTTTGTGCCTAAAATGTATTCGTCATTCTGCATTCCTTTTACGGATGGGGTCTGCATTTCCATTCTGTAGCGCACGTTGATTACGTGGAGCCCTGTAAGTTTATCTATGCCAAGGTATGTGTATTCTGCCACAAAGGGAACTTTGTATGGTTTCTGTATGTTAAACTGGCGGCGCAGATCGTGGGCTTCGTGGCCTTCTTCCTTCCATTTTTCCCCCGGTGCAACTTCTTTGTCCGGGAATACAGGCACGTTGCGCACTGTGGGCATAAAGTACTGGTCAGAAATTGTATAGATGCCGCGGGAGCTTCTTGTAAAAATGCTTGCGTAGTCTTCCCCATAGGTGAACTTTGCGCCTGTCCTTGAGCCAGTGGAATCTTCCGTTGTCATGAATACGCAGTTGTGTACTCCGCTGCCGTCTGGCGTTACGTCCGTTACTTCTGCCGTAACTCTGTTTATGATTATGGAATGGTGGTTTGGCAGGTGGTTTACAAATATGTCTTCGTCTACTGTAGAAAGGATTCTGTACATGTCTCCTTTTTTGTATTTGAAGGTAAACTTTATGGCTCCGCCATTGGTTATATAGTCCTGGGCAAAAGTGCAGAAAGACAAGGTTAAGAATATGGAAAAGAAAAGACGCTTTAAGTTTTTCATAGACGCTCCAAAATATACAAATATTCTTTATGCTGATATATTATAACCCATGAACGATATTTTTAGAATAAACAATGTAAAGTCTATATGCATGCTTGTCCTGATTTTTGCAGCGGGCTTTTTTCTTGGACGTCTGATTCAGTTTGTTAAAGGCAGGGCGGCCATAAAACAGAACAGAAAGGATGCCATTAAAAAAAGCCGTGCCGTAATAGGCGGTCAGGTGGCAGAACAGATTGCACCTTTTTTGCCGGGCTTTCCGTGCAACCCGGGAGACGTAAGTTTTCTAGGCAAGCCTGTGGATTTTGTTGCTTTCTGCGGTCTGGCAGAAAAAGATAAAATAGAAGAAGTTGTTTTTATAGAAGTTAAGACGGGCCAGAGCAAACTTAACGGACACGAAAAGCAGCTTAAGGATGCAGTAAAGAATGGCCGTGTCCGTTATGTTGAATATTGTCCTGAACTTTAGGAATTGTTTATTGTAAGGATGGCACTAAGGTCACCGGCAAGAAGCCTGTCGCAAAGGTTTTTAGGCATTGGCTTGCCGCGTAAAAATCCCTGTATTGTCTTGCAGTTGAACTTCTTTAAGACTTCCAGCTGTTCTTCACGTTCTACGCCTTCTGCAATTGTATCAAGGCCCATTTTAGAAACTAAAGACAAAATGCCTTCCGTAATGTCTGATTCGTTTACAATGTTCTTTACAAAAGATTTGTCTATCTTTAGCGTTGTAAGCGGCAGCATCTGAAGGTAGCGCAAAGAAGAATATCCTGTGCCAAAGTCGTCAAGGGAAATGCCTACGCCAAGGTTTTTAACTTCGTTAAGCTTGTTTATTACGTTTTCAAAGTTTTCTATAAGGACGCCTTCCGTAATTTCTATTTCCAGATGAACAGTATTTATTTTGTAGAATTCAATCTTCTTCTTGAACTTTGGAAGAAAGTCTTCCTGGCAGAACTGTACCGGAGAAACGTTTACTGACATTATTCCGTTAAAGTTAAAGCGCTGTTCCCATTCTGACAGTGTCCTTAATGCCGTATCCAAAACCCAGTTGCCAAGGGGAATTACAAGGTGCGTTTCTTCTGCAAGGGGAACAAACTGTTCCGGGCTTATCCAGCCTAAGTCTTCGTCGTACCATCGTAAGAGGGCTTCAAAGCCGCGGAGTTTTTCTGACTGCGTATAGAACTGCGGCTGGTAGTAAAGCTGGAAGTTTTTTTCTACCATTGCCTTTGACAGTTTTGTTTCTATATTAAGCTTGCTTAAGAACTTTTCCTGCATCAGGCTCTGGAATGCAGTTATGTTGTTCTTGCCTTTCTTTTTTGCTTCCAGCCTTGCCATGTCTGCAAACTTAAACAGGTCGTCGT
Organism: Spirochaetia bacterium; assembly: GCA_022768865.1. GTDB lineage: Bacteria > Spirochaetota > Spirochaetia > Treponematales > Treponemataceae > Treponema_D. Next base: position 37,938 of record JALELH010000098.1, read on the forward strand.
ATTTTTCTGAATCGTCAGGGTAAACGGCGATGCCGCCTGAAATGCCTATGCCTTCTGCGTTCATAAAGCCAAGGACTTTTTTAGAAATGTTCAGGGCTTCTGCGCGGTCCTTTATGTCTTTTAAAAGCAGGATGAATTCGTCGCCGCCAAAGCGTGCAGGTATTGTTTTCTTTGATTCAAACATCCTTAAAATTGTGGCTACCTGCTTTATAAGTTCGTCTCCGGCATTGTGGCCGTGGAAGTCGTTTACATTTTTTAAGTCGTCTATGTCAAAGAGCAAAAAGCCGAACTTTTCGTCGTTGTTCTTTTTATCCTTGCCTATTTCCTTTAAGGCGGTGTTTATCCATGTTCTGTTGTAAAGGTCTGTAAGGGAATCGTGGTAGGCACTGAACAGGAGCTGTGTGTTTAGGTTCTGGATGCTCTTTAGCTGGGTGTCCAGGCTGGCACGGTTTTGTGCAAGTTCTGCGGCAAGGCTTTCCAGTTTCTGGTTCTGCTGTGTAAGTGCGTTTTCGTATTCCTTTGCTTTTGAAATGTCAGAGAATGTTGCGGCAACGGTGTTGTCGTATACGCAGTTTACGGTAACCTGAAACCATTTTGAAAAGTTATAGGAATAGAATGTTTCCGTTACTGTGGATTTTTGCTCTATGCATTCCAGTGCAATTTCTTTCCATGCTACTGCAGGCGTAAGGCGTGTTTTAAATTCAGACAGAAGTTCATTTTCTTTCAGCAGGTCTTTTGTAAGCTTTAAGAAACTTTCGTTCATGTAGCTGACTTTGAAGTCTACGATTTTACCGTCTGCATTAAGGACGCCGTCTGCAAGAAGAACGGCCGTTGAAAGATTGTTTAATATAATTTTGTAATATTCAGTTTTAATCATTTTATACTCTTTACTTTTTTAATTTATTTTAATTCAGGAGGAAGAAAATAATGAATGGTTCCCATTCATTATTTTCTTCTATTTTACTCCCAACCAAAGGTTGCAGGCGGCTTGTTGGTGCAGTCCAGATAAAGCGAATCAACAAAATCCAGTGCCGCAATTTTATGCACGATGGTATCAAGAAGTTCCAGCGGCAGCCATGCAAAGCGGGCCGTCATTACGTCTTCTGAAACTACAGGACGCAATACAAAACTTGCCTTACCTGCACTTGTTGCAAAAGGCAAATCAATTGTAAGGTGCTGGAAAATCTTTGAATACCAGCCGCTTGCATGGAGTTCCGTTAAGACAATGTTGTCTACTTCACGCAGCTGATCAAGGCGGTCCTTTGTGCAGTATGCCTTCTGAAGCATCAGGTCTTCATCCTTAACGCCTGGTTTCTGGTAAAGCTTAAGGATTGTCCTGTTAAGGTATTTTGAGCTGTTTGTAATTGTGCTAGAAGTTCTTTCTATCTTTTCATGAACTTTAGGAACATGGAAGAATCCCTTTTCGTCCTGTGCAAAAGCAAGGCATGCCGGGAACCTGTAAGTCCTGAAGTCCCCCTGAACGCCTACAGACTTTACTGGAAGAACAGTCTTTGCAAGAGATTTGCTGCAGTTTTCGCAGAACTCTGTAATTTCAATATTGCTGAATTCTTCACGTGCTTTTTTAAGTTCTTCCGTATCCTGTGCCGAAAGAACGCCTTCGGAACACAATACGTTGATGGAAAGTCCAGGACCAGGGAATGGATGGCGCATTACAAGTTCATCTTCTAAGCCTAAGATTTTGCCTATCTTGCGCACTTCGTCTTTATACAGATCCTTTAATGGTTCTATGATAAGGCCCTGTGCAATTAACTTCTGGATTCCGTCTACGCGGTTGTGGTGTGTCTTTATGGTGTTGCTGTTTTTTGTTCCGCCAGATTCAATAATATCCGGGTAAAGGGTTCCCTGTGCAAGCATGTAAGGAACAGGATCCTGATCAAGTTTCTGTTCTGCAACAAATTTGTCTCGCACGGTTATAAAGTTTTCTCCTACTGCCATGCGTTTTTTCTGCGGGTCCGTTAAGCCCTTTATGGCATTAAGGAAACTTTCGCTTGCATCTGTTGCAACAAAATTAGTAAAGCCGTGTGCCTTATAGGCTTTTGCTACATTGGCACTTTCGTTTTTGCGCATAAAGCCGTTGTCTATGTGCAGGCCAAGAACGCGGTCGTTGCCTAAGGCCTTGTTTAAAAGGGCAAAGGCAACTGTTGAATCAACACCACCGGAAAGGAACAGAAGTACTTTTTTGCCTTCTGCATCTTTCTTTATGTTTTCGATTATATGGTTTAATACGGCGTTTTCGTCCCAGTTTTTAGGCATCTGGCAGAACCTGGCAAAGTTTTCAAAAATCTTGTTTCCGCAAGGTGTATCCTTTACTTCACAGTGGCACTGAAGTGAAAACCTTTTCTTTGCAAGGTTCTGTGTTGCAGCGTAAGGGCAGTCTTTTGTGCTGCCTACTGTTTCAAAGCCTTCCCCAAGTTCAAGGACTCCGTCCTGATGGCTCATCCATACCTGCTGGCTTGGTTCTATGCCTTCAAAGAGCGGGCATTTAACCTGTGGATTTAAATTAAGTGTGGCAAATCCAAATTCACCGACGTCTGCCATTCCTACTTTGCCGTTGTAGCCCAGCTGAACAATGTAGTGCCCGTAGCATAGGCCGAGAATCGGGATTTCAAGTTCAAGGATTTTAGAATTGAATTCAGGAACTTTTTCATCATATACAGAAGCAGGACCGCCTGAAAAAACAACGCCCTTTGCTCCGTTAAAGGTTTCAAGGTCAGCAGAAGGTAAAGCAATTTCTGAATAGTAACCAAGGGCACGGAATCTTTTTGCAATAAGGTGTGCATATTGACTGCCGAAGTCCAGTACTACGATTTTTTCTTTGTTCATCTTTCTGTTTCCTCCAGTTATTAAATTAGTTAAATTGAGTATTTAGATTAAGAATTGTATGTCATGCTGAATTAAAAGTTGCTTCCCGGAATAGTTGCAAAGGGATTTACTTTAGTCTTGGTTTTTGTCTTTGTTGCAAGATTATAGTAGTTTAGGACTGCATAGTCTTCGTCGTCTTTTCTTTCCCCGTTAATTGAAGCAAGCATTTTTTCTTCTATTGTTTTAGAAACATAGGCGCGGATTTCTTCCTTAATTGCCGGTGCTGTAGATGGCAGAAGAAGAAGAATCCACAGAGGTCCTTCTGTTGTCTGCTTTGTTCCGTAGATTACGGCTTCTACTACAACCTGCTTTGTTCCAAGGCGCATTGTTACATCCTGAAGAAGAAAGTTTTTTACTATAATCTGATTTTCAAGAACAGCAGGGCAGCGCACGGCCATGCCGATGGAACTTATATCAAGAAGCTTAAGGTGGTGCATTTTAGAACCGTAGTTCCAGAAAAGGGCAGCGTCCTTGTCGTGTGAAAGGTTTGCACGGACGTATTGCCTTTTGCCTTTTGCATTAAGGTCAAGGACAATTTTCTGAACCTGGTTTATTACGCCTTCAATGCCTTCGTTGAATTCTATTACTTCATAAGGAAGGTGTGCAAATTTATTAAAGATGTTTATGTCCGACTGTTTTATGCGTTCTGACATTACTACAACCTTTATAGTCTGTAAAATGTCTTCGCGGTCAAAGGTACGTACATAATTGAACCATCCAGGCACTGTAAGCTGTGCGTCAAGATTTATAAAAAGTATTGAATCTGGATTTTTTCTTAAAAGGGGTTTTGCTTCTTTGTAGTTTTCTATGGTGTAAACTTCATATTCCTGTGCCTGAAGTTTCGGAATAATTTCTTTCTTTACAGGATATGCAGGATTCAGAAAGAAAATCTTTCTTCCAAAAATCTCAAGGTTAGATTCATTCTGCTCTGCCATTTTCTACTCCCATAGATTGATTTAGTATTGTTCTGAAAAACAGAAAATGATGACCAAGCTTTATGCTTAATCATCATCCTGAAGTTTATTTAAGTTTTAGAAATCTGCTAGTTTTGGTGCTCTTGGATAAGGAATTACATCGCGGATGTTTTCCATTCCCGTTACGTAGCGGATAAGGCGTTCAAAGCCCATTCCAAAACCAGAGTGTGGAACTGTACCAAACTTGCGCAGGTTAAGGTACCATTCGTAAACGCTTTCGTCCATTCCGCGGTCTTTGATTGCCTTTAGAAGCTTGTTGTAATCTTCTTCTCGTTCAGAACCGCCGTTAAGTTCTCCAATGCCAGGAACAAGAACATCAACTGCCTTTACTGTTTTTCCGTCTTCGTTAAGCTTCATATAGAAAGACTTTATTTCTTTAGGGTAGTTGTAAACCATTACAGGCTTTTTATAAATCTGTTCTGTAAGGAACCTTTCGTGTTCTGTTGCAATGTCACAGCCCCAGTATGGCTTGAATTCAAATTTGTCTGCATGCTTTTCAAGCTGTGCAATGGCATCCGTGTAGGAAATGCGTTCAAACTTGCTGTTTACAACGTGTTCAAGCTGGGCAATAAGTCCAGGCTGGATTCTCTTGTCAAAGAATTCCAGGTCTTCACGGCATTTTGTAAGTGCCCAGTTAAGAAGGTATTTTACAAAGTCTTCCTGAAGATCCATGTCGTCTTCAAGATCAAAGAATGCCATTTCCGGTTCAATCATCCAGAATTCTGCAAGGTGGCGCGGTGTGTTTGAATTTTCTGCACGGAATGTTGGGCCAAATGTGTAAACACGGCTTAATGCAGTTGCTAAAGTTTCTGCTTCCAGCTGGCCTGAAACTGTAAGGGAAGCTTTCTTGCCAAAGAAGTCCTTGCTGTAGTCAACGATTTTGTGTGCGTCTTCTATCTTCATTCCGCCCTGACCGGCTTTTACGCCAAGTTCTGCAATCTTTTCAAGGCTCAGTGTTGTTACCTGGAACATTTCTCCTGCACCTTCGCAGTCAGAACATGTGATTTCCGGAGTGTTGATATACTGGAATCCCCTTTCCTGGAAGAATGAATGAACGGCAAATGCCATCTGGTTTCTTACGCGGAATACGGCACCGAATGTGTTTGTGCGTGCACGGAGTGTTGCGTTTTCACGCAGGTATTCCATGGACATTTTGTTTTTCTGAAGCGGATATTCTTCCGGATTACATTCGCCTAAAACAGTAAGTTTTATAAGTGTAACTTCAACAGCCTGTCCTGAAGCAGGGGATGGAATGATGATTCCTTCTGCCTTAATTGAAGTTCCTGTATTTATGCGTTTAAGTTCGTTTTCAATATTATTTACGTCAGCGTCTTTTGGATTTGATCTGTCAAAAGTAAGCTGAATGTTTGCAAAGCAGCTTCCGTCGTTTACCTGAATGAAAACCAGATTTTTTGAATCACGTTTTGTCCTTACCCAGCCGCAGACTGTAACGCTGCGTCCGTCTGGTTCAGATGTTAATAAATCTTTAATAAGTGTAGGCTTCATAATGTTTCTATAATACTGAATTTGTTAGTCAGTGTAAATTGAATTTATTTTGCCTTGTAAACGTTAAGTTTCAGAAGAATTTACTTTTTAGTAATAGGTTGAATGTCGAGTTATAAAAATAATACTGGTTTTAAGAAAATAAGTGCTGCAGGCATGTTGTTTATTAGTTCAGGGTTACGTTTCTTTTCAGACAGCTTTTTCCTTCGGAAAACTTAAAGTTTGCTTAAAAGCCTGTATTCTTTATTGACGTAAAAGAGATAATGGAGATTTTTAAGTGCATATTTATATACACTGTCTTAAATAATATACTTAACTGTGTATAAAAATATACAGTTGTCTGAAAATATATTTGCAATACCTTATTTACCGCTATTTTTAAGGCAAATTTAAGAAAACTGTAAGTTAATATAATATAATGAATTAAGCAGGTATGCGGTCTATTCAGTCTGTTAAAGCGTCTGAATCAATCTTTTGGCACGTTCTATGCTAATAATTAGGCATAACATAAAGTGAAAATAACATCATTTGGAGCGGCCATATGGAACAGGACGTTATCGGAAGTTATTTGAACTCTATAAAAAATTTCAGCCTCCTTTCAGCAGAAGAAGAGGTAGAGCTTTCAAAGAAAATAAAGTCAGGCGATAAAGAAGCTGCCAGACAGCTTGTGAATTCAAACCTTCGCCTTGTTGTAAGCCTTGCAAGAAAAATGCAGGTATCATCATCAGTAATCATGGATTTAATTCAGGAAGGAAATATGGGACTTATGGTTGCCGCTGAAAAATTCAGTGCAGCCTTTAAGACACGTTTTTCTACTTACGCATATCCATGGATAGCACAATATATGCTGCGCTATTTGAACAACAGGACATCCAGCATTGCTTTGCCAAACCGTAAGGAAATGATGATCCGTAAGCTTCAGAAAGCACAGAATTATTTTTTCCAGCAAAACGGAAGGGAAGCTGCTGTTTCTGAACTTTCCCTTTTAACCGGAATACCGGAAGATAAAGTTACAGAATATCTGAATTATTCCTATACTGTTGCATCTCTGGATGTAGAAGTTAGTGATGAAGATAATTCTGTTACTCTCGGTGATATTCTTCCTGATACAACATATTCTCCTGAAGAAATGTTAATGAAAGAAGAAGAAAAGGAGACCGTAAGATCCCTTATGAATTCTTTGCCCGGCAAAGAACGCTGTGTTTTGTGGTACCGCTATAATTTTGATGGCGAACTTCAGGCCAAGACATTACGCGAAGTTTCTAAAATTATCGGCGTAAGTCCTGAAGCAGTCCGCCAGACAGAAATACGTGCCGTAAAGCACATGAAAGCTGCAGTGGAAAAAATCCGTGCTGTTTAATTTTCCGGAATAGATTTTGCCTTTACAGCAAGAAGGGCAGTTTCTGAATTCCGGAAATCCAAGAAATACTTAGCCTCCAAAAAATTATTTCAAGGCAGGTTTTTGCTCAGTTTTCTGGGAATGAATAGTTTTATTCATTCCCTGTTTTTTTTGTATTAATTTAATGAATTTTATATTACTATTAAAAATATGAAAATGGTGTTGCTTGGAACGGGAACAAGTCATGGAGTTCCTGTAATCGGATGTAATTGCAAAGTCTGCCGCTCAGCAGATCCTAAAGACAACAGGTTAAGATGCAGTGCTTATGTAAAGGAGCCGGAAGCAGTCCTTATTGATGTGGGTCCGGAATTCAGGATTCAGGCTTTGCGTTATGGTATAAAAAAAGTAAATGCAGTTTTGCTTACACATTCCCATGCAGATCATCTTCATGGCATTGACGATTTAAGGATTTTCAGCCATTCAAAATCCTATGGTGCAGGAAAGGTTACGGGAGAAGAAACAAGCGGCAATGGGCTTCCTGTTTATTCCCATAAAGAAGTTATTGATGATATACGCCACAGGTTTAATTATATTTTTAAAGAAGTCAGGCAGGGCGGTGGCAAGCCAAAAATAAATGCAACTTCCACTGAAGGTTTTAATGAAGGTAATCCGCTTAAAATCGGCGGAATTGAAATTCTTCCTGTAATGATTAAGCATGGCTATCTTGATGATTCGGGCTGGATTTTAAGGCAGGATGCCAGCGGTGTGTATAAAAGCATTGTTTATCTTACGGATTTAAACTTTCTGCCGGAAAAGTCTATTGAGCGCATTTTGTCTTTTGCAGGAAATATTAAGCATCTTGTAATTGACGGTTTAAGGTTTGCTCCCCATTCAACACATTTTTCTTTTGAACAGGCACTTGAAGCAGCTGAAAAACTGAATCCTGAAAACGTATATCTGACTCATATTACACATAATCTTTTTCACTGGCAGATTCAGGAATTTGTTGATGCAATAATTGACAGATATCCAAAACTTAAGGAAGTAAAAAATAAGGGCGGCTATATAGGGCCTGCCTTTGACGGAATGGAACTGGAAGTATAAAAAAATCCCGCCTGAATTAGACGGGATTAAATCGGGCATGATAAAAATTATTCAGCCTTCGGTGCACCTGCGTTTGCTGGTGTTACGTTGATTTTCTTTGTAATCCATCCTGCGCGGAGACACTGTGCACAAATCTTAAGTGTCATTGTCTGACCTTCGATTTCTGTCTTAACCTTAAGGAGATTTGGCTTCCACTGGCGGCGTGTGTGGTTGTATGACTTAGATACTTTGTTTCCGTGTACTGGGTGCTTTCCACAAACATCACATGTTCTTGACATAATATTACCTACCTAAAAATAATTTCAATTACAAGTTCTAGGATTTTATAGAATACAAGGGGTTTTGTCAATGGCAATTCTTGTGCATTACTACTTTTCCGTTGCCCTTAGGATGCCATCCCAGTGTTCCGGTGGATTTTCCATCATGTGCTGGCATTTATCCACAAACTTTGCTGACGGAGCGTCTTTTTCTGCTGTAGCCGCAAAAGTTTCTTTTGCAGTTTTAAAGTCGCCTGCAACAAACTCTTTGTATGCTTCATCATAGTTCTTTCTTATTTCTGCCATGGAATCAAATTCTTTTTTTGTCATGGGGTTAAAAACCTGAACGCCGGTTTTTTTGCCTACTACCGCAATGTTTGCCAGCGGACGGAATGCATATTCACTTCCGTTTTCAATGGCACTTTTCATTGTTGCTTCAGAGCACATGGTAAAAGTTCCAAACTGCTTGTTTATTCCTTCAAGACGGCTTGCCAGATTTACGGTGTCTCCCATCATGGTGTAGTTAAATCTTGATTTACTCCCCATGTTGCCAACAATGGCTTTTCCTGTGTTAAGTCCGATTCTTTGGATAAATGGCTTTTTAGAAACCTTAACAAGTTCTTCCTGCATTTCTTCAAGTTTTCTCTGGCATGCAAGGGCTGCATCAACTGCACGTTTTGCATTGTCTTTCTGATCTACCGGTGCGCCAAAAAAAGCAACAATGGCATCGCCTTCATACTTGTCTACATATCCGCCGTAATCCTGAATGATGTCTGTCATGGCACTTAAGTAAACGTTAAGCAATTCCGTAAGTTCAGTTGGAGAAAGGTTTTCAGAAATGGAAGTAAATCCCTGAACATCAGAAAAATACGCCGTAATTTCCTTTTCTTCTCCGCCAAGATGGAGTGAATCAGGATTTGCGATAAGCTGTTCAATAACGTCTGCACTTAAATAATGCTTGAATGCAGATTTTATGAACCTTTTTTGATGACCTTCATTTAAATAGTTTTCAAAAATTGCCGTAAGGTATGCAGCAGTAAATCCAAATACAGGAAGAATCACCGGCAAAATAAAACCTTCATTAAACAAGGCGTATGCTGCACCTGCGTAGGCAAAGCAGATTAAAATTGCAAGAAAAGTTTTTACTGCAAGTGAAGAATTCTTTTCCTGACGGACAGACTTTGCAAGAATGAATCCGCCAATAATGGAAAATAAAATCAGAATAACAGAAGTACCTGCCGGAATATCTTTCAAATAATCCTGGTTTAAAATGGAATTAAGCTGGCAGACATGGATTCCGACTCCCGGATATGTTGAAGAAACTGGAGTTGCACAGACATCAAAAAGTCCAGGTGCATACAGGGCAAAGAAAACAAAGTTGTTTTCAAACTGTTCTGGCGGAACAAAATCCGGATTAGAAGCTAATGAAATATTTGCGGAAGCCTGGCTTTCAGAAGTTTCTAAAAGTTCTTCGCTTTGTAGAATTGTCATGGCACTGTATGGAACAAAGCGTTCAAGGGCATCAACAAAGCGGATATACATGCCGCCTTCTTTTGCCTCCGGGATTTCAGAAACATCAGCATCTTCTCCTGCAACTTTTAAACTTGCAACGGAAAGTGCCGGTTCCCTGCTGCCTGCCTTTGTATAAAAAAGATTCCTGCGGATAACACGGTCTTCTTTATCAGCACTGGAAGTTACGTTCCCAATGGCTGCGGCAGAATTTCTTAAAACTTCAATGGGGTAAGTTCCGCTGGTGCTTTCCTGGTTTTCATAGTAAACGGTCTGAATTACTTTTCCAAAATCTGAACTTGCCTTTGCAAAGGATTTGTCATCTTCTTTTCCGTAAAGGGAAGTCTCGGAATAAATCATATCAAAGGCAAGGCTAGAGGCATTGGCACGGTTAAAGTATTTTGTAAGTTTAGCGTAAGCTTCCCTTGGCCATGGCCAGCTCCAGCCGTGAACTTCCTGCGCCCAGGTAAGGCTTTCTTTATCAAGTAAAACAAGGGCAATCCTGTCGGAAACATTTGTTTTGCCGGATGCGTATTTTGCCCTTGAATCATAGGATTTTTTTTCAAGGACAGAAAATCCGCCGGAAGCAAGCAGCACCATTGACACTATAAAAATTACAATTATGGAAATTGCCGCCTGAATTAAATGATTTTTTTTATTTTGCTTTTGCAAATCTTGCCTTCCTGTAAGAACTTGTATCCTGTGGAGCCTGGACTTCTTTAAGTTCTGCTTTTATTTTTTCAATACGCTTAACAGGTGTAGGATGTGTCTTAAACATTCCGGAGCCGGAACTTCCCTGAACTTCATTGAGAGAATTAAGCATATCAAGCATTGCGGTAGGATTGTATCCTGACTGTGCAAGAAGTGTTAAAGCCTGTTTGTCTGCCTGAAATTCCTGCTTCTGTGAATAACCGTTGTTTACTAAAGTTGTAATCTGGTCATTTACCATGCCGTCTAAAGAAGAAGCAAGTTCTTCATCCGTGAATTTTGCTGCTGTGTTTAAAACAGAAATTCCTGCACTTGTCCATCTGCCTGTTTTGATTGCCTTAAGGCTGTGCTTAAGCTGAACATGAGACATTTCGTGTGCAAGGGCTGCTGCAACTTCATCTTCTGATTTGGCAGTATTTAAAAGCCCCCTTGTAATGAAAATGTGGCCGCCGCTTGTTGCAAAGGCATTTACTTCATCTGAATTTAAAATCATTACATGGTAGCCGTTAAAAGGTTCTGCTTCTGAAGAATTAACTGCAAGAACATTTACAATCTTATTAAGGTAAATCTGCTGGCTGCCAGATGTTTCTTTTTTATAGTTTGTTAAAACTGTAGCAGCAACGGCTCTGCCAATGTAATATTCATTTTCAGGAGTAATGGCTTCCATGGCTTTTGATGCAGAAGAAGTTGCAGTTAAAACGTCACCTGCATCTGAATATCCTGCATCTTTTGCAGCCTGTCCTGCTGTTGCAAGGGCATCCGTCAGCATGGAAGAAGTTGCGCATGAAATAGATAAAACCGAAGCTAAAATTGCTGCCGTTAAAAAGTGTAATTTAGTTTTCATTATTCTTCTCCTCTGCTTAAGTGGCCTTCTTCTATGAAGTTCTGAATTTCAGCATCTGAAACCGAAACCTTTTCCAGTTCGTCAACGTCATTGTAGTCAAGGTTTTTGTTTGATGATTTAAATGCTTTTTCAGCTTCTGCAGAAAATCCTTTACCTGCGTTTGCAAGTTCCGTCGTAGAAACCCTTCCTGCAGAACCAGTTGAAGCAACGATTTTTTTTGAACTTAAACTTCCGTTTGTAATCCAGCCTGTTACACCATTGGAAAATTTTACCTGCGTGTTTTTCCCGTTAGACTGAACTACAGTTCCTGAGTTTCCGTAAGAAACGTTTCCTACGTTTTTAGCAAAGAATGATGTTCCGTTTTTTACCTTTGCTGTTTTTACAGAAACGTAAACTGTTTTGCCTGCAGTAAAGCCTGCACAAAAAGCACTGATTGCCAGGCTTAAGACAAAAATACATGAAATTGTTTTTTTCATATTTCCTCCTGTATTATATGCGACCTTTACAAGAATTGTCGGCGAAAGCACTTGTCTCTTTGAGCATTGTAGCTTAAGAAACTTTCGCCGACGAACTTCTAGGGAAGTTCGTGAATGTTTTTTTCCCCCCCCCATTTTCTAAACAGACTTTCAAGAATTGTCGAAGACAATTCTTGCGGGAAAAGTTTAGAAAGGTGCCGGCATCTAAAATGGCTAATGCTTTTCCCATTGCTTTTGAATGTCCTGAATCTGATCTCTGTAAATGGCAGCCGTTTCATAATCAAGCCTTTCAGCAGCTTCTGTCATTTCTTTTTTAAGAAGATCGATTAATTTCTTTCTGTCTTTTTTGTTGAACAGGTTTGTGTTTTTCTTAACTTCATTTAAATATGCGTCACCAGATTCAACAGCGTTTTCTTCTTTATCTCCGTCAGGATGTTCAAGAATATTTTCAACTGCTTTAATAATTGTTTTTGGAACAATGCCGTGTTCCTTATTATATGCTTCCTGAATGCTGCGTCGTCGTTTTGTTTCTTCAATGGTTTCTTTCATTGCGTCGCTCATTCTGTCAGCATACATTACAACTGTTCCGTCTGCGTTGCGTGCTGCACGTCCTGCAATCTGAATTAGGCTTGTTGTGCTGCGTAAAAAACCTATTTTGTCTGCATCAAGCAGGGCAATAAAGGAAACTTCAGGCAGGTCAATTCCTTCCCTTAAAAGGTTGATTCCTATAAGAACGTCAATTTCTCCAAGGCGAAGGGACTTTAGAATTTCAACACGTTCAAAAGTATCAATTTCTGAATGAATATATTTAACTTTTAAATTAAGGTTGCTCAGATAATCAGTTAAATCTTCTGCCATCTTTTTTGTAAGTGTAAGAATCAGGCTGCGCTCATTTTTTTCTATGCGCTTCTGGACTTCCTTATAAATGTCCTGCATCTGCCCTTCTGTTGGACGTACTTCAATTATAGGATCCAGAAGTCCGGTAGGGCGTATAAGCTGTTCTACAACCTGGGTGCTTTGCTTGACTTCCTGCGGGCGCGGAGTTGCAGTTACGTAGATTACCTGATTCATCTTTGCAAAAAATTCATCAGACTTTAACGGACGGTTGTCCAAAGCACTTGGCAAACGGAAACCGAAGTCTATTAAATTCTGCTTGCGGCAGCGGTCACCTTCATACATGGCTCCGATCTGCGGAACAGTAACATGGGCTTCGTCTATAAGGCATAAAAAGTCATCAGGAAAATAATGAAGAAGTGTAGCTGGCGGGTCTCCGTGTTTTCTGCCAGCAATTATGGCAGAATAATTTTCTATGCCGCTGCAGTATCCCATTTCCTTCATCATTTCCATGTCATAAGTTGTGCGTGTTTTAAGCCTTTCAGCTTCAAGAAGTTTGTTTTTTGACCTTAAGTCTTCTACGGCAGTTTCCATTTCTTTCTGGATTCTTTCCGTAACGCTGGACATCATTTCTTTTGGAACGACAAAGTGCTTGGCCGGGTAAAGCTGAAGTTCATCAAGTTCTTCTATTGTGTTTCCGTTCATTACATCAAAGCGGCGTATTCTTGCTACTTCATCAAAGTCAAGTTCAATGCGGTATGCCTCATCTGTTTCCATGTAGGTTGGAAAGATTTCTATAACATCACCATGAATCCTGAAATTGCCTCGTTCAAAAACCATGTCATTGCGCTGATACTGGATTTCAGAAAGCTTAAGTGAAAGTTTGTGCATGTCGATTTCTTCCCCACGGGTTAAATGAACACGCATTTCTTTATATAAATCCGGCATGCCTAAACCGTAAATGCAGCTGACTGTAGCAATGATTATTACATCACGGCGTTCCATAAGGGCGTATGTTGCTGCAAGGCGAAGCTTATCGATTTCGCGGTTTACGGAAGCATCTTTTTCTATATATAAGTCCCGGGCAGGAACATAGGCTTCCGGCTGATAATAATCGTAATAACTTACAAAATATTCTACGGCATTGTTTGGAAAAAAGGTTTTAAATTCCCTGTAAAGCTGAGCACTTAAGGTTTTGTTGTGGCTGATAATCAAAGTAGGGCGCTGAACTGCTTCTATGATTTTTGCCATGGTAAATGTTTTACCGGAACCTGTTACGCCTTTTAATGTCTGATATTTATCTCCGCGCTTAAAGCCTTCTACAAGTTTTGCAATTGCTTCAGGCTGATCTCCGCTAGGTTCAAACTTTGATTCAACTTTGAATAATCTCATTTTAGTTTTCCAGTTCCAGTGTTAATTCTATGTTGTGTCCGTCTCTGTAAACCGTAATGTTTACCTTGTCTCCTGGTTTTTTATCTTCAAGGGCACTGTAGTAATCTGCAAGACCGTCAATCCTGATTCCATCAACTTCTATGATTATGTCGCCGCCAAGATAAATTGTCTGCGGATTAAATGTTCCATACTGCACGGCCTGGGTTCCGCCTTTTAAACCTGCTTTTGCAGCAAGGCTTCCAGGGCGAACTTTGTTTACCAGAAGTCCTGTATTGATTTTATACCCTGCATAGGAAGCAATGCGGCTTGTGTTCTGAACAAAAGAAGCCTGAATTGTTCCGCGGTTAACTTTTCCATAAGTCAGTAAATCACGGACAACCCTGCGTGCCGTGCTTACGGGAATTGCAAAACCGACTCCGCTTGAAGAACCTGACTTTGAATAAATGATTGTGTTTATTCCGATCATGCGTCCCTGGCTGTCTAAAAGCGGACCGCCGGAATTTCCCGGGTTAATGGCGGCATCAGTCTGAATCATGTTGCGGATTATTACATTGGAACTTTCCTGAATAGGTCTGCCCAGGCCGGAAATTATTCCCGTAGTCATGGTGCGTTCCAGGGCAAAAGGATTACCGATGGCAATTACTTTCTGCCCTACTTTTAGTGCGTCTGATGTTCCAAACTGAATTGTCTTTAAAACAGTTTTTGGATCAGGATCGAATTTTAACACTGCAATGTCGCTTTCAACGTCTTTACCTACGACCCTGCCTTCATAGTTAGAACCGTCAGCCAAAGAAATATTTATTGTTGCTGCGTCTTCAATTACGTGAACATTTGTGACTACATAACCGCGCTTGTCGATGATTGAACCTGAGCCTGAACCGCTTCCCGTTATTACAGGTTCAAGAAACCAGTTATAGCCCATAGTCTGTGTTGTAATGTTTACAACTGCTTCATTGCATTTTTCATATACAGAAATATTCTGAAGTTCATCCTGTGTATATGTGCCATCGTTGTTTGCAACTTTTAAAACGGGTTGCTCTTCCTTTGCATTTGCAGAATCCGAATTTTCAATGGCTGAATTATAAGAAGTCTGTTCTGTATCTGTCTTAGTAAATTTTCCTTTTGCAAGAACAAATGCTGCAGAAAAGACTGCAGCCGTGGCAATTCCTGTAAGAGCTGAATAAAAAACAACCTGATTTTTTGTAAATAACTTCATAGGAAAACTATACTTCTATTTTATGCAAATTTCAATTTTCCATAACGGATGTTCTTAAGTTTTATTTTTATAAAATCCTGTGTTTCTATTGACAGAATCTGTAATCAGTTGTATGTTACTGCTTAAAGAAACGTTACTACCTGGAGTAACGAAGGTAAATTAACAGCAAGGCGGAATATATGAATACAGTTTATAAATGTCTATCTTCAGAAAGATACACTCCTTATTCTCTGGCAAGAAAAATTAACGCAACTGCAATTCTTGAATCTGCAAGTTTTGCAAAAGGCAGGGAGCGTTATTCTATCTTAATGACAGAAGAAGCATTCAAAATAATTCAGGACGAGGATGGCATTGGATTTATTGTTGATGGAAAAAGAATTCCATTTGATTCAAAAATTACAGACAGCCGTGATGCCTTAGGCCACAAAAAGGAGGCCGACATTCTTGATGCTGTATTGTATGTTGCAGAACAGAATAAAAACTTTGCGGCAGGTGCAGAAAAAGAAATACCGGTACCTGCATCTGGTCTTGGCTATCTTTCCTATGAATTTGCTGCACGCTGCGACAACATAAAGTTTTACGAGCAGAAAGATGAACTTAAAATTCCTGAAAGTCTATTTGTTGCCGGTCATATTTATATAGTTTTTGACCACTACACAGAAACAATGCACATCTTCGGGTTAAATTACAATGAACATCAGATTGATTTGAATGCCGCTGTAGAAAAACTTGTAAAGCGCATAAACGACATGGATTTTTCCTATGTAGAAGAACCGCCTGTTCATTTTGAATATAAAATGCTTACGGATTTGGAAGAATCTAAAAAAGAATATATTCAGAAAGTTGAAGCATTAAAAAAGCACATTGTTGCAGGAGACATTATTCAGGCAGTTCCAAGCCGAAGAGTAAAGATTGAATGCGATGCAAGCGGTTTAAATGTTTACGGCAAGTTAAGGAAAGTAAATCCAAGTCCCTATCTTTTTTATATTGATTTTGGAGACTTTCAGCTTACGGGCGCATCCCCTGAAAGCCTTGTTCGGGTCCGGAATGGAAAGGCTTCAATTCATCCTATTGCAGGAACAATCCGTCGCGGTAAAACAGAAACAGAGGATGAAGAGCTTAAAAATACACTTCTTTCAAATCCAAAGGAACGGGCAGAACACTTAATGCTTGTAGATTTAGCACGCAATGATTTAGGACGTGTCTGCAAAAAAGGCAGCGTTACAGTTCCCCAGTTTATGGAATGTGAACTTTTCAGCCATGTAATTCATATGGTTTCAAATACAGAAGGTTTTGTAAAAGACGGAATAAAGCCTATAGAAGTTTTAAGGGCAGCCTTTCCTGCAGGAACAGTTTCCGGTGCTCCTAAAATAAGTGCCATGCAGATTTTAAGCGGACTTGAAAAATGCAAGCGTCGTTTTTATGCAGGTGCTGTAGGTTATGTTCAGGGCAACGGAGACCTTGATTTCTGCATAACAATCCGAAGCGCATTAAGACAGAAAAATGTATGGACGCTGCAGGCCGGTGGCGGAATTGTTTATGATTCAGACCCGGAACGGGAATATACGGAAACCTGTGAAAAACTTGGTGCCTTAATAGACACCTTAACAAAATAAGCGGAGGACAAAATGATTTTAGTTATAGATAATTACGACAGTTTTACATTTAATGTAGTGCAGGCAGTTCAGGTTGCAACAGAAGAAGAAATAAAAGTAGTGCGCAATGATGAATTTAAACTTGAAGATATAGTTGCCATGAATCCATCAAAGCTCATTGTTTCACCCGGACCGGGAACTCCATCACAGGCTGGAATAAGTGAAGAAGCAATAAAATATTTTGCAGGTAAAATTCCTGTTCTTGGAATATGCCTTGGTCATCAGGCAATAGGTGAAGCTTTTGGTGCAAAAATAAAAAATGCAAAATTTATAAAGCACGGTGTAGTAGAAGAAATCAATCTGGACGGCCGCGGCATTTTTAGAACAATCGGAAAGGCCTGTAAATTTACACGCTACCATTCCCTTGTCATTGATGAAGATACTTTGCCGGAAGATTTTGAAATTACAGCACGTGCAAAAGACGGAGACATTATGGGAATCCGCCATAAAATCTTTGCGCTTGAAGGTATTCAGTTTCATCCGGAATCAATAGCATCTGACTGCTGTCAGAAATTAATAAAAGCATTTTTAAACTATCACAGAGACAATATCAACGTTGCTTCTTATCTGAATCAGCTTATTGTTAAAAAGGATTTAACGGAACAACAGGCCTTTGAATTTATGGAAAGTGTTGCAGACGGAACAATGGACGAACGTCAGATGGCTGCAATTCTTGTCGCAATGGCGGCAAAAAATCCCGTTGCTTCAGAAATGACGGGCTGTGCAAAAGCACTTCTAAAAGTAAAGACTTCATTTCCGTTAAAAGAAAGTGGCCTTGCGGAAATCGTTGGAACTGGGGGAGACGGAAAAGGTTCGTTTAATATTTCTTCCATGTCTGCATTGGTAGCAAGTGCCTGCGGTCAGAAAGTTGCAAAACATGGTAACAGGGCAGTATCTTCAAAATCAGGAGCAGCAGACTTTTTTGAAAACATGGGCGTAAACATTATGGCAGGTCCTGATAAAACGGCAGAACTTGTTAAGCAGACAGGCTTTGGTTTTTTAATGGCACCTGTCTATCATGCTGCCATGCGTTTTGCTGCACCTGTCAGAAAGGCTTTGGGTATAAAAACAATTTTCAATATCATGGGTCCTTTGCTTAACCCTGCCAGTGCAGAATACGAAGTGCTTGGCGTTTATTCAAAAAGCTTAATGCAGGATTATGCACGCACTGCAAAAGCACTTGGTGCAAAAAGAGTAATGGTTGTATGCAGCCGTGACGGTTACGATGAAATAAGCCCTGTTGCAATTACAGATGTTTATGAAATTGATGAAAAGGGTAAAGAAAGCCAGTATGAAATTAATCCGAAGAAATTGGGAATAACAGACTGCATGGAAAATGAACTTATGGGCGGCAACGGAACAGAAAATGCAAGGCTTGCCATGGAAATTCTTAACGGCAAAGGAAGAAAAACCATAAAGTGTGCCGTTGCCCTTAACACAGGTGCAATTCTTTACGTTGCAGGCAGGGCAAAAACTTTAGAAGAAGGTTATAAAACGGCATTAAAGGCAATTGAAGATGGAACAGCCCTTGCTAAAGTTAAGCAGATTCAGGAAGTTTCAAAAGAACTTTCAGCCGCATAGGAAAATAATATGGAAAGAAATATTGTTGAAGAAATTGTAGAGCGGCGTAAAAAAGACATTGCAGAAAAAGGCTTTACCTTTGGTTATAAAATTCCTGAAACAAGAACAAGACCTGTAGTTCCATTTATGAAAGAAAAAGGAGTAATCCTTGAAATAAAAAAAGCATCGCCTTCAAAAGGAGACATTGTTCCGGATTTAAATGTTACTGAAACAGCCAGAAAATACAGGGCCTGTGGTACCAGAGCCATCAGTTGCTTAACGGAAGAAAATTATTTTAAGGGGAGCCTGCAGTATTTAATGGATGTGTGTAATGCCGTAGATGATGTGGCTGTTCTTAGAAAAGATTTTTTAATTTCAGAAGAAGAAGTTGAAATATCTTACCTCTGTGGTGCAGATGCAGTTCTTTTAATAGCAGGAATTTTAAGTCCTGAAAAGATTCTTTCCATGGCAAAAAAATGTAAGGAACTTGGATTAAGTGCTTTAGTTGAAGTGCGGACAAAAGAAGATGCAGAAAAAGTTCTAAAAGTAAAACAGCAGTATGATGATGTAATTGTCTGCGGCGTCAATTCCAGGAATTTAAAAGACTTTACCATTGACCTGCTTGTGCCTGCATCCATGAAAAAGATTCTTGGCGGCAAAGTAATTTTTGAAAGCGGAATAACCACACCGGATGCTGCAGAAAAAATCGGTGCCATGGGATTCCATGGAATTCTTCTTGGAGAAGCTGCAGCAAAAAATCCGGAAAATGCAGTTAAATATATAGAAGCTTTTGAATCATCTGAAGAAAATCTTTACGGTAAAACAATGGTTAAAATGGCAGAAAAAATTGCAGGCAGGAAAAAGCCGCTTGTAAAAATCTGCGGCCTTACAAGAATTGAAGATGTAATTCTTGCAGAAAATCTTGGTGCAGACTTTGCAGGATTTATCTTTTCAAAAAAATACGGACGCAATGTTTACGGTCCAAAGTTTAACGCCATGCGGCAGGAATTAAAAAAACTTAAGATTCTGAAAGTTGCCGTTATAACTGATGTTACAGGACAGGAAGCAGAGGAAGCCTGTTTCCTTGTGTTAAAGGGAGAACTTGATTTTATTCAGCTACATGGAATTTCTTATGATGAAGTAAAAGCAAAAAATAAAAAACTGCTGGAAAACATTCCTCATTATTTTGCAGTTACGGAAAAGAATGGCAGCATTCAGGAACAGATGAAAGTTCTTTATGAAAAAGGTGAAGCAAGAGTTCTTGTTGATTCAAAAAACAAAGATGCTTTACCTGCAAATGCAAAATGGATTGCAGGCGGCATAAATCCGGAAAATATTTCTTCTATTATAGATAGATATAATCCGGAACTAATTGATGTTTCAGGTGGTCTTGAAGGTTCTGACATTGGCATAAAGGATAAAGCTAAGATTGAAAAGTTTTTTCAAGTATTAAATACACAAAAATAAGAGGTATAAAATGGTTTATTCTGATAATGGATTTTTTGATGAATTTGGCGGCAAGTATGTAGCAGAAGTTTTACGCCGTCCGCTGGATGAACTTGAAACTGCATTCAAAGAAGCAATGCAGGATAAAGTTTTTTTAGAAGAACTAAAGACAATTCAGCGTGATTATATAGGACGTGAAACACCACTTTTGCATGCAGAAACAGCAAGCAGGATTTTGGGCGGTGCACAGATTTACATAAAGCTTGAAGGGCTTGCAAATACAGGCGCCCATAAAATAAACAATGCCATAGGCCAGTGTCTTCTTGCAAAACGCATGGGCAAAAAAAGAATAATTGCAGAAACGGGTGCAGGCCAGCACGGTGTGGCTACAGCCGCTGCATGTGCAAAGCTTGGTCTTGACTGCACCATTTACATGGGAGAAGTTGACGTGCGCCGTCAGCAGCCCAATGTTTCTTCCATGGAAATGTATGGCGCAAAAGTTAAGTCCGTAACTTCCGGCAGCCGCACTTTAAAAGATGCCGTAAATGAAGCAATGCGCGACTGGGCTGCAAATCCTGATACGACACACTATTGCCTTGGCTCAGCATTAGGGCCTGCTCCATTTCCGGATATTGTCCGTGAATTTCAGTCTGTAATCGGCAGGGAAGTAAAAAGGCAGGCAGAAGAAAGAAACCTTGATATAGTCGCTTTAATTGCATGCTGTGGTGGCGGTTCTAATTCCATTGGATTTTTTGCTCCATTTATTGAAGAAAAGACTCCTCGCCTTATTGCCGTAGAAGCAGGCGGCATTGGTCCCGGGCAGGGAGAAAATGCTTCAAGAATGACGGGCAATGCAAGCCGCAACGGAATTCTTCAGGGGTATAAATCAAGGTTTCTTTTAGACGATGACGGCCAGACTTTGCCCACACGTTCAATTTCTGCCGGACTTGACTACTGCGGCATTGGACCACAGCTTGCAGCCCTTGGAAAAAAAGGCCGCATAGAATTTACTTCTGCACTGGATAAAGAAGTTTTAGATGCCATAAAGTTCTTTGCAAAAAATGAAGGCGTTCTCTTTGCCATGGAAAGTGCCCATGCCGGTGTGGAAGCAATAAAACTTGCTCCAGCACTTCCAAAAGACAAAGCCATAATAATCAACATGAGCGGCCGCGGAGACAAAGACATTTTCATAACTTGTCCTGTATTCCGCCCGGAAGAATGGAAGCAGTTCCTGCTTAGTGAACTTAAACGCCTTGAAGAAAATAAAGACATTCACAATGCAGAATCAATGAAATAAAACCGGAGAAACTATTATGAACAAAATAAAATTAATGAGCCATCTTGTTGCTGGCTTCCCTACAGACGAACTTTCCCTTATTGCAGCCAGAGCCTTAGTTGCAGGCGGAGCAGACATACTTGAAATTCAGCTTCCTTTCAGTGATCCTAGTGCAGACGGACCTGCCATTCAAAGTGCATGCACTGAAGTATTAAATAGAAAATATAAAACTGCAGACGGATTAAAGTTTATAGAAACCGTTCATAAGGAATTTCCGCATATTCCCATTTATATAATGAGTTACGGCAGTCTTGTTTACACTCCCGGCATAAAAAACTTTTGCAAAAAGGCTGCTGCTGCCGGCGTTAAGGGGATGATTGTTCCGGACCTGCCTTTTGATTTTGATGAAGGCTTGACTGAAGCCTGCAAAGAAAACGGCATGGTAAACATTCCCGTTGCAGCACCAGGCATGAGTCCTGAAAGGCTGGGTAAAATGGCAGATGCAGGCTTCCCTTATATTTATGCAGCCTTGCGCACCGGCATTACTGGAACGGAAACAAAAATTGACGAAGCTACAATTGCTTTCCTTAAAAAAGTAAGTGCTGGCGGTTCAAAGATTTGCGGCGGATTCGGCATAAGCAGCGGAAGTCAGTCTGCACTCCTTGCTTCTTCTGTAGAAGCCGTAGTCTGTGGTTCTGTTTTTGTCCGCCTTATTGCAGAAAACAAAAACGACGGGCAAAAACTATACGAAGCCGTAAAAGCAAAAGCCATGGAAATAAGTCATTCTGGTGAAGACTAAAGTACCGGAAAATCTATAAAACCATGGACGACGCAATGAAAAGTTTAGCAAAACAGCCATGCGACTCTTGCTACGCAAAAGTCGTCTTCAGAAAATTGACACGGAGGTCTTGCAAAGTTAAGCAACAATGCAAAAAGCTCCATAAAGCCATGGAGGGCGTGATGAAAGGTAAGCAAAACAGCCCTGAGAGTTTTGCATCGCAAAACTCGGGAAAGAAAATTGACACGGAGGTCAATTTTCTGACAGTAATCCATGTTCCAGAAAACTAAAGTAGCTGTCCCTTGTAATGATTATATGGTCAAGAAAGGAAATGCCTAAAATCTTCGATGCCTTCTGAAGCTGAACTGTAGATTCTATGTCGGCATCGCTGGGGTAGCACTGATTGCACGGATGATTGTGACAGCATATTATTCCCGATGCATGTTCTGCAACGGCACTGGCAAAAACTTCCCTGGGGTGAATCAAAGCCCTGTTTACAGTGCCCACTGAAACAACCCGTGTGCTTAAAATCTCCTGTGCGCCATTGGTTGTTATGGTTATAAAGTGTTCGGAAGGTTCAAGGCTGTATTGGCGGACATACTGAATAATGTCTTTTGTATTCCTGACAACTGAATGCAGGTAACCGCGCCGCCGCCTGCCAAGTTCAATGGCTGCGGAAACGGCAAGAGCCCTGGAATCACCCATGCCGGGAATTGCAGTCAGGTTTTCCATAAGGTTGTCGTCGTTGCTTGCATTGATTGCCGAAATAACCTTGTCAGAAAGCTGGGCAATGGGGTTTCCTTTAATTCCCCTGCCAAGAATCAGCATGATAAGTTCCTCATCACTAGGATAAGAAATTCCGTTTGCAAGAGTCAATTCCCGGATGTCCGGATGTCTGTTCAGGTTGCTGTAGTCACAAATTTTGTTTTTCATTCTATATATATTATTTTAAAAAAAAATAAAAAAAGTGCACGAATTTGAAATATTTCTTAAAAAAAGTTAATAAAATTCTGCTATAAGTTCACCTTGTGTTGTTTTTAACATAAAACTTATTAACAAAAATCAGGATTTTCACTAATATCCATTCGGAGAAAAACCGATGTTCCGGGGTTATAGATGAAAAAATTAATTGGATTTACTTTTATATTCAGCATGATTATGTGCCTTATGTCTTGCAGCGGCAGAGAAAAAAAACTTGACATCCGGCTAGACGGAAAATCTTATCAGAAAACAGCTATGGTAGTTGCAATCCCTGAAGAAAAAACAGCATTAATAAAAGGCAGCGATTCCAATGCCAGTGAAATTTTTACGGAAGGACACGATGTAACTTTAAGTGCCTTTGCCATCGGCCAGTATGAAGTTACGGAAGAATTTTTTGAAGCTGTAATGGGAATAAATCCAAGTGAGGTTACGGAAGATCTGGCAGAAGATGAAAATCAGAAACTGCGTCCTGTAGAATGGGTAAACTGGTTTGAAGCAATAACATTCTGCAACAAGCTGAGCCTAAAGACGGGTCTTGAACCATATTACAGTGTTAAAGCAGACGGCAATGAAATAGACTGGAAAAACTTATCATACGATGATGCCGGTAAAGGCTGGGAAAATGTTTCATGCACAGGAAGCAATGGTTATCGTCTGCCGACAGAAGCAGAGTGGGAATTTGCTGCCCGCGGCGGAAACCAGAATGATAAGAAAAACTGGAATTATGCATATTCCGGAAGCAATTCTATAGACGAAGTTGCCTGGTATCGCGGCAACAGCGGTTTTAAAATTCATGAAGTAGGTAAAAAATCACCCAGCAAATTAAAATTATATGACATGACCGGAAATGTATGGGAATGGTGTTATGATTTGCCAGGAAATTTCAGTAAAGAAACCGTAAAAGATTCTATGGGCAACGAAAGTTCTGAACGCATAATCCGTGGCGGTGACTGGGACTTTGATGCTAGTGGAGCAGCAGTTTCTTACCGCCGCAGCGTTGATCCAGCTTTCCATACCAACGACATTGGTTTCCGCATTGCACGGTCACTTTAGCTTCTTAAATTAGTTTTTCTTAAGACATACAGGTACTACGTGCATCTTATTATTCGTCTATAATCATGTTTTCCAAGGACTGTAATCATGTTGCCTGGGGACTATAAAAACGTTCTCCATGGACTATAACCATGGTCTTCATCGTCTATAAACACGTTCTCCGTGGACCAAGAATACTCTGCTGACAGTACCTACAGTATTCTGCGGATAGTACCTGCAGCATTATGAATATAGTACTGTGGAAATACATAATCTTCCATTATAATTTACTTTGCTACGATTTTCATAAACGTTCCATTGCCGCTGAACTTAAGTTCTTCACCGGCTTTTACGGCAATGATGTTTTCTTTTTCAACCACAAGTTTTGTGCCGTCACTGGATTCAACATTTACGTTATTTCCTTCAAGCAGGAACAAAAGCGTAGTTTCATCTGCTTTAAGGTTTGTTCCGCTCAAAAGTTCCAGTGCAAAGTACTTGCATGTAAAACTTTTATCAAAATGCTGAATTTCTGGCAGCATCTTTGACATGGACTTTGAACTTAAAACCTTAAGGCTTTTTTCTACATGAAGTTCCCGCCCGCGGTTCCAGTCGTAAAGCCTGTAAGTTACGTTGCTTGACTGCTGGATTTCAAGAAGCTTTATTCCGCCGCCAATGGCATGGACTGTTCCAGACGGAATAAAAATAAAGTCTCCTTTTTTAACGTTTACAAAATGCAGGTCTTTTTCCAGAGTGCCTGATTTTATGTCGTCAGCAATTTTCTGGCATGTTGCGTCGGGTTTCAGTCCGTAAACAAGCTTTGCATCAGGTGTGGCATCAAGGATATACCAGCATTCAGTCTTGCCGCGTATGCCCTTGCCTTCAAGTTCTTCTGCGTCCTTGTCGTCCGGGTGAACCTGAACGGAAAGGGTAGAGTCTGCCTTGATTACTTTTACAATGAGGGGATAGTCTGCCTTTACAAAATCAAGGAATTCTTTCTGGCAGCCGTCTATGTGCGTAGAAGCAATCCAGTCTTCATAACCCCAGATTTTAGGGCAGTGAATGGCATCAAGTTTAATCATTCTTTGCTCCTGCTTACATCATGTCGTACTTTTTGATGTAGGCGATTGTTTCGTCTACTGTCGTAAAGCAAAGTGCTGTGTTTGTGTCTGCTGCGCCATAGTAAATGGCAATGCGGTTTGTGGCAGCGTCAACAAGTGCGGCACAAGGGAACACTACGCTTGGAACAAAGCCGCGCTCTTCGTATTCTTCTTCCGGAGTAAGAAGGAAGTTCTGGCAGCGGTGGATTACTTTTGAAGGATCATTTTTATCAAGGATTGCAGCACCGATTGAATAAATGAATCCTGAGCATGTGCCTGTAACTCCGTGGTAGAACAAAAGCCATCCTTCTTCTGTTTCAATAGGAGCACATCCTGCACCGATTTTTACTGACTGCCACCATTCCTTTGATTTTCCCATTACCCACTTGTGGTTTCCCCAGTGCAGAAGGTCATCGCTTTCAGAAAGGAAAATATCGCCGAAAGGTGTGTGTCCGCTGTCTGAAGGGCGTGTAAGCATTAAATACTTGCCGTCAACTTTTCTTGGGAACAAAACACCGTTGCGGTTAAATGGCAAAAATCCGTTGCCCTTTGTAGTAAATGTCTTAAAGTCCTTTGTTGTAGCAATGCCGATGGAAGCACCGTGGAAGTCCGTACACCATACAATGTGGTAAGTGTCATCGATTTTAATAAGGCGAGGATCGTAGGCGTAATTTGGGCTTACGTCGTTGCCTTTTTCGTCAGTGATTTTAATTGCACCGTCGCTGAACTTCCAGTTGAGTGCGTCATCGCTGAATCCGTAATAAAGGTATGGAATGCCGTTGCATGTTTCTGCACGGAATACGCCTACGAATTTGCCGTCTTTCCATGGAGCTACTGCACTGTTAAAAATGCGTGTTACGTTTGGAAGGGGATTGCGTCCGATTACAGGGTTCTTTGAATAGCGCCAGATTGGGCGGTTGTATCCTGCAGGTTTTTCTTCCCATGGCATGTTGCTGATTGTTGTTCCGATAGTCTTAATCATGATTTACTCCTTTGCTTTGTTTACCGTTTATTATTTTTTTAGAAGTTCAAGGTTCTTGCTTATAAGCTTGCATCTCTGCTGAACGCATTCTACAGAGCGGTGAGGGTCCTTTGGCGTGTTGAAGATGTAGTCTTCAAGCTGTGCAAGGGTTGTTGTTGCAACGTGAACGCGTGTATCGCTTGAAGCATAGTAAATGAAAACTTCATTCTTCTTGTTTACGATGGCACCGTTTGTAAATACTACATTGCTTACGTCTCCGACACGTTCTGCACCAAAAGGCTGAAGGAAAAGGCCTGAAGGTTCTGCAATTACTTTTGACGGATCATTTAAATCCGTTGCAAAACAGTAAAGCACGTATCTCAGTCCTGCTGCCGTGTTTCGTACGCCGTGTGCAATGTGCAGCCATCCTTTGCTTGATTTAATGGGAACAGCACCTGCACCGTTTTTAGATTCCGTAATCGTGTGGTAAATGCGTCTGCTTGTAATTTTTTCTTCATCGATTACTGCATGGGTAATGTCGTCGCACAAGCCAAAGCCGATTCCGCTGCCGCTTCCTGTGTCAATAAAGCTGTCCATCGGACGTGTATAGAAAGCGTATTTGCCGTTTACGAATTCCGGCAAAAGCACAACGTTTCTCTGCTGCGGAGAATGAAGTGTCTTTAAGTTTGGCAGGCGTTCCCAGTGTTCAAGGTCTTTTGTGCGCACAATGCCTGCTTCTGCAACGGCTGCACTTAAATCATTTACGGAAGTGTCCTTGCTTTCTGAACAGAACACGCCGTAAATCCAGCCGTCTTCATGCTGTGTAATGCGCATGTCGTAGACGTTTGTTTCTTCCGGGTTTGTGTCCGGCAGCTGAACAGGGTAGTCTCGGAACCTGAATCCGTCTATGCCGTTGTCACTTTCTGCAACTGCAAAGAAAGATTTTCTGTCGTTGCCTTCAACGCGTGCAACAAGGCAGTATTTGCCGTTAAGCATGATTGCGCCGGAATTTAATACGGCATTGATTCCTAGGCGTTCCATAAAGAAGGGGTTTGTTTCCTTGTTAAAGTCAAACTTCCAGAAAGGCGGAATGTAATCACGGGTCAAGACCGGGTTCTTGTAGCGGCAGTAGATGCCGTTGTAAAAGTCAGTCTTTTCGTTTTTCTTGCTGATTACGTCTTCGTAGCGGTTCTGGATTTCAGCAACCTTTGCTTCAAATGTCATATTGTCTTTCATTTTTTACTCCTGATTTATTTAATTCTGTTTATGATTTCAAAGCACATTCGGCCGTTGTGGTAAGGGCATTTCCATGGTTCAACAATTTCAAGGCTTTTGTCCGGGTTGCCGTCTTTGTCTACGGCCCAGAACCATTCGCTGCCTTCACGTTTGTCAATGATGAACTTCTTTATGTATTCCCATACGTCTAAAGATGCACGCAGGAATTTTTCATCGCCTGATTTCTGGAATTCATTCATAAAGCCAACAACTGTTTCTGCCTGAATCCACCAGACACGCTTTTCGTTGTCTACGCCTTTTTCGCATTCGTTCATCATGGAATGGTTTTTGTATGCAACTTCAAAAGTATGTTCTGCCATGGCTTTAGTTATGGGCGTAAGTTTCTGTGTAAGTTCTTCTACATTTAAAACTTCAAGGGCGCGGTCAATGAGCCATGAAGATTCAATGTCGTGGCCGTAAGAATACAAATCAATGATTGAATTGTAATCATCGTCCATAAAAACTTTCTGACGCCGATTGTCAGCATTCCAGATTTTATCTGCAACAAGATTCAGAATGTAAATAAGCCGTTCCTTGGCCTTTGCATTTTTTGTAACGCGGTAATATTCCGTGTATGCTTCAAGCACGTGCAGGGTGGTGTTCATCGTCCTGCTTGCAAGAACTCCGTTTTCGCTAAGCTTTTCGTTGGATTCCGGCTTAAAGTCTTTTGTAAAGGCTTCAAGATAGCCTTTTGCGTCGCAGCACTTTTCTTCTATTGTATTGAACAAAGATTCTGCTGTTTTAATTACATCCTTGTTTTTTGTAATTTCATAAAAGCTGCTTAAAGCGTAAAGGGCAAAAGCCTGGTTGTAAGTGTGCTTTGTGGAATCCAGCACGCTGCCGTCATAATTAAGTGACCAGAAAATGCCGCCGTTTTCCTTATCCATGCAATAGTTGTTCAGGAAATTCCATGCATGGTTTGCACACAGTGCAAGTTCCTTGTCTTCTAAAAGTTTATAGGCATTGGAAAAGAACCAGAGAATGCGTGAATTCAAAATGCATCCTTTGGGTGCTTTCTTGTCTAAGTTAAGGTTGTAATCCAGCAGACCATAAAAGCCTCCGAAGTCATTGTCCTTAAGTTTTTCCCAGAATGGAATTATGTGGTTTTTTAATTCTGCCTGGATTTCTGCTTTCATTCCGTTCAGGTCGTTGGCATAGATTTTCATATTTTTACCTCAGTCTTTTTTGTAAAGGATTACATCGTCGATATAGACTGCACCGTTGTATTTTACAAATCCTAAAGTCGGGCAGATTGTTACAAAGGTGTAAGAAGGGTTCTGGAAGAATTCCAGAGAAACTGAAACCTTGTAATATTCATTGCCGTCGTCAAGTTTTACAACAGGCACATCCTTTAAGAATGCGTTGTTTTCCTTAAGCCCTGTTTTTACCCAGCCCGGATCAAAAGCAATGTAAGGCTGAACTCCAGGAAGCTTGTCTCCTGCATCAGATTTTGTTGCATGAGGTATAGCCTTTGACTTTTCGTAGTAAATGGTAAAATCCATTTTGGCAGCCTTTGCAACTTCCTTCATTTTGCCGAACTTTACTTTAAGTTCTTCCCAGTTGTTTTCACCGGCATAGGAACAGTTTACCTTTACCATGCCGCCGTTCAATGAAGTGTGTTCTATGCTCTTTAATTCTGCCTGGTATGCGCCAAGGCTTTCTGCATTTTCCGTGCCTGTAGCAAAGTCGTATTTTTTAATGACAGAATAAGTTACCTTGTTGGAAACCGTAACTTCCTTTGCTTCAGTTTCTTTTGTTGAACCGTCGCTCATTGTAAACACAACCTTTACATTTATTTTTGAACCGTCAGGATATGTCTTTGCATTGGCAAGGGTGTCAAATTTGATTCTGTAAGTGTTTGTCTTTACGTTGTAGTTTAATGTTCTTGGAGAAGGTGCAGGCTGTCCGTCAAAGTAAAGTTCTGCTCTTTTTGCCTTTAATGTTTTGTCATCTCCACAAAGATACTTTGCAGTGATTTCGTAAACGCCTTTTATTTCCTGATTCTTTGCAGGAGACATCAAATAAAAGCGCGGCTGGCTAAGAGTTTCAGATTTTTTACCTGTTGCAAAAAGTGTTGCATAATCCTGCAAAAGGTTAGAAACACTGCTTTTGTCGTTGCGGATTCTGAAACCGTCATAGTCGTCATAAATGCCGTCTCCGCCTTCTGCCTTTTCGTAAGTGTTGGAAGAAGTTAAAATCCAGAACATGGAACCTGCAATGCCTTTTTCGTAAGCAATGGAATTCCATGCATCGTAAACGCCTAAGCGGTTTAGCTTGCCATTGGCACTTGTGCCGTATTCTTCCATGATTACAGGCTTGTTTACTTTCTTTGCAGAATCAATGTGTTTGCTGATCCATTCTTCACCCCAGACTTCCTGGCTGTTTTCTGCAATTCCCCATGTTTCAGGGTAAAGGTGGAATGTAGCAAAATCCACTGTCTTAATCTTTATAAGTGAATCAAAATCTGAACCTTCAAAGCCGTTGTAGCAGTGCTTGCCTTCGCCGTCTACAGGTTCAAACTTTTTGTCTATCATGTAGCCTTCATCGCCTACGGCACAAAGCTGCTGCGGTGCAAGCTCTTTAACGTAAGCACTCATTTCCTTAACCCATGAAGTTAATGTCCTGCCTGAAACATCGCTTCTGTTTCTGGGTTCGTTCATAAGTTCCCATGCCATGATGGTGCTTTCTTCATTGTTGCAGATTCCTGTAAAGGAATTTTTGCGTGTAATAAGATACTTGCAGAATTCCTTATAGGCTGCCTTGCATTTAGCATTCTTATAGAATTCTTCACCATCCTTTAAGTTAAACCATTTCTGCCATGATGACGCATTTTCAATGCCGCCAAAGTCAGACCAGTAATTGTTCATGGCAATGATAAGCTTAATGTTGCGTTTCTTTGCTTCTGCAATGGTAAAGTCCAGGCGTTCAAAAGTGTCCCTAGGGTAACCGAATTCATCCGGCTTCTTCTTTGTAGACTTTAAGGAATCTGGCACGCCGTATTTTCCTGGTTCCGTCATTCCGTAGGAATTGTGTTCCTTGTTTACGCCAAACTGAAAACCCCAGCAGCGCAGAACGCTTACACCCATTGCCTGTGCATCATCCAGGACATCCGTAATCATTTTGTCCGGGGAATAATGCATGTAATAGTTGTTTGTTCCGGCAAAGCGGAATTCCTTGCCGTCCTTTACAAACTTTCCGTCTTCTATATATACAAAGCCTTTTTCTGCAGCACTTGCTTTCTGGCATGAACATAAAAGTCCTAAGGATGCAGAAAGCACTGCCATTGCTAAACTTGTTTTTTTCATAAAATATCCTTCAATAAAAGAAAAGTACTGAAACTATTCCTTAACGGAACCTGTAACCATACCGCTGTAAATGTATTTCTGGCATGTTAAGAAAGCAATCAAAGTTGGAATAACGGCAATTACAACACCTGCACAGATTACAGGCCAGTTTGTTCCAAATGGTCCCTTGAATTTGTAAAGGGAAGTTGAAATAACCTGCAATGTAGTTTTTGGCATATACAAAAGCGGATTGTAAAAGTCGTTGTAAAGGTTAACGCACTTTAAGATTAAAATTGTTACTGTTGCAGGCTGCAAAAGCGGGAATATAATCTTTGCAAAAACCTGGAAGTAACCTGCACCGTCCATAATGGCAGATTCATCCAAAGACTTTGAAATGTTGTTTAAGAACTGTAAGTAAATCATGATTGCAATAATGTCCGTGCCCATGGAAAGAACGATTACAGAAAGATGCGTGTTATACATATGCAGTTTCTGAATAATCTGGAATGTAGCAACCTGTGTTGTGATTGTAGGAATCAGGGAAATCCAAAGGAACATTTTCTGAACAATTGTCTTTGCCTTAAATCTGAAACGGCTTAAAACGTATGCTGTCATTGAACCTGTTAAGATTGTTCCTATTCCAGAAAACAGAATCAAAATAAATGTGTTCCAGAAACCAAGAAGCATGTTTCCTTTTGTAAAGGCAGTCTTATAGTTGCCAAAAAAGAATTTATCCGTTGACTTAATGCGGCGGACTGTAACGTTTTTCCCGCTGACTATAAAACCTTCCTTAAGTTTTGCACTGACTGTTTCTGTAAGGCTAAGTGTTGATTCTTCTGTTTTAAAGTTAATGCGTGCAGATGCTACAACATTGTTGTTTAAATCCTTAATCTGAATCTGGTTGTCTGTATCTTCAACTTCGTTGTGGACTAAAACAATTGCCTTTAAATCGTGGCCTGCAAGCAGTTCTTTTGAAACTGTAACGTCACCTGAAGAAAGATCTCCCGTGCCTTTCCATATTTCGTTGTTGGCAACAAACTTAGGCAGGTCAAAAGGCTTGCTTCTGTTGAATTCTTCTCCGCTCTTAAATGAACCTAAGAAAACAACCAGGATAGGCAGGATTACAATTAAAGTGGAAATAAGAAGTATAATGTATTTAAGCCAGACAATAAGGGCATTTTCTTTGATTTTGTTTTCCATAGTTTTCTCCTATTTGTTGTCTTCTGTTCCGAAAATCTTGTTCTGCACAAATGAAACAAACAGAACAATAATTGTTAAAACGATTGCCATGGCAGAAGCAAGGCCGATTTTGTTAAACTTGAATGCGGTGTCCATTGTCTTGATTACGAAAGTAGAAGAACCGTTGCCGCCGCCTGTCATGATGTAAGGAATTTCAAATACGCTTACTGCGCCTTTTACTGCAAGAATTGCATTGATCTGTAAAACCGGTGCAATTCCAGGAACGATTATGTATCTGAACTTTTGCCATGCGTTGGCACCATCCAAAGCGGCTGCTTCAAAAGTGTCTCCAGGCAAAGACTGAATTGCTGCAACAAACATTACGATGTTAAAACCCATGTAACGCCAGATAGAAGTAAATGTAAGTGAATAGTTTACAAGTTTAGGATCTGTAAGCCAGAGCGGCGGATTTTCAAATCCCAGTAATTTTAAGAATGAATTGAGTGTGCCAGTGTCCTTGAAAAAGTAAGAAAAGATAAAGCCAATGGCAACACTGTTTATTAAGTTAGGGAAGAATAGGATTCCCTTAAAGAATTTTACGTATTTGATTTTTGTGCATAGAATCACTGCAAATAAAAGTGCAAGTGCAAGCTGTAAAAGTGAACCTACAAAATAGTAAATGCTTACTGCAAATACCTTGAAATATTCCGGGCGTGAAAAAACTTCTGCATAATTTTTTAAGCCGATGAATTTCTTTGCTCCAAGACCGTCCCATTTTAAGAAACTGTAGCCAAGCATATTAAAGATTGGCAGAAAACCGAAAATTACAACAAGAGCAATTGGAATAAGCAGGAATGTAAATACAACAATTTTTTCCTGTTTTTTGATTGAAAGTTTAGAACCGTTTTTCATTGTGCCTCCAGAAGGAAAAACTAAAAATAGGGTTTTGAAAAAGAGGCTGATAAGTCAGCCTCTTTATTTGCTTAACGCCTGAACGCTGATTATTTCATGTATTCAACGCGAGCCTTTGCCCAGCGCTTGTTCCAGTCATTCATAATGTCGTCGAAAGATTCTTTTGTTGTGCCCATGGCAGCATCAATGATTCTTTTCTTTTCTGGTTCAGACCAGAAGCCGATTTCAGATTCCTTGTCCATCTTGTCGTATACGCCTTCAAGTTCTGCAGGTGCTGCCTTGAATTCAATGTATTCAACGCCAAGTTCTCCGAAAGAATTCAATACTGCAGGATACTTTTCTCCCTTCTTTACAGGGATAGATTCTGTGTATGCAACCCAGTCAGACTTGTCTGCCATGAACTTAATCCATGCATAAGCAGTTGCCTTGTTCTTGCTGTGCTTGTTGATAACAAGTGGCATGTCAAGCTGTGCTTCTGCATATTTCTTTCCGTTGATTTCAAACGGGAATGGCATGTAACCGATTGTGTCCGGGTTTGCAGCAAAACTTTTTACCTGAGAAATTGCCCATGAACCCAAAACCATACATGCAATCTTTCCGTCTGCCAGATCCTGCTTTGACTGTTCCCATTCAGAAGCAAGAAGATCGCGTTCGCAAAGGCCGTTCTTAACAATGTCATACATCATCTTGTAAAGTTCGTAGTGAGCATCACCAGGAACAAATGGTGCATCTTCTGTAATGATCTTGTTCTTGTAGTCAACGTTTCCTGAAGCACTCATAAGTCCGCCTTCCCACTGGTTAAGTGTCCATCCTGAAGGATAGTTCATGAAAACAGGAACTGCGTCTGTCTTTGCCTTGATTGCTTCAAGTGCTGCGTAGAATTCTTTCTGGTTTTTTGGAATGCTTACGCCTGCCTTTTCAAAAACGCTTTTGTTGTAAACGATACCTGCACCAACTGTTGCAACAAGAGGGTAAGAATAAACTGTGCCGTTGTATGCAATAGGGTTTGAAGTTTCTGTAAAGTTCATGACTTTTGAAAAGTCTTCAAGTTTTCCAAGTGGTTCAAAGTAGCTTGGAAGGTCCATAGACTGAATGCTTGTCTTGCAGAGAACGTCTCCGTATTCTGTTGTAGACATTCTTGTGCGCACTGTGCCTTCGTAGTCTGTAATTGCTTCGAATTCAACGGAAGTTCCAGGGTATTCTGCTTCAAATGCTTCTTTGTATTCCTGAAGCTTTGTGTCTACAATGTCCGTGCGGTTTGTAAGCACTACGATGTTTCCGCCGATTTTTCCGTTAATGGAATTTTCGTCCTGGTTCTTTTTAGAGCAGCCTGTTGTAATTATTGCCGCAGCAATCAAACTGCCGATAATAATCTTTTTCATGTCTTTTCTCCTGAAATAAAGTTAAAATTAAAGTTTCTTTGAAGTAAAGAAAACGGTTTCTTAAAAACCATTATAACATTGAATCTTTATCTGTCAACAAAAAAAGTAAAAATTTATTTAATGATTTTGTTTCCATATATTGCTGTAAAAAAAATCCTGCAGAGCCCGTCAGAAGCGAATAATTTTGCAAAAAAACTGAAATTTATTAAAAAAAAGTGTTGACAAATGGAAAATCTGTGGTTTAATAATTCCCATAGCAAAAAGAAAACGGTTTCTTGTATTTTCTTTAATCTTTACTTTCATTGCAAAAGGAGTCTTTATGAAAGTTCTTAAATCAAAAAAATTGATGTCACTTGCTTCCTGTGCATTGCTTGCAGGAAGTGTTGCATTTGCAGACGACGCACCTGTAAAGCAGAATGCATGGTTTGACCTTAAGATGCACAACACCGTAGGTTACAACCTTGAAGACAAAATCTACGGTATGGAATCAACAATTGACCAGGCACAGATCTGGTGGGACCTTTTCCCAAGCACAAACCGCGGCTACGAATCTGCAGATGACGGCTTTAAGGTTTACTTTAGGGTAGAAGACCTGCGCTACGTATTCAAGTTCTACAACGAAAAGAAAACATACCTTGATTCTTACAACGGCGGTTCAGACGGACAATCCGGAAACACAGATTCTAAAAAGCAGTCAACTGGCTGGGAAGAACGCCCGGGCAATGCTAACGACAAGGCTTCCAACTACTTTGACTATTCAAGAATCGTTGCCGGTGTAAAATACCAGAACTGGTTCATGGACTTTTACAACTTTGACTACGAAGACGGTGCAACAGTAGGCTTTAACCATTCTTCAATCAAGTCTATTTTTGATGACTTCAGAAGCGATAAAGTATTTGATACAGACAAAGACAATACACTCGGTATCCTTTACTACAACGGAATCAAGGACACACGCAACCACCTTGATAAAGACACTGGAGACCTGGGAATTACAGGCGTAATTTCTACAGGTATGGAATTTGACAAGTTCAAGTTCCGCGTTTCTACAGGTGCTGCAGGTTCATGGATTTCTTCAAAAGATCCTAACGTAGACGGTGCATCAGCAGGTTACGGCAGTGCTGATAACGAATACGAATCAAGTGCAAACATTAAGCGCGGCAAGCCATACCAGCAGCTTAACGAAGGCAACGCAGGCGTAGTTCAGGCAGACGTTACATTTATCCCTGTAGACAACATGGAAGTAAATTTAAGCGGCCTTACAACATTTAACTTTGCAGATGCTTACGAAAAGAAGCGTGATGGTGAAATGAAGAAGAACAGCAACATCCAGTGGTCTGAACTTTCTACAGCAAAAGACATCCGTGCATTTGGCGGAAACGTAACATACAACATTGAAACAGGTGCTGGCGTTATTGCTCCTTATGCAGGTATTGACTACAACTATTCAGAAGGCCGCACACGCACACGCATTAAGGACGGTGAAGTAGAAACAAACAAGAAGTCAGAACAGCAGCTTGAAGTCGGCGGCGGTCTTGCATGGTACCCGCGCGGTGCAGGCGTAAAGGCAGGCAACGATGCTCTTGACTTCTGGGGTAGACAGTTCCCTATCGGAGCTTCCCTTGGCGTAAACACAGACAACAACGGCGTTGCAAGCCTTGTATTCTCTGCATTTGAAACACCAGACGAAAATGCACTTATTCCAAACCTTGGCGGATTCTTGGAATTTGAATGGGTAAACTTTGCAGAACAGGACGGAGCAGATTCAAGATTCTATGCTCTTGCACAGGTTGAATACATGATCAAGACAACACTTGAAAGCGGCAGAACAGTAGGAATCAAGCCTTACGTTCTTGGACGCTGCATCCAGAGATGCGGAACAAACTTACAGCGCAACGGTCAGTACACAGTTGATTCACGCGTTGGCGTAACAGTTTATCCGGATCCAAAATTCAACATTGACGTGCGCTATGAACGCCAGGATCAGCTTTATTCATACGAAAAGTATGGAAAAGACGACAAGGACAAGGGCTGCCTTACAACAACATGCAGCTTCAGACTTTAGTGCTTAAGGGTTTATTTCACGCCTCCTTAGAAATAGCCTGAAAGATAGATATTTTGGCTTCCCTGGTTGCGAGTCAGGGAAGCCCTTTTTGTTTAACACAAAATTTAAAAATCATTTATAGAAAAGCCTTTTCATAAAATAAATACATACATTATAATAAGCCAAATGTCGTGCTATTAAAAGAAAAGTAGTTTTTATAGATAACTATACGCCTTTCGGCAGAACCAGTCCTGAAAAAAAGCTGGCTAGAAGCTACGCTGCCAGTGCCGCACTACGTTTGTGCAGATTTTTTTTCATTCCTGAACCTGCCTACGGCGTCTATCTGCAATAAAAAAGTTATTTTTCAAATTATTCTTAAGCCGGCATTTGCCTTAATAATTTAATTTTTTTGAGCATAAATATGAATTACACGATTAAAGAAATTGCCGAATTGACCGGCGTTGCAAAAAGTACTGTTTCAAAAGCCTTAAACGGACAAAAAGGCGTTAGCGAAGAAAAGCGGCAGGAAATTTTAAAGCTTGTTTCCAAGTGCAATTATGTGCCAAATGCTGCGGCCCGTGCTTTGTCTCATAACAAGTCTGAAACCATAGGCATTTTGATTTCTTCTGATGCAGAATACATGATAAACAGCTCTTACTGGATGGAAATAATTGTTTCCGTTGCAGAAGAAGCAGAACGCAATAACTACAATATTCTTTTAATCCGCCAAGACGAAAAAGAACCCTTAAAGTCCCTGCAGAATGCGGTTTTTAAAAGAGCAATAGACGGTATCGTCATTCCTGCAGAACAGGCCACAATGGAAATAATAAAGCTTTTAAATAAGGCAGAAATTCCCTTTGTTTTTCAGGGAAAGTCCAATCTTTGCAGTAACTATTGCGTTGATATTAAAAACGAAGAAGGTGCCAGGATACTTACAGAAAAGCTTCTTGAAAGTGGCTGCAAAAAGATAGGCTGCATTGCAGGGCCAGAAGTATTTAGCTACAACCAGGAACGTGCAGAAGGCTTCAGGGCTGCCCTTAAAAATTATGGAATTGATGAATACCCCATTGTATTTACAGACTACAAGCGGGAAGAAACTTTAGCAAATATAAAGAACTTTATTAAGGCAAACCCGGGTCTTGATTCCTTTATAATTATGGCTGGCGGTGACTTTTTGTTCCATATTTTTGATGCCATGAAGGAATGCGGCCTGAAGGACGGCAAGACTTCCCTTGCCATTTTTGATGACTGCCCGCAGATACATTACCTGCCGTACAGGATTTTTTCTGCAAGGCAGCCTGTTAAGCAGATGGGCTTTCAGGATGCTAAAATACTGTTTCAGCTGATAAAGGGCGAAAACCCGCCGAAACTTTCTTTGTTTGACATTAATCTTGTAAAATAGCTTTTGAAAGCCCCTTGTTATGTTTATAACAAGGGGCTTTTTTAGTCTATACACAACTAGTGTTTATTAACTGACAAAAACTGTGTTTAAGCTCTAACATAAAGTTTGTTTAAGCTCTAACACAAACTGTGTTTATTAACTAACACAGACTATGTTTAAGCTTAAACACATGTTGTGCGTAGTCAAGAACACGGTGTCTCCTTAGTCAAGAACACAATGTCTCCCTAGTCAATGCACGGGTTGTTTGTAGTAAAGAACACAAAGTGTGTCTAAACTTAAACATGGGTTTCATTTAATCGGTTAAAATACAAAGTCATTCTGAAAAATGCACAGCATTTGTTCAGAATCTGCAATAGGTTAAACAAGTGGGTCAGACCCTGAAACTAGTTCAGGGTGACATGCTAAGTTAGAAATGATTAATATAGCGCTGAGAGTTTTGCCTGCAAAACTCGGTAGCAGGCGTTAGCCTGCTAGTTATTCTGCGCCGAACCTGATTTCCTGCCAGAGTGCGTCGTACTTCTGCAGGGCTTCCCCTACGTCCATTTTAAGTTCAACTTTAGCAAGGGTTTCCGGGCCGTACATAGGCTTTTTTGTCGTATATTTTGCAGCTTCCATGTTGATGTAAGGCGGGAACCTTAATGCGTCAAGGAATTCTGCATAGATTTCAGGCCTGTGGCTGAAGTCAATGAACTTCATGGCCAGGTCGTAGTGCTTGGAATCCTTTAAAATAACCATGGAATCAAGGTAGGCACCGGAACCTGTATCAGGAACAAAGAAATCTATTGTTTCTTCCTGGCGTTCTTCCGGAACTTCTCCGTAAACGATTTCTGCATAGCCGTCGCAAACCCAGAAGTCTCCTGCGGCAAAAGACTTGCCGAATCCTTCTGCATCAAACTTAAGCAGGTTAGGAAGCCATTCGTTCTTTACCAGGTCTGCGGCTTCACGCAGTTCCTTATCGTCTGTGGAATTAAGTGAATAGCCTAAGTATTTAAGGGCGCTTCCGATTGTAAGGCGCATGTCGTCCATCATGGTCATGTGGCCTGCCAGATCCTTGCGCTTGAAGATGTCGTAGGAATGTTCGTATTCCTTTACCTTTGTTTTGTTTACTGCAATGCCGTTGGCTGCAAGGCAATATGGAACGGACCATGTCATGTCCGGGTCGTAGCCTTTTGCCTTTTCCAGGGCATCCGGGTTTATATATTTTGAATTAGGGAATTTTGAATGGTCAATTTTCTGAACCATTCCCTGCTTAATCATGATTGAAGTGTAGTCCGATGAAGGAATCGTAAGGTCGTAGCCTTTTGCACCGGCGCGGAGCTTGGAATACATAACTTCATTGGAATCAAAGTAGTCTGTCTTGACAATGCAGTTGTATTCCTTTTCAAACTTTTCCAGAACTGAATCCGGCGTGTAATAGGTCCAGTTAAAAAGATTGAATGTTTCTTTCTTTTCACCTTTTGAACAAGATGAAAGAACCACGGAACTGAATAAAATTGTTGTAAGAACAATGATATTGAACTTTTTCATTTCAACATCCTTTTGAACAGTAATTTTTTAGGTAAAAAAATCTGTTCGATAAAAACGTAGTATTAGACAATCATACGAAAGTCCCCTTCCTGTACTTGCAGAATGGAAATGAAAGTTTAGTGGAAAATTAAAATAAAAGATAGACTATAATAAAAAAACACCACATAAAGCAAACTTTATGTGGTGCTAAAGAAACTGTCATCCTTATTTCAAAACAGCCTTTACAAGAATTGCTGTGCAATTCTTGAGGCGAAATGGCGAAAGTTTTATCACATAAAAGTTTTTTACATTTGATTTACTTTCGCCAACTTTCGCCGATTATTTAAGCAAATCTGCAGGAATGGTAATTCCAATTGCTTCTGCTGTTTCCTTGTTGTATGTAAAGTCGCATGTATCAAGATACTGGATAGGCATGTTTCTTGGCTTTTTGCCGTTGATGATTTCAACTGCCATTTTAGCTGTCTGCTTTCCAAGTTCATAATAGTTGATGCCGAATGTTGCAAGGCCGCCGCTTTTGCACATTCCTTCTTCTCCGCAGATTACAGGAATCTTTGCAGGTGTTGTAATAAGTGAAACCGTTGCCATTGTAGAAGCAATCATGTTGTCTGTCGGTGTGTAGATTGCATCAACCTTGCCGACTAAAGACTGAACAACCTGCTGAACTTCGTTTGTGTTTGATACTGTTGCATCAACATAAGAAAGTCCCAGCTTGTCGCATTCTGTCTTTGCAAGGTTAATCTGGAATCTTGAATTTTCTTCGCTTGAACAGTAGAGCATGGCAACTTTCTTTGCATTAGGAACAATCTTTTTAAGAAGCTGAATCTGTGCTGCACAAGGTGTAAGGTCAGAAGTACCCGTTACGTTTGTCCCAGGCTTTTCGTTTGATTCAACAAGGCCTGCTGTTTTAGGGTCAGTAACTGCAGTTACAAGAATAGGAATGTTTTCTGTCTTGTTTGCTACTGCCTGTGCTGCTGGTGTGGCAATGGCAAAAATAATGTCGCAGCGCTGAGAGATAAGCTTGTCTGCAATTGTTACGCAGTTAGACTGTTCGCCCTGTGCGTTTTCGTAGATAATCTTAAGGTTCTTTCCGTCTTCGTAGCCGGCATCTTTAAGTCCGTCTACAAAGCCTTTGTAAGAAGCATCAAGTGCAGGGTGTTCAACTAACTGAATGGCACCGATTTTAACTACCTTGTTTTTCTTTGGCTTTGCGAATGTTGCTGTGCCTGCAATTGCAAGTGCTGCAAGTGCAAGTGTAAATTTTGCAATCTTTTTCATTTTGTTTCCTTCCTCAATAATAGATTGAATGTTTAGTTCAAGAAAATATGATAAACCAAAAAAGACTAAATTGCAATTTTCATTTGCTGAAGGTATAGTAATTTCATGCTTTGTAAAAAATGCTGCCATTGCGGCCTTTGCCCTGGAGAGAACCATTCTGCATCCCCATTGCAAGTTGAACTTAAAAATGAAGTTAAGGCTGCCTTTAATTGTGATTCTTCCCTGCCCGTAAATTATGTGGGCATTGCCTTTGACATTGGAACGACAACCATTGCATGCAGCCTTTTTTGCCTTGCCAATGGAAAGGAACTTTTTTCTTTTGGTGAAGAAAACAAGCAGACTGAATACGGCACCGACGTTGTTTCTAGGATTTCCTTTGCCCTGGCTGAAGGCGGTTTTGCAAAACTTAGCAGGGCAGTTAAGGGCCAGCTTTGTTCAATGACTAAAAATGCCATGCTTAACTGTCAGGCTGTTTTTTCTTCTATGCGACGCGGCAGGCCGGAACTTAAGAAAATTGTAATTGCAGGCAACACGGCAATGGAATCTTTTGTTGCTGGTGTTCCGGTTAAATCCATTGCGGCTTTTCCTTTTACAATGGAAAGTTATTTTGGCTTTGAAAAAAGTGCAGCGGAAGTTTTTGCTCATGCAGATTTTTTATACGGTGACTGCAAAGTCTATTTTGCCCCGGCCATAAGTGCCTATGTGGGCGGAGACATTGTGTGTGCCATGGTTGCTTCTGGTTTTTTGAATGACGATGGCAAAATTAAATTCCTTGCAGACATTGGAACAAATTGCGAAATGTGTGTTAAGGATGCAGGTGGCAAAATTACATGCACTTCTACTTCTGCAGGCCCTGCCTTTGAAGGCTACGGCATTGAATGCGGATCCCCAGCAGGCACGGGCAGCATTGCAAAGGTTTTTATTGATGCAGATAAAAAGGTTTTATGCAGCGTAATTGGTGGCGGTGTTGCTGCAAACATTACGGGCACGGGAATCATAAGTGCAGTTTCTGAGTTTTTAAAATCTGATTTTATAAGTCGTGACGGTGAAGTTAAAGGCGGCATTGGAAAAATAAACCTTACGGATAAAGTTTATTTAAGCCAGAAAGATATAAGGAACTTTCAGCTGGCTAAAGGTTCCGTTTTCTGCGGCCTTAAAATCCTTGCAGGCAAAATAAAGCCTTTTGCAGATGCACTTCTTTTTTTAGCCGGCGGCTTTGGCACAAAGATTGATGTTGCGGAAGCAGTCAATGTAAAGATGATACCGCAGGAACTTGGTAAAAATGTTGCCGTCATGGGCAATGGGTCTTTAGCAGGGGCGTCCCTTCTTTTGCTTGACGAAAGTTTAAGGAAAAGTGCAGAAACTTTAGCCAGAACCTGCACTGCCTTAGACCTTTCCAACGAAGCAGCTTTCCAGAATGAATTTATAAAGGCCCTGGACT
This sequence comes from Spirochaetia bacterium, assembly GCA_022768865.1. Lineage (GTDB taxonomy): Bacteria > Spirochaetota > Spirochaetia > Treponematales > Treponemataceae > Treponema_D. The sequence goes on from JALELH010000098.1 coordinate 79,484, forward strand.
TTTAAAAATAAAAAAGGCCGCCGAAGTTTCCTTCAGCGGCCTTTTAGCTACGTTGCCAAACATTCCATAGAGTCAGGGATGGCGCACAAAAAGTTTAGCAACACGGTAATGAAATTGACAGGACTTTTTTTACCGTGCATACTCAACGATTCTTGTTTCCCTTATCATTGTAATCTTGATTCTTCCAGGGTAACGCAAATCTGTTTCAATCTGCTTTGCAATGTTCTTTGCAAGATCCTTAACCTGTTCATCCGGAATCTTTTCGTTGTTTACAAGGATGCGGAGTTCACGGCCTGCCTGGATTGCATAAGCCTGTTCAACGCCTGCAAACTTCTTTGCCGTTTCTTCAAGGTTTTCAAGACGCTTAACGTAGTTGTCTACAGTTTCGCGGCGGGCACCAGGGCGTGCAGCACTTATGGCATCTGCAATCTGAACGATTACTGCTTCTATTGTCTGTGCTTCACAGTCGTTGTGGTGTGCGGCAATGGCATTTACAACGCGCGGGTCTTCTCCCATTTTGCGTGCCATTTCTGCACCAACTTCTGCGTGGTTCTGGTCACTGTCGTTTTCTGCACCCTTACCGATATCGTGGAGAAGGGCAGCACGCTTTGCAAGTTCGCGGTTGGCACCAACTTCTGCAGCAAGAATGCTTGCAAGTTCTGCAACTTCCTTAGAGTGCGTAAGGACGTTCTGTCCGTAACTTGTGCGGAAGTAAAGGCGGCCGATGGCACGGATTGCTTCCTGACCCATGTTGTGGATTCCAAGATCAAAGAGGGCACGTTCGCCTTCTTCGTAAATCTTCTGCTGGATTTCACGCGTAACTTTCTGAACGATTTCTTCAATGCGTGCCGGATGAATGCGTCCGTCGATTATAAGGCGTTCAAGTGCAACGCGTGCAATTTCCTTGCGCACCGGGTCAAAGCATGAAATGACAACGGCTTCCGGTGTATCATCAATAATAATGTCTACGCCTGTAAGCGTTTCAAGGGAGCGGATGTTGCGTCCTTCACGGCCGATAATGCGTCCCTTCATTTCGTCACTAGGAAGTGAAACTGTAGCAACGGTTACGTCGCTTGTTGTTTCCGTTGCAATGCGCTGAATGGCTGCAACAAGAACTTTCTGTGCTTTCTTTTCTGCAGTTACCTGTGCTTCCTGGTCAATCTTGTTTAAGAGTGCCTGGGCATCGTGGCGTGCATCATTTTCAAGGTTCTTGATAATGAGTGCCTTTGCTTCTTCTGCAGTTAAGCCTGAAATGCGTTCAAGTTCTGTCCTGAGGTTGGCTTCTTTTTCTGCCAGCACTTCAGAACGTTTCTGCAAATCTGCTGACTGCTGCAGCAATTCCTTGTCTTTCTTGTCGAATTCCTGAGACCTCTGGTCCAGAAGTTCTTCTTTCTTGCTGACACGGCTTTCATAACGCTGCAGTTCTGTGCGGCGTTCACGGTTCTCCCGTTCCTGCTGATTACGGTCCTGAATGAGTTGTTCTTTTGCCTGAAGAAGAATCTCTTTTTTCTGAGCTTCAGCTTCTTTTATAGCATCCTGTCTTACGCGTTCTGCTTTTTGTTCAGACGCAGTTAGTTGAAATCTGGCATAAACCCAGCGAATTATCCATCCAAGAAGTATTCCTGCTACGGGGAGAACGATGAACAATATCATTTCTTTTGACATTTTCAAAATTCTCCTTTATTCGTATAGAATAATCAGAATACATAGTATTATATAAGAAATGAATTGTCAAACGCAAAGATTCAGCATTCAGAAACGCCGTTGCCGGACTTGCACGAGAAGAAACCTGCGTTGTAGCCGATAATCTTTGTGTATTCAGCCTGAACATTTTCTATGAATGAATCAACCTTGTCTTTATGAACAAGGGCAATGGCACATCCGCCGAATCCTGCACCAGTCATGCGTGCGCCAAGGCAGCCTTCCTGTTTCTGTGATGCAGAAGCAAGGGTGTTAAGTTCAATGCCCGTAACTTCGTAGTCTTCGTCAAGGGATTTGTGGCTTTCGTTTAATAGCTGACCCAGTTTTGCAAGGTTGCCTGCCTTAAGTGCTTCTACGGCATCAAGAACACGCTGATTTTCGTAAACGCAGTGTTTTGCACGCTTTAAGAGAACTTCGTCCTTAATGCATGATTTTTTAGCTTCCCATTCTGCAGGCGTAAGCTGGCATAGGGCAGTAATCTTTGCACCGTTGTCCTGAAGGATTTTCAGGGCTTCTTCGCACTGGCTGCGGTGTTCGTTGTATTTGCTGTCTGCAAGGCGGCGCTGCTTGTTTGTGTTCATTACTACAAAGCGATAGTCCCCCAGTTCTAGCGGAACGTATTCGTAGTCTAATGTGTTGCAGTCTAGGACAATGGCCTTGTTTTCCTTTCCTACGCTGATGATAAACTGGTCCATGATTCCGCAGTTTACGCCCATGAAGTTATGTTCGCTCATCTGGCCGAGCTTGGCAATTTCTACCGGGTCAATGTTGAATCCGAAAGTCTGGCTTACGGCGTAGGCAAAACCGCATTCAAGGGCAGAAGAAGAAGAAATTCCGCCACCTGCAGGAACGTTTGATGCCATTAAAACTTCAAAGCCGCAGTCAAATTTGTAGCCCTTTGCCTTAAGCTGGCTTAAGATGCCGTTAAGGTAGTTTGCATAATCATCTTCCTTTTTAAAGGCGAAATTGTCGTTTACGCCAAACTGGTGTGTGCCTTCAAACTGAATGCTTTTATAGAGGATTTTTGTATCCTGTCTTTTTCTTATTGCAACATAAAGGTAGCGGTTGATTGCTGCAGGAAAAACCTTGCCGCCGTTGTAGTCAATGTGTTCGCCGATAATGTTTATTCTTGCAGGTGAAGAAAAAACACGGATGCCTTCTTCCGTGCCGCCGTAAGTTTTAATAAAGTCAGATTTAAGTTCAGCCGGGTTGTATTCGTTTTTTGTAAGTGAATTAGCCATAATTGTCTCCTATGGAATATCTGTTTTGCTTAAGTTTTATTTGTGATTTTATAGTAATCTACAAATAGTCATGATTCAAGTTTTAAAAACGCTGCATTGCGCAAACAGTTGCTCGGAATCGTTTTTCTAAAAAGAAATGTCACCCTGAAGTTCGGAATGACAATTATCCTTATAATTGCATTTCTTCCCTTGATTAAAGACTTTATTTTCTATATAGTATTTGCTCACGCTATTATGGCGGGAATAATACATCTCAGGTCTTGACCCCATTCGCGAGAGACCTATGGAGGACAAAAGTGGTCAAAATCAGACTTATGAAACTTGGTGCAAAAAAGCGCCCGGACTATCGTATTGTCGTACAGGATGCACGCAAGCCACGCAACGGTGCAACAATTGAAGAAATCGGTCAGTATCACCCGATCGCCGACGGACAGGAAACAGTATTTGACGTAGAACGCGCAAAGTACTGGATCAGTGTTGGTGCACAGCCTACTGAAACTGTAAAAAAGATTTTCAGAATGAGTGGATTGGCAGCAGACGGCAAGGCAATTTCCAAATAATTGTCAGAGGAGCTAAAAGATGGAAAAAGACCTGATTGAATTTATTGCAAAATCATTGGTCGATGATCCTGCTTCAGTCTCTGTGACAGAAACCGAGGGTGAACGCGGCCCTGTATTGCAGTTAAGCGTAGCTCAAGGCGACATTGGCAAAGTTATTGGAAAATACGGTCGTATTGCAAAGGCTCTGCGAACTGTTTTAAGTGCAACATCTAACAAGGATGGCAGGCGCTATAGTCTGGAAATCTTAGACTAATGGCTGGTGCATTAAAAGACAAGTTTGTAGTTGGTATTGTCCGGGGTTCCCATGGAGTTACGGGCGAATTCAAAGTAGAAAGTACTTCCGGCGAGTATGAGCATTTTGCTGATATGGAAGAAGTTACTTTGACAGATGGAACTGTTTCACGGCTTGCTAAAGTTGAGTCAGTAAGTGAAGGCAGCAACATTCTGTACATGAAAATAGAGGGAATAAACTCTCCTGAAGAAGTTGCAAAATTCAACAGGTGGGAAATCGTAGTTCCCCGAGAAAAAGCTCATAAACTGCAGAGAAATGAGTGGTATATTGAAGACCTGAAGGGGTGTTCAGTATGGTATAAGGAAACGGCGGGTGATACCGCACCGGTATTTGATGAAAATTCAATTGCTGGAACAGTCACAAACGTATTGGAAGGCGGATCAGGTTATCTCGTTGAGATTTTGCTGTCCGAGAGCTGTTCGTTTTTGTCGGATGATGTCAAGTTGACTAAGAAAGGTAAGCCAAGGACGGTTTATGTTCCGTTTAAGGATGAATTTATTGGTAAAGTTGACGTGAATAACAGACAGATGCAGCTGATGCACCTCTGGATTCTGGAGTAATTCCATGAAATTTACTGTGCTGACCTTATTCCCGGAAATTCCGCGTGCTTTTTTTGAAAGTTCGATCATGGCAAAAGCGGTAGAAAAGGGAATTATTGCCTACGATTTGGTTAATATCAGGGACTTTGCCCATGATAGACACCACACCTGTGATGACGCTCCCTATGGCGGAGGTGCAGGGCAGCTTTTATTGCCTGAACCTTTAGGACTTGCACTTGACAGTGTAGAGGCATACAGAAAGACGAAACATGTAATCTATGTTACGCCGGGCGGAAGGCCTCTTACGCAGGAAAAGGCGCAGGAACTCAGTCAGAAAGAAGAACTTGTTCTTGTCTGCGGAAGATACGAAGGTATTGACCAGCGGATTATTGATTCTTACGTTGATGAAGAAATCTCCATCGGCGATTACGTAATGTCCAGCGGTGAACTTGCTGCTACTGTAATAGTAGATACGGTTTACAGGCTTGTAGACGGAGTAATTACAAAGGAATCTTTAGAAGAAGAAAGCTTTACTGACAATCTTCTGGAATATCCTCAGTATACAAGGCCAAATGTATACAAGGGCATGGAAGTTCCCCCTGTCTTGCAGAGCGGAAATCATGAAGAAATCCGGAAGTGGCGGCTTAGAAAGAGCCTTCAGAAAACCTTGAAGAACAGGCCGGATCTGATTTACAGGGCAAGAATGACGGGTACCCTTTCTGAAGAAGCAGAAAAAATGATCGAAGAGCTTACTGAGTATGTAAATTTAAAGCATGACAGTAAGAAGAAACGTAACAGGAGAAAATAAGATGGATCTTATTAAGACTATTGAAGAACAGCAGAAAAAAGAAAATGCTGAATGCTTCCGCGCTGGAGATACAGTAAAAGTTCACTTTGAAATCATCGAAGGAAAAACAAAGCGTATTCAGATTTATGAAGGCGTTGTTCTCTGCATTAAGGGTGAAGGTGCCCGCAAGACATTTACAGTACGCAAGGAAAGCTACGGTGTAGGTGTTGAACGTGTATTCCCTATTAACAGCCCGCGCATTATCAAGGTAGAACTTGTTCGCCCTGGTAAAGTACGCCGCTCAAAGATCTACTACGTTCGCGATAAGATCGGTAAGGCTGCAAAGATTAAGGAACTTATCGGACCTAAGGCAAACAAGCGTGTTGCATTTGCACGTGACGTTGCTAAGGCAGCTGATGCACGCGAAGCACAGATCAATGCTGAACACAAGAGCGAAGAAGAACGCCTTTCAGCAGAAGCAAAAGCAAAGGGTAAGAAATAATTGCGTGTCATCCTGAACTAGATTCGGGGTGCCGTTGCATTGCTGAAAAGACCGCCGTAACAGGTGGTCTTTTTTTTTATCCTTATGCTATAATCGCATTATGAACGTTTCCTTTACAGGCGGAATGTCTTCTATTTACAACTCTGATTATAACGCAGGAAATCCTAAGGTTGTCCTTGCCGACGGGCAGAAAATAAGCGTAACCGTGCTAAAAAACAACGGAGACGGCACATGCCTTGTTTCCTTTGGCGGCGGAAAGTTTAACGTAAAGTGCCAGAAAGAATTTCATGCAGGCCAGACCTTTGAGGCAACTGTTTCAGAAGCCGGCGGAAAAATCCAGCTGCAGCCCGCAGAAGAAAAAATATTTGCCGCTTCCTTTGTGCGCTTTATGGAAGGCAATGGCCTTGTTCCGGATGCAGTAACGGCAAAGGTTTTTGAATTCATGGAACAAAGCGGCGTAAAAATAGACAAGAAGATACTGCAAAAATCCCGTGCAGTTGCCTTAAACTTTCCGGGCCATGAAAAGGCAGCGGCAGAAATTGCCTGCATGCTAATGGAAAAAGGCCTTGAACCCAAAGAAGAAACGGTCCGCCTGCTTTTGCTTTATCTTGACTACACAGAAAACAACCCTGATAAGCCTGCAAAAGAAAAGGAAGAGCAAAAAGAACAGTGCGCCGGCAAAAAAGAAAGCACCTGCAATGAACCTTTGTTTTTAGACGGAGTGTATTCCGTCCTGCCGTGCAGAAAACCTGGCATCCTGAGCTTTATGAATCAGTATAAGACAAAAGGCACCTGTAAGCACTGGCTTGTGCTGCCCTATGAATGGCAGCTGGAAAACAAAAGTGCCAGGGGTTTTATAAAGCTTCTTTTAGATACTGAATTAAATTTTACAGAAAAAATACAAATAAATTGCGAATTTCCGTGCAAAAAGTATTTTTTTGTGCTATATTTAAACCATAGCAAGGTAAAGGAAGTTCGGTTCTGTTCATTACCGCCGCTCTTGACCTCAGACATTCACACAGAGGAAAGACGGCTTGGAGAATTGTTTTGTTCCGGCATGAACGGCAATTCTGTGCCAGTAACCTATTCCAGCCTGGCTTATTCTGAAGGACTTTATTCTTCTTCAGAAGTTCCTTTCTCTTTTGAAGATATTGCCTGAAGGCTGGTTATGAAAAAAAATATGCTGGCAGTATCCCTTAAATATCCGCAAAATGTTGATGCTCCCCTGATAACGGCAAAAGCTTCCGGTGTTCTGGCACAGAAAATGGTGGAAATTGCAAAAGAGAACGACATTCCCGTTGTGGAAGACGATATTCTGGCAAACGTTATTTCTGTTCATCAGCTGGGCGAATGCATTCCTGAAACAACATGGGAAGCAGTAGCTAAGGTTTTTGCCATGATATCTTTTCTTGAAGATAAAAGTAAAAAAGAGGGTAAATAATTGATTATACATTGCAGTCTTATAAAGCCCGGCGTCCGCTTCAGTGCGCCTGTTTTTTTTGATGATGGGAAAAACATGTTCCTTAGTGCAAATCATCCTGCAAAAGCATTTCACCTTGCGGCATTAAAAAGATGGAACATTCCTTTTTTAGTAACGGAAGGCCATGTCATGGATGAAGTTCCGCAGGAAGATGGTGACGTAGAAGAACTTGAACCCTTAGATGACGAAGACGCTGCAGAACTTGAAGAACTGTAAGGAAATTTCTACCCGGCAGAAGGGCAACCTGGGGGAAGACAAAGCCTGCCAGTACCTTGCTGACCACGGCTATCAGATTGTGGACAGAAACTACAGGATACGCACCGGAGAAATTGACATTATAGCCTTTAAAGATGAAACCCTTGTCTTTGTAGAAGTAAAGAGCCTGCCCGGCGGAACCATAGAAACCCTTGCCCACGAATTAAATTCAACAAAACAAAAAAAGATTATTAAAACTTCTAAATCTTACCTGCAAAAACATCGACAATATAGTAACAGTTACATCAGGTATGATGTGCTTGCCATTGATGTGCCGGGGCTGGATCCGGTGCATCACATAGTTAATGCTTTTTCGGAGTGAATCGATGCAGTCAAATAATGCAGAAGATAAGGAACCATTGTCACCAAAGATTATAGAACTACGCAAGAAAATCCAGGATGAAAATTACATTAATTCAGCAATAGACAGGATTGCCCTTGTGCTTAGCCGTCAGATTGTTGAAAACCATATAGCAAAAAGTCTTTAATTGGTCTATACTGAACCCATGCGCCACGACAGACATAATAACAGAAAGCACAACAACAATAACTGGAAGAACAACAGGCATTCTCAGGACAATTACAGCCCAAGAAGCGTCCGCCCCCTTTTCCGCCCGACAATTAAGGCTGTTACGGAAGAGCAGATTAAGGAAACGGAAGAAGCAATCCGCAGCTTTAAGGATGCAAACCAGCCTGTGTGTCCTGTTTGTGGCGAAGTTATCCGCGAACTGTCTACGGCACTGAATGATTCTAAGACAGGCCAGGCCATTCATTTTGACTGCGTTCTTGAGCAGCTGCAGAAAGACACTACCCTTGAACAGGGAGAAAAGATTGCCTACATAGGCCAGGGCCGCTTTGCCGTTATCTATTATGCCAACGTGCATGACGTAAAGCACTTCCAGATAAGGAAAATTATAGAATACGAAGAAAAGGACAAGAAGCCTGAATGGCGTGACCAGATGTCAGAACTTTACAGCAAGGTGCACTGATAAGTTTTACTTTTGCTATTGAAAAAAACTGAAAAGTATTGTATAGTACTCAGCGTGTCGCCGAGCTGGTGGAATTGGTAGACACAAGGGACTTAAAATCCCTCGACACTTAAAATGTCGTGCCGGTTCGATTCCGGTGCTCGGCAACGAAGAAAAGCTTACCTTAAACAAGGTAGGCTTTTTAGTTTTAAAGAAATGAGATTTAATCATACGGAATCGAACGGCGAAAGCGTTTGCGTTATAGTTATCCGTGTTTTTATAACTTTCGCCACACGAAGATTTTGCAGGGCAAAATCTTCGTGTAAGGGCTTAAATGCAATTATTTTCCTTTCTGGCTTAGGAGGAATTCCTTTAGCTTGCCTACGTAAAGCTTGTCTGTGTGGCCAATGTGAGCCAAAATCCAGTCGTAAAGGTAAAAGACAAAATCCATGGCGTCCTTGTAGTTCCATGTGCCAGACGTAGAAGACATTTCTATTATTTTTTTAATGAATTCTTCGTGCTGGGCCTTATGTGCAGCAAAACCTTCAAAGCCGCAGGCTGCAATAAGTTTTTCTTCCGAAGAAAAGTGCAGCTTAACGTAGTCAACGCAGGCCTTGATAGCCCCGGCAAGGGAAGTCTGCCATTGTGCGCTGTCTTTGGATTCCATAATAGACGTGTAGCAGTCCTGGCACAGCTGCACAAGCTTTTTGTGCTGCTCGTCTATAACGGGTATTCCTATAAGGAATTTGTCGTCCCATTTAACAAGGGTATTTCCGTTTTGATTGATGGCGTCGTTGATTAAAGTCATGGCAATAATTGTAACATGAAATGTGATTCTTTAATACAGAAAAGTAAAGTTTTTTAATGCATGTGAGTTATGTTCTTTAAAGTTGATGAACGGCATTCACCAAAACAAAAAAGGCGCACCTTTAAAAGATGCGCCTGAAAGGGTTTCTGACTAAAAAAACTAGTTCTGGAAGTTAACGGCTATAACTTTGCTTACCCATTTATCAGAATCCTTAATTCTTGCCTGAACCCTGATTGGTGTAGGTCCTGTTGTGCCTGCCTTTGGTGTAATTTCAATGCCGGCATCGCCAATGTTTCCAGTGTATTGGGTTTCTTTAATGTATACCTGGAAGTATTCATACTTATCATCGCCAGTAACCTTAACTGTTATTGGTGTATTGTTGCTTACAGTATCTCCGTTGTTTACACTTATTGTAACGTCGCCTGCGTCAAATTGGCTGTATGTTTCTATATTAAATGTAATTGTTGAATTTGTAATGAACTTTGCATAGAAAGTTTCATCTTTCCAAGAATTGTATTCTGTAGCTTCAGTTCCATTAACCGTTTTCCAAGCAGTCCATCCGTTGATTGTTGGATTTGCAAGAAGTGTAAATGCTGTTGTGTCATTCTTCCAAGACTGGTATTCAACATAAGTTCCGATGTATGTTTCAGTATCTTTTGTAAGTGTTTTGCCTGCAAAGCTGTAAGTAATCTTAGTCTTAGAAATCTTGTCTGCAGCTGCTACGGCTGTATAACCTGTTTCTGCTGCTGTTGGATCTGCTGTGCGTGTGCAGTCTGCTGATTCGCCAATAGCGTTTACGGCCTTAATGGAAATGTCAAAAAGCTTTCCTGTTGTAAGCTTGATGACGGCTTCCGTGCTGTTTGAAAGTACAGAACCAGAAACATAGACAGGGCTAGAAGTAAATACTTCTTCTTTTGTTGTTGTATCATTCTTAATGCTAAGAACCTTATATGGATCTGTTGGTGCATCTGTGTTAGAAGCATATTCCTTAATTGTAATTACATAGTATTCTTCGTTGGTTGCTTTGTCTGTCCAAGTAAGCTTAACATTGTAGTCTGTTCCCTTTTCTGAACCGTCTACATAGTAAGCGCAAAGGTCAGTTGGTGCATCAGGTGTTTTCTGAATGATATCAGGTATATTAACATTTTCTGCTGTAATGTTTCCCGGTGCAACTACAAGAAGGTCTGAATAAAAGCCGATTTCTGTATCAGCATCGTTATAAAAATAGACCTTAAAGTTATAGGTTCCGGGTGCAATATCTGTTTTATTGTATTCAAATGTGTATTTGCCTGATCCATCCTTTGTTATAGATGCGTCTGTAAGTTCCTGTTCCTTTACAACGGCATTTGTAAACATATCGTAAAGGCCAAGCTTAATCTTTTTGATTGCAGGTTTTCCTGTGTTAGGTGTAATGTTGCATGTAAGGTTTACGTTTCCTTCTGTATCTACATTGGCACTTGTAAGTGTAAAGTTGATTGTTGTTCCGCCGTTCCTTAAGTCTGCTGTTGTCTTGCCCATTAAAACAACTTTGTCTGTTCCGTCAATGGTCTTATAAGCCTTAAGTGTTAAATCCCAGATGGCGTATTCAAGGGCAACAGATGCCTTGTTGTCTGTAAAAGTAAGCTCAAGTTCTGTGTTGCTTGATGCATCCTTTACAATGTGGCCATAATTGGAAGTACCAGAAAGGGTGATCTTAGAAAAATCACCAGCTGAAAAAGGTGTCGGATTAATTGTACGAAGGTCTGAATCTTTACCAATCGCAATTGTTGATAAGCTCTTTTCTTCTGATTTTTCTACATCATTAACATTAGAGCATCCTGCCAAAACAAGTGCTAATGTTAATACCCCCCCCGCCAAAAGTTTCTTAAACGAAATCTTCATTTGTGTCTCCTTGCTATTATATATTTATTTTAAAATAATAGTTGCCGTGTCTTTAAATTCCCTGCCTGCTGCATTGGTAACAGTAAGCTTAAGGATGTTTGTTTCCTTTGCAGAAAAAATGCTGCTTTTTAATACTATGGCCCTGTCTGTTCCAAGTTCCTTATCTGTGTTCCTGTCAGAACGCCATAGTTCCCATTTATACGCTGTTCCCCCTGCCGGTGCAGACAAAGAAAAGGTAGACCCCTTTTCCAATACATAGCTTGTCTGCAGCATGGTATCTTCTACAAAGTTAGAATCTTCTATAGAAGTTTCCTTTTTAGGAACAGGCCTTAGTTTTTCATCAAATTCTTCTACCATGCCCTTGTAGGCATCGCCGCAGGAAATAAACAGCATGGAAGAAAAACAAAATGCACATGCTAAAAGTCTAACTGCCGTCTTCTTCATTTAGCCCATCCTGAAATTAAAGCCTGCGTAAAGCGTCGGGCTTAATTTGCCAATTCCGTCGTATTCCAGGTTAAGGGTTGTTTCAAAAAACTTGTAGACAAAACCTGCACCGCCGCTTACAAAGTAAGTGGTTTCGTAGTCACTTATAATATAGCGCGAATTGCTCAATAAGGCTAGTTCCGCAATCCTAAAGCCGCCCTTGCCTATAAAAAGCAGGTTAAAGTCGTTGCTCTTTGGTGAAAACTGCACTCCAAAAGGTATATAGAGGGTTCCGGACAGAATGTTAAGGTCCTTAAAGTTTTCTCCGTTAAACTGGAACTTTTTGGTTTCTTCCTTTTTAGAAAAGCCCAGCTGGCCTTCAAGGCCTATGCCTGTAAAAAATGGTTCCAGGTTCTTTCTGTACCTGAACTGTGCATCAAGGTTAAGGCCAAAAACAAAAGGATTCTGCAGGTATGCTGCACCTGCAGAGATTATAAAGGAATTCCTGCCTTCAATAACGGCGCGTGGCGAATTGCTTTTGTTTACCTGTGTTGTTGGCTTTAAGATAACCTTTGGCTTTTCGTTGGGGTGCAGAAGCACTTCTGAAAGGACAAACTTGTATACGCAGCCGTCTTCTGCGCCTATTAAGATGTAGTGGCAGTCGCTGTTGAATTCATAGTCCGTAACAGGTGCGGCAGAACACTGGGGAATGTAGCCGATCCATTTGTTGTCTATTATGTCGTAGATTTCAATTTCGTTTTTGTCGGAAAGCAAAGAAATGTATCTGCTGTTAAGCATGGGCTTTATTTTCTTTATGGGGTGAAGGGTGTTTATTGTAAGCTGTTCTTCTCCGTCCAGGTTGTAGACTGTAAAGGAAGTTTCGTTGTGGCAGCAGATTAATTTTGAACTGCCTGCAAACACGGCCGGCACCTTGTTCTTCATGAAGATGTTTTTGATGATCATTTTCTGGTTTAACGTGCCGCAGTCCCACACTATGACTGTTCCGTCTTTTGCCGTACTTGCCAGGTATTTGGAATCCTTGCTGAAGCCTAAGTTGCAGATGTCGCTCCAGTGGCCCGTAAGCTTGTTTTTGTAGGCCTGCCTTGAAATCCTTAGCTTAAAGAACAAATCTATGGTGTTGTCCTTTAGGGCAAGGGCAATGAAGTCGCTGTTCTGGCTGAATGCCACCTGCGTAACTTCCTGCCTGCCGGATAGTTCCCTGGAAAAGTAGGGTTTGTCTGAAACAAGCCTTAGTTTGCCGTCTATGTCAGCAAGGTTATAGACAGAAAATAGCCCGGACTTGCTTACTGTAAGCAGAACCTGCTTTTTGCCTTCCGTAGAAAAAGTAAACTGTGCCACGTCCTTTACGTTGAGCGAATCTAAAAGTTCGTAGGTATTGGAATCCCTTAAAAATATGTTGTCGCCTTCAGATAAAGAAAAGGCTTCGTCGTTTTTGCTCCAGGAAAGGCTTTTGATGGGGAACGGTGTCTTGACTACCTGGGCAAAACATAAAGTGCAGAGAAAATAGGTTATAAAAATAAATGCTGTTCTTTTATGGTATTTTCCTGTCATGGCTATAACACGTTTTTTATTTTATGGTATATAAAAAGACGTGACAATACCATAATTGTGGTATTTGTAAACTGAACAGGCAGGCAGAACCTGAACCTTTATGATGCTGCAGAAAGTTCCTTATAGGCTGAATAAATGTTCTGGGGATTGTCATAATAGAAACTGCTGTTGTAATCTTCTATTAAATTGCTGGCTTTAGAATTATAGGCTTTTATTAGAGCATCTGTTATGTCGATCTGTTCATTTTTTGCAATCATTAAGACTAGTCTTTTGTAGACTTTGCCTATATCCCAATAGGTTGGAACGGAGTATTTGCATTTTGCAATGTTGTTAAAGCAGCCGTCTTTTATGCTGCATTCTGCAATAAAGTCACTGCTTACACGGTCAATGCTGTCACAATGGTATACATCTGCAAGGTCGTATATTTTTGCAATATTTTCCCTGCCAAGAGCATTTACAATCTGGCATGGAGTGTTTTTTGTTTTGCGTGCAATGAATGCAATTAAACTGCATGTATAAAATAAATCGTTAGACTTTCTATCTTCACGTCCTTCCATGGCTTTTCCTTTTTCTGTCCTGCCTAATCTATGGCAACTTTTTCTGAATTCTCAAACTTCAGGCATTTTAATGCACGTTCCGTGCAATAGTTTATCTGGTGTGTAGGGTATTTAAACTTAGCAAGAGACCAGAACTGTTCCCTTGTTATGATTCCGTCTATAAAATCATTTACATAATTATAAATCTGGTCATTTGCCATTGAACCTATTACTATGTCGTAATCATGCTTTTTACCGGAACGGCATGCAACAATAAAATCAAGCCATTCATCTGTCATGGTTTTAAATTCCAGTATGTTCAGCTTTTCGTCTATAAGTGTTGAATAGACATTTACGACGGGTGTTTTTTTTCTGCGTGCCCAACGTTCTGCCTGTTCCTTTATTACGGTGCAGTAAAAACCTTCTCCAAAATCTTTTGTATTTATACCGGAAATTATTTTTGGTTCCCTTATTTCTATGGAACTTCCATGATATACAAGTGTTTTAGACATTCTGCCTTCCTTTTTTCTGAACAAACACAATTGTAACATTTACCCTTGTTTTATTCCATGCTGAGTTAGGACCTTTATCTAAAAGATGCAGACCTTAAGTATTGGCGTGTGTAGCCATGCTTTCTTACGAGAGTGCAGCGTACACTCTTACGAGGTTGTAACATGCATTCTCGTGAGAGTGTAATATGCACCCCCGTGAGGGTGCATCATATACCCCCGTAAGAGTGTAACGCACAACACCGTAAGATTGTATCATACGGCACTGTTTATAAATATGGAAAATCCTTTGCTTTTGTTGTATAACTAAGGCAATTTTAAGCGGGGTTTTTTATGTTCAGTGATACACATTTTCATTTTCATCATCTTGTAGAAAACAACAGCCAGGAATTCGGTACGGAAATCCTTGAGCAGATGGCAAAAAATAAAATCTACTTTGGCCTGGATATAGGCACACGGGCAGACGACCTTATTTACCGTGCAGAAGCACTTGAAGACTGCCTTAATGCCCTGCCGGACGTAAACATGCAGAGCAAGCTTAAAAAGTCCATTTATTTAAGTGCAGGCATCTGGCCGGACAAGGACAGCATAGAAGACAGATACGAACGCATGGAAACTTTGCGCGATACAATAGAAGAATTCCGCCAGAGCGACAGCTGCTTTGCAAAACATCTTTGTGCCATAGGGGAAGGGGGAATAGACCATCACTGGAACCCAAACGGTGCAGACCACCATTGCCGTGAAGATTTTGACGATTCTGTCTTTTACGGGGAAAAGGAACTTTTTGGCATGCAGCTGGAACTGGCCCGGGAACTGGATCTGCCTTTTATAATCCACAGCCGTGACGGTTTTGATGACACAATGGAAGTTTTGCGCAGCATCCGCTATAACCGGGGTATTGTTCACTGCTTCAGCTACGGAATAGAAGAAGCAAAGCAGTTTCTTGACCTGGGCTGGTACATTGCCTTAGGCGGTGCCTTAACCTATACAAAGAAAAGCCGCATGGACGATTTAAATGCACTATTAAATTATCTTCCTAAAGACAGGATTCTTTTGGAAACAGACAGCCCTTACCTTGCACCTGTGCCAATGAGGGGTCAGGAAAACAACCCGCTGTTTATAAAATACACTTATGAATTTGTTTCCGGCAAGCTGGGTATAAGCACGGACAAGCTTGACCGCCTTGTAGATGAAAACTGCAGGACATTGTTCAGGTTAAAGAACTAAAACATCAAATGTAAAGTGAATTGCTAGATATATGAACATAGTCGCCTCTCGGCAGAACCGGCCCTGAAAAAAAGGCTTCCGCGCTACGCTTGTGCAGATTTTTTTTTCATTGCCGAACCTGCCTACGGCGGCTATGTTCAGTAAAATTAATTAACTTTCAGATTTTTTTGAAATCCGTTTTTTACCCTGAAAAATGCAGAGTATTTAAAGATGGTGGAAGAAAAAGAAAGCGGTAACCGAGGCACTCTGAAAGACGCAGGCCTTCAATCGTGCCGAATTACCGCTTTTTTTCTGTAAGTATCTTTATGTTTTTTTTGCTTACGTTGCTAACTTATAAATCAAAGATGTTTGCGTATGCTTTTAATGCACCGTCGTATTTCTTTGCAAGAACTGTCTTTGCAAGGGTCTTGCCAAGCTGAACGCCTTCCTGGTCAAAGCTGTTTACATTCCACAGGAAGCCCTGGAACATAACCTTGTTTTCATAGTGGGCAAGAAGTGCGCCGATAGATGTCGGGTTTACCTGCTTGCCGTAAATAAGGCTTGACGGGCGTTCGCCTGCAAAGAACTTGTTTGGATTTTCATCGTTCTTTCCGCATGCAAAGGCAATAATCTGTGCAGTAACGTTAGCGCAGAGTTTCTTCTGGCTTGTAGAACCTTCAATTACAACATCCTTGCCAGTCTGGTTTTCTGCATAGGCAATAAACTGTAAAGGAACAATGTCTGTTCCCTGGTGAAGGAGCTGATAGAAAGAATGCTGGCCGTTTGTTCCTGGTTCACCGAAGATAACCGGGCCTGTAACGTAGTCAAGCTTTTCTCCGAAGCGGTTTACGCTCTTTCCGTTTGATTCCATGTCAAGCTGCTGAAGGTGTGCAGGGAATCTTGAAAGTGCCTGTGAATAAGGAAGTACTGCTGTAGAAGGGTAACCCTGAACGTTTCTTTCATAAACGCCGATAAGGGCATCAAGAAGAGAAGGGTTCTTTCTGATGTCTGCGTTCTTTGCCGTTGCATCTTCTGCTGCTGCACCGTCAAGGAAGTCTGCAAATACTTTTGGTCCGAATGCAAGTGAAAGGATTGCTCCGCCTACACCAGAAGAAGAAGAGTAGCGGCCGCCGATGTAGTCATCCATAAAGAATGCTTCAAGGTAGTCCGGGCTCTTTGCCAGTGGTGAAGTTTCTGAAGTAACGGCAATCATGTGCTTTGAAGGATTGCATCCTGCCTTTACGATAAAGTCCTTTACAAAAGATTCGTTTGTAAGTGTTTCAAGTGTTGTTCCTGATTTAGAAACAAGGATGAAGATTGTCTTTGAAATGTCGATAGAAGAACATACTGCAGCTGCATCATCAGGGTCTACATTAGAAATGAACTTTGCCTGCATCTTGAATGTGTTGTTTGCCTTTGCCCAGTTTTCAAGAGCAAGGTAAATTGCACGTGGACCAAGGTCTGAACCGCCGATACCAATCTGGCAAACTGTTGTAAACTTTTCGCCTTTTTCGTTTACGATTTTTCCGCTGTGAACCTTGTCTGCAAAGTCTGCCATCTTCTTCTGTTCGTTGATGTAGAATTCACGCTTGTTTACGCCGTCTGCCACAACATCCTTGCCAAGCTGTCCGCGCAAAAGCTGGTGAAGAACCATGCGCTTTTCTCCGATGTTGATTACGTCGCCGTTGTAAAGTGCTTCAAACTTTTCCAGGAGCTGAGCTTCCTTTGCAAGTTCTTCTAAAACAGAAAGAACCTGGGCATTTACCTGTTTTGCTGCATAGTTGTATGTAAGTCCGCCAGCCATTGGAACTGAATATTCTGCAACGCGTTTTGCACCGTCTGCACCAGAAAGTTCCTTTGCAACTGAAACAGAATTTTTAAGAGACTGAAGCTTTTTGAATGATTCAAGCTTGTCTAAGTTATTCCATGAAATTGCCATAAAATACTCCTTAAATAGCAAATTTTCTTATTATCAGTTGAAAAATATACCAAATAATAGAAATCATTACAAGAAATGGCCTTAAATTAAGAATTATTTTGCATAAATATACAAAATTCTGTATATTTATAGAACAATGAAAGACAGACACCAAAGGCTAAAGACCATAAAGAAACTTATAAAGAATAATAAAATAAAAAGTCAGGATGAACTTTTAAATCTTCTGCTGGCAGACGGTTTTGAAGTTACCCAGGCAACCCTTTCCCGTGACCTTAAGCTGATGAAGGTTGGCAAGGTAAGCGACGGAAGCAGCGGCTACGTCTATACAGTCCAGGAAGACGAAGACCTTTCTGAAAACAATCAGATTTACGTGCGGGATTTTCTGCGCGGCTATGTGAGCATTGATTTCAGCGGAAACATGGTTGTAATAAAGACTTTTGGCGGACATGCAGACAGCGTTTCCAATGCCCTTGATGCCATGAACATGGAAGAAGTGCTAGGCACCATTGCAGGGGAAAACTGCATTTTTGCATGCCTGCGCGAAGGCGTTACGGGCCAGCAGTTCCTTTCAAAGCTCAAGGAAAAAATCCCTGAACTTGAAGTTTAAACCAAGGTTCCTTTGAATGTGTTGCCGTTAAGGCTGTCTAAATGAACCTGAACAAAGGTGCCGATGATAGACGGGTCTGCACGGAATGCAACACGTTCGTTCTGTTCCGTCTTGCCAAGAAGTTCGTTCCTGTCATCTTTAGAAACAATGTCTGCAAGAACCTTTATTGTTTTGCCTACGCGGCGTTTCATTACCTTCTGCGTAATTTCAAGCTGAAGGTTTATTATTTTCTGAAGCCTTGCTTTCTTTACTTCCAGGGGAACCTGGTTTTCCATTTTTTCTGCAGGAGTTCCTTCACGCGGGTTGTAGTAATACATGAAGGCACTTTCGTATTCAGCTTCCTGCATTAAAGAATAGGCCTGTTCAAATTCTTCTTCCGTTTCTCCGGGGAACCCGACCATTATGTCTGTAGTAAGTTCAACGTCCGGAACTGCTTTCCTTAAGCGTGCAATGAGTGCAAGGTAGTCTTCCCTTGTGTATTTTCTGTTCATGCGGTGCAGGACTTCCGTTGAGCCGTGCTGAACTGCAAGGTGAATGCCGCGGCATATTTTTCTGTCTGTGCGGATTACTTCCATTAATTCATCGCTGAAATCTTTTGGATGGCTTGATTCAAAACGAATCCATTCAATAGTAGAATTAATTTCATCAAGATGTTTGCTTATTATTTTTAACAGCTCGGGAAACTTTATGCCGCCGTCGTTGTAGCTGTTTACATTCTGTCCAAGAAGGCATACTTCGCGCACTTTCTTTTCTGAAAGGATGTCAAGTTCATGAAGAATGTCCTTTACGCTGCGGCTTGTTTCCCTTCCGCGTAAATAGGGAACAATACAGTAAGTGCAGAAATTATTGCAGCCGTGCATGATAGGCACAAAGGTTCTGAAGGCATTTTCTTCGTAATAGCTTTCTGCAAATTTATAGACAGGCTCCACATCGCCCATCTGGTATTTTATGTTTTTTTCTACGGCAGGAATAATTTCGTTGAACTTTTCCTTGCCGAAAGTGCCTACCACATAGTCTACTACAGGCCACATTTTTTTCAGGTCGTGCAAAAGACGTTCTGCCATGCAGCCCATAACTACTACTGTCAAAGGCTTTGGTCCGTTTTTTGCAACGTAGTCTGCGGCAACTTCCATGTTGCGCCGCTTTGCATCCTTTGCACAGATGCGCACTTTTTTAAGGCCTGTAAAAAATCCTAAGCGGCCGAAGATTCTTTCTTCTGCACTTCCGCGGACAGAGCATGTGTTTATTACTACAAAGTCTGCCAGCTGAACGTCTTCTGCCTTTGTCCAGCCGCGCTTCAGTAAAATCTGTTCTACTGCGGCAGATTCGGCAATGTTCATTTCGCAGCCGTAATTTTCTATAAAGTATTTCATAAATTGCACTCCGTGTAGGCGTAGGCGTTGTGTGCATGAATGCTTTCTTCGTTTTCTGCTTCTACACTGAACCAGCTGAACTTTCCGCCGCCTTCAAATTCCTTTAAGACAATGTAAACTTCCCTGACTACGTCTTCTACAAAGCGGGGGGTGTCATAGGCGTGTTCCGTTACGTATTTTTCATCCTGGCGCTTTAAAACAGAATACAAAGGAGACGATGCAGACTTTTCAACTGCTTCTATTAAGTCTTCAAGCCAGAAAAAGTCCCTGTATAAAACTTTGACTGTAACTGTTCCGCGCTGGTTATGTGCGCCGTAATCTGAAATTGCCTTTGAACACGGGCAAAGTGTTGTGACGGGAACCTTTACTTCAAGGTAAAACTTTTTTTCTTTATCTGAAACTTCTGCTTCGTAAGTGCAGGTGTATTTTATAAAGCCTTTTGATTTTGAAACAGGTGCTTCTTTTTCTATAAAATAAGGGAATGTGATTTTGCCAAAGGCCCTTTCTGCCGTAAGCTTGTTCCTTATTTCTTCAAGCATTTCCGTAAAGTGGTTTATTGAAATGTCCTTTCTGTATTTATGGAACACTTCAATAAAACGGCTCATGTGGGTTCCTTTAAAATGATGAGGAAGGTTTACAAAAAGGTCCAGAGTGGCAGTGGTGTTCTGGATTTTGTTTTTTTTGTCCAGTACAGCCACCGGGTATTCCACATTGCGCACCCCCACTTTTTTAAGGGGGATTTCCCTTTCATCAACAGAATTCTGAATGTCTATCATTTTTTTGATTCAGCTGATTCCAGGGTATTGTAAATCAACATGGCAATGGTCATAGGTCCAACTCCGCCCGGAACAGGTGTAATAAAGCTTGCCTTTTCCTTTGCGCTTTCAAAGTCAACGTCGCCTACAAGGCGGAAGCCGCTTTTTTTAGTGCTGTCAGGAATTCTGTTTACGCCAACATCGATTACGCAGGCACCTTCCTTTATCATGTCTCCCGTAACTGTAGAAGGGTGGCCTGAAGCTACGATTAAAATGTCTGCATTTTTTGTATAGTCTGCAAGGTTTTTTGTTCCTGTATGGCAGATTGTAACTGTAGAATTGAATTCCTTCCTTATCATTAAAAGAGCCATTGGCTTGCCTACAATGTTTGAACGACCTACGACAACTACGTTTTTGCCGCTGGTTTCAACGCCCATCTTTTTTAGCAGGACTGTAATTCCGTTTGGTGTGCAAGGCAAAAAGCCCTTTTCCCCGGTTACAAGTTTTCCTACGTTTACAGGGTGGAATCCGTCTACGTCTTTTTCAGGGATAATTGCATTGGTAACTTTCTTTTCGTCTATGTGCTTTGGCAGCGGCAGCTGAACTAAAATGCCGTGAACTGTGTCATCGTGATTAAGTTCATCAATAAGCTTTAAAAGTTCTTCTTCTGAAGTGTCTGCCGGAAGGACTACGCTTCTGTCTGCCATACCTGCTTCTTCAAGTGCCTTTCTTTTGCCCGTAACATAGCTTACGCTGGCAGGATTGTCGCCAACAAGTATAACTGTCAGGCAAGGTGTAATGCCTTTTGCTTTAAGGCTTTCAACTTTCTTTGCAACATCGGCCTTAACTTCTGCCGCAATTTTTTTTCCATCGATAATAACTGCACTCATTGTAACTTTTCCTCCAGCTGTTTTTTTAATAGTAGAGTTTAATATTTGGCACTCGTTGAAAAAGTGGGCCATAAACTCTATAATTCGCAAATATATAGTAAAAAAGGACAAATTGCCATAGGATAATTTATGAAACGTTTAGTTACACTTTTTGCAGTATGCCTTGCTGCTTTTTCTTTTGCTACTGCACAAGCCACACTGCCTAAGATTAATTTTATACAGAATACAGATGATGACGAAGCCTACGATGATGAAGATTCAGATGATGATGGAGAATACGAAGAAGGAGACATTACCTTTGACTACGGAATGCACCTTCCCGGCGACCAGTATATCAGGCTTTCCCTTGGAACTTCTTTTCCGCTGAACTTTCCTGATCCTTCAAGCGTAATAAGCGGAGATTCTCAGTTAAAGATAGGCGGACAGGGTTCCATCGGCTATCATAGCTTTATTACTTCTAAATTTGCCTTTGGCGTAGATCTGGGATTCGGCTTTAACGTAACTATCGGAAGCCATTCCTTTAATACAGTTCCGATTTTGCTTACGGGAACTTACGAACCTGCCATTGCTAAAGTTTCTTTCCCTCTTTCCCTGGGAATCGGTGCAGCATGGGAATCTTACAACGGAAAAAACTACTTTCCTGGCCTGGTTATAAAACCTGAAGCAGGCATTCACTATAGGATTTCTGAAAACTGGACTTTAGGTCTGGAAACTGCATATATGTTTTTGCCGC
This sequence comes from Spirochaetia bacterium, assembly GCA_022768865.1. Classification (GTDB taxonomy): domain Bacteria; phylum Spirochaetota; class Spirochaetia; order Treponematales; family Treponemataceae; genus Treponema_D. Next base: position 101,041 of record JALELH010000098.1, read on the forward strand.
AGTTTAATTCTATTCACCACAGTGGAGAAGAAAATAAATACGGACACTTCTGGCTTGCTGACTTTTGTGCAAGGTATATGTTTTAGTAAAGCGTAGATACGGGAAATTAAGATGAAAAAAAATAGATTTGTTAAAATTATTTCTGCCGTGACTGTTTTTACAGGGCTTTTGTTTACTTCATGCCACGACAATATTTATGCCCTTATTGAAAAAGAAGTAGAACTGGATACTTCAGGTCTTAAAGGTGATATTTCAAATATCGTGCGCTGTAATGACTATCTTTTTCTTGCAAACGGAAATATATATGGAAAGAAAGCAGTTACTTTAGAAGAACTTGGCACTCATAACTGGAGTGGTGTTAATTCCCCAGTTTCCGGCAAAAGCGAATTTAATGTAAGCAATAGGGTTGTATGGCTTGCTGCCGATGATACTTATCTTTATGCTCTTGCACTTTTTCATGATGAAGATGATAACGGTGCCAACTATGATAATATGCGTGCAATTTATGCTGCAAAGGTTGAAGCAGATGCTGAAACAGGTTTTGTAACTTTGGAATGGGAAAAGGTTACTGAGGCTTCAGATGATAAAATTAAAATTATTTTTGACAACAAGGCAAACAGCGGCCGAAATGCCTATGCAACTATTGGCGGTAAAGTGTATAAGCTGAGCGGAACAAGTGAGCCGGCAGAATTTTCTGTTTCAGCTTCAGCAGGCAATTTTATCGGTTCTGACAGCACTAAAGTAATGAACTGCACAAACTACAAGGGCAGTGATTATTTTTCTGACTATTACGCTTTTGCTTCCAATGACAAGTACATTTATTATGCACCTACAAGAACAACTGGTTCTGCAAACCAGGCCGATACCTACAGCAGAATTTATTGTACGGATGGTACATCAAATGCAGATGGTACTGTTAAAGAAGCTGGTTCTGGCCGCACATCAAGCGGAGTTCTTTCACTTACATTAACAAGTGACTATGTTTTCTATGGAATAACCAGCGGTCTTGAAAGATTTGCCATAGATGAAGACGGAAAACTGCTTGAACGTCATTCATTCAGCAACAACGGAGGCAGCGTAATTTCAGAACATGTTTACATGGTTTATGCCTTTGATGAAACAAAAACTATGGATAAAACAGACCTTTACTGTGCTTCTGTTATTTACGGTTCAATTTCTTCAAGTTCTGACTCTTATGATGATATTGGTCTTTATGCATGTCCTGCCGGTGACGACTGGAACCGTGACGGCGACTAATGAGCGGCGATTTTCTTTTTCAGTCAGCAGCAGCAAAAACTCATGAACCTTTGGCTTCCCGCATGAGGCCAAGGACTTTAGACGAATACATTGGTCAGAACCACATTGTAGGCAAGGGCCGCCTTTTGCGCCGTGCCATTCAGGCAGACCAGCTTACATCTGTTATTTTTTACGGACCACCGGGAACAGGCAAGACAACTTTAGCCCGCGTAATTGCAAACCACACAAGTTCAAACTTTATAACCCTCAATGCTGTTTTAACCGGTGTTGCCAACATCCGTGAAGCAATAAAAGAAGCAGAAGATAAAAAAAATCTTTACGGCAAAAAGACAATTCTCTTTGTAGATGAAGTCCACCGCTGGAACAAAAGCCAGCAGGATGCACTTCTTCCATGGGTAGAAAACGGAACCATTATCTTAATCGGTGCAACAACGGAAAATCCTTTTTTTGAAGTAAACAAAGCCCTTGTAAGCCGCAGCCGTGTTTTCCAGCTTAAGTCTTTGGAAAAAGAAGATTTGTTTCTGGCGGCAAAGCAGGCACTTAATGATGCAGAACGCGGCTACGGAAAATGGAAAGTTACATTTGAGGACGGCGCACTGGAACATCTTGTAGAAACTGCCAACGGAGACTGCCGTTCCCTTTTAAATGCTCTGGAACTCGCCGTTGAAACTACACCGGAAAGCTGGCCCCCTTTGCCTGAAACGGAAATCTATATTTCAAAAGAAGCCTGTGAAGAAAGCATTCAGAAAAAAGTTGTTTTATACGACAGGGACGGGGACTACCATTACGACATTATTTCCGCCTTTATAAAAAGCCTGCGCGGCAGGGACCCTGATGCTGCATGTTACTGGCTTGCAAGGATGGTAAAGGCAGGGGAAGACCCCCACTTTATTTTCCGCCGCATGCTCATTTCCAGCTGTGAAGATACAGGCCTTGCAGATCCAAATGCAATTCAGGTTGTGGAAAGCTGTGCCGCTGCCTTTGACAGGGTAGGCTTTCCTGAAGGCAATTATTTTCTTGCTCATGCTGCCCTTTATCTGGCAACGGCACCAAAGTCAAATTCCAGCATGGCATTTTTTGATGCAATGGCTGCCGTAGAAAAAGAAGACGTAGACGTGCCTAATCATTTAAAAGACAACAGCCGCGATGCAGAAGGCTTTGGTCATGGCAAAGGCTATCTTTACCCCCATGCCTACAGAGACCATTGGGTTGCACAGCAGTATCTGCCGGATTCCCTTATGGGCAGGGTATTTTATACGCCGACAGAACAGGGCTACGAAGGCAAAATCCGCAATGACGTTTTAAGCCGCAGGGAAGCACAGATTGCCGCAATTCTGGAAGATGCCGATGCAAGTGAAGGTTTAATGGTAAATCCTGTTTCTGACTGGTGGGCAAAAGCAGGACATTTTGCAGGTTTTGAAAAGACGGAAGAGAATTTAACATTTACGCCGGAAGACAAAAACCGCAATGTAAGCTTAAACCGTGCAGAAAATGCATGGAAGTCAAGAACGGAACTTAACCGTGCAGAAGTCCTTCTTGAAACACGCAACGCCATGATTTCAGCGGCAGAAGTTTTACGCCACCACCGGTGCCTGATTGCCAATGCAGATGACGGACTTTTGATTTTTGATTTAATAAGAAAGACGCCGGAAGGTCATGTCTATGGAATATGCAGGACAGAAAAGGGCCTGGAAACTTTAAAGCAGTATTCTTCTACTCTGGCAGAACTTGATAAACCTGAATATGCAGTTCAGTGCGGCGTAAACTTGTGGAAGAACAACGGCCTTGCTGAGACAATAGAAAAGTTTAAAGATAAGGAATTCGACAGGTTCTTTGCACGGAACATTTTTGCATCAAAAGAAGACATGATTCAGTGTGCAGAAGTTTTTGCAGATTTAAAGGCTAAAGGCATTCTTTGTGCAAATGCAAGGATTGTTTTAAGCCAGATAATTCCGGGCGGCGGTCAGCATTTAAGCAGGCTTTTAAAAGATGATTTTGCTGATGAAGCTGTTCTTTCAGAAATTGAAAAGGCAGAAAAAGATTTCTTTACGGACAGCAGCAATGCTCTTTTTAACTGGGATGAAAATTCTATTGAAGAAGTTTTTGCAGGCAAAGGTTTTGAATGCAGGGCAATTCCCTTTGTTCAGACTGAAAAAAGACGCATAGCGGAAGCGGAATACAGCAAGTGGTTTGACGAAAATTATTCTGCCTATGGAAAGTTCATTTCTGAAAAGGCAGGCAGGGAAATATTTGCAGGCTTTAAGGAACTTTTTAAGCAGGCGGCGGATAAAAAAACTTTTGACTGGAAAATCAAAAACTGCATTATTGTTTTAGGCTGAATATCTAATTATTCCGAGTTATACTCAAAAGTTGTGGATTGGCTAAAGTTGTATAAATAGAAAAAGAGGTTTGAATCGGATATAATGTTTTTAGCAACCAACAACATACCGAAGGAAACCTCTTATGAAAGACATTCTACAGTTTAATGAAGAAA
>JALELH010000099.1 GCA_022768865.1 Spirochaetia bacterium
GAGTGCTAGCAGCTGCGAAGAAATTGTGATAGATTTGTACATAAGTTAAGTCCTTGTTTTGTAATATTTTAAGCTAAAACCATTATAGCAAGGATCTTAACTTTTAAAAAGGGCTACTTAGTTAATTGGACAGGAGTGATCTTTGAGGCAGCCTTCATATCAAGTGAACCACTATAACCAGAAATAGCAATAAATTTTGAAAGAACTTCTCGTTTTGGCAAATAATATGCTTTATTTTCTTCAAATGTTTCATCAGAAAGACTACTCCTGATTTCGCATAAACGTTTCCCCTTATTGTAAGAGACTCCATAAACAGACATACTTTGAGCCGATATTCCAAATCCCTTATACTGAATGCCTTTTAACATCCTATTTCGTAAATAAGAAGATACACCAAAGTCTGAACTGTCTAAAGAAAATGTATTCTGTCCAAAATTGGCAATATATCCAGAATTAGAAAGCTCTTTAAAAATCAAACTATATTCTTCAAATAACTCATTTGAAGTCTTATACGGTTTAATATTAATCATGTTTGTTCTCAATTCATAAACAGTCAGCTGTTCTGGTTTCAACTGTTTAATTACTTTAAGATCATTCTTTATGCTCTCTAGACTCTGAGCCTTAATTCCATACATAAAGTCCAGATTAATCTTCTTAACACCTGAACTATATAAATCAGTCATTACTTTCTGTATCTCAAGAAAACTAATATTATCCCTGTTATTTTCTAACAAAACATCGTCACAGGTTGATTGTAATCCTAAGGAAATTCTTCGTATTTTACTTTTCGCAATCCTATCAATTTTATATTGATTAATTGTATCAAAAGTAGCCTCTATACTTGGTTCAAAATCCTCTGCAATTTCTACTCGCGATAAAACTTTATCAAAAACATTTAATAGGAGATCAAAGTTTTGATTTGATAGCGAAGTTGGAGTTCCACCTCCTATATCAAATCCTCTTAATCTAATATTTTTATGTGTCTCTAAAAAACTCAGAATATCTTTTCCTAAAACTTCTAGATATCTTCGCTGAACATCTTCTTCAGGAAGAATAACTTTTGAATACTCACAAAACGAACAAATTTTTTTACAAAAAGGTATGTGAATATAAAAACAAATATCACCTTCCTCAAAAATAAGAGGTTCATTTTTTAAATATTCTTTCCAGTCATTAGGACTCAATGGATATGATGTATTTAATAAAGGATTATTTTTTCTTTCTTCAAAAAGTTCTTCAATATTCATAATAACTCTCAAAAAAATATAAGAAATAGCAGCCATTATAGTTATTTCTACAATGGCTACTGGAATTTAATTATTGTATTCTTCTACCGCAACCTGTGGTGTGTAAAAAGGAAGTCCTTCTCCTTGTTCATCTAACAATTCACAATAATTTTCCAAATCAACATCATCCATATCATCCCAGCGTGTATAAATCTGAAATCGTTCAAAGAAGTTTTCTAAACCAGATCCTATTGTTGGAAGTGGATTCGCAGTATTAACAATTGCGTCAGTGGTAACTCTTTATTAAATCGTTTCTTTCAATTCGAAATGCCATATATTTATTATAACAGAATATATCCCCTATTTATAAAAAGTGCCCAGAATTCGTAAGAATTCCAGGCATTTCTCCCCAAAATTTTAACCGCAATTAACCGAAAACACTGCGGTTAACCCCGCTCCAGTTTATATTTGCACCCTAAAAGATGAGCGACTTTTCAGCAAAATACACTAAAAAATGAGGGAATTTCATCAAAATTTCCGCCACGATGCCTCGCAAAGTGGCGGTGAACACACTTTTTATATCGTTGACAGAGCATTTGCTCAAGGTTATAATAGTCTTATGGTCGGCAGAAAACACGAAATTGAAGAATTAAATAAACTCTATAACAGTGGAAAAGCAGAATTAGTTGCTATTTATGGTCGCAGACGAATTGGTAAAACTTATCTTGTTGATGAAACTTTCAAGAATAAAATTACCTTCCGTCATGCAGGACTTTCTCCTGTAGAAGCAGATAATATGAAAGGCAGTATCTTGAAAAAACAGCTTGAGCACTTTTATTTTTCTTTACAACTTCAGGGTATGCCTAAATCTCATCGCCCAGACTCCTGGTTCGAAGCTTTCTTTATGCTGGAAAAACTCTTGGAATCAAAAGACAATGGCGAACGTCAGGTTATATTTCTGGATGAGCTTCCCTGGATGGATACGCCACAATCTGGATTCATTACAGCTTTTGAAGGTTTCTGGAATACATGGGCATGTCACAGATCAAATCTTATGGTAGTTGTTTGTGGCAGTGCTAATTCATGGATTCTTGATAAACTCATTAATAACCATGGTGGTCTCTATAACCGAGTTACTTATGAAATAAAATTATCCCCTTTCACTCTTGGCGAATGCAGAGAATTTTTTGACTCTATCAACGTTGTTATTTCTGATTATGACATTACTCAGAGTTATATGATTCTCGGCGGTGTTCCATTTTACCTGGGCTACTTTGAACGAGGAATTAGTCTTGCACAAACCATTGATAAATTATTCTTTCAGACCAATGCAAAACTTAAGGACGAATATAACAGACTTTTCGAATCAGGATTTTCTAATCCGGAGTTCATGAAAAATCTGATAAAGTTCTTAAGCAAGCGAAATGCAGGATACACCAGAAAAGAAATTGTTGAAGGACTTTCTCTTGCAGATGGAGGATACCTTTCAAAAAGCTTAAAAGCACTTATTGCAAGTGACTTTATAATTGAATACATACCATTTGGACTTGGGAAAAGAGAGATTCATTATAAACTTGTGGATCCATTCTGTAAGTTCTGCCTCAAATTTGTTAATGACAAAAATTCACTGGACGAGGCTTTCTGGCAGCAGAATGTAACTTCAAGTTCTATCAACAGCTGGAGGGGGTTTGCTTTTGAAAATGTTTGCTTTAATCATATAGATCAGATAAAAGCAGCTTTAGGCATAAGCGGTGTTGTAACAACTCATTCAGCCTGGTCAAAACGTCCAGATGAAAAGGATGATGACGGTGCCCAGATAGATTTGATTATCAGCCGTAAAGATAATGTTGTTAATATGTGCGAGATTAAATTTTACAGCAGTGATTATACAGTTAATAAAGCATACCACTCTACCCTAGTAGAACGTCAGAAACTTTTGAGCACATTGATTCCAAAAAAATCTGTCGTCCACGGAACATTAATTACAACATTTAATCTGACATACAACGAATATTCAGGTGACTTTGTGAAAGTCATTAATCTTGAGGATTTATTCAAGAACTGATATTCAAGACCTGTTAGCAAATAGAAATCGACCTTTCTAGAAATATTCAACAACTTCTCTAATCAATAAAGCCATAACGTCCTTTATCCTGTCTTTTGGTGAATTCAATTCGATTTACTTTCGAATAATCAATCTCAGGAATATCATTTTCAACAATAATGATTTGTCGGGCATCACCATATTCTATAAATGATTTCATTAATTCTTTTTTCATGGAATCTGATGAATCTTGTTTTCTTTCCTCTTCTTTTAGAGTCAGAATCGGAGAGTCTAAAAGCAATAATCCCGGAGAATATTTCCCATTTTGTGATAAATAATAGGTCAAAGCATTTGCATATAAGGAATTAAGAAAAGCTCGGTAACCTTTTCCCTGGTTTTTCTTAGCTTTATTGCCATTTATCTTAATGTCGAAGGACTTTCTATCAATTTCAATAGATTCATAATTTTCAAAATCAGTATTTTTAATTATTGTGTCCATGAATTTTTCAACATTATCAAAGAATGTTGCTTCGAATTCAGATTTGATTTCAAAACTTACTGAAGGTTTGGCTATAGGAATTGATTCCAAATTTTTAAGTTTTGCTTGCTGCTTTTCTTTCATGCTGTCGATAGATTCAATATCTGAACTTAGTTTTAATAACTCTTTGAGTTCTGAAACTGATTTTACAATATTCTGAATTTCTGACTGGATAGAAGATGTCTTTTGAGAAATTTCTGCACGGCTGGCATTGATATCTGTCAGTTTCGAATGGAGTGTGATTTTTTCACTTTCATTATATTGTATTGTTTCTCGCAATTCTTGTAAGTTTTTCTGCACTTTTTCGAGTTCTTTTGTTTCTGCAAGAATATATGTTTTGTGAGCCCTTGGTTGCAATGGATTATTACAATAAGGGCATTTTGTATTTTGGGGAATATTCTTTCTGACTTTTTCTCCATCGATAATAAATTTTAATCTTTCAATATCTGAGATATATTGAGTCTCCAATTCATAAAGTCTGTCCAACAGAAGTTCCAGTTCATACATTTCGTCTTGAACAGATGTGTATTCTTTTCCAAAATTTGAATCTTCTTCAAGAAGTTTATTCAGATTAGCAGTTGCTTCTGTAAGCAATTGATTTTTCTCTTTGACGATAGTCTCAAGTTCTGAGTAATTAATTCCCATAGATTCATTCACAAGACCTTTTCTCTGCTTCTCTAATTCATCAAGTTCTTGTTTTATGTATTCAATTAAGGCTGCATTTTTTATATTTTGTTTCTCGGAATCTTTAAACTCTTCTGGCAGTTTCCTTTCGATTCCATCAACTAAATACTTAAGGCAGCCTAATTCTGCAGTTGAATTAAAAAAATTAGTGGAGGCGAAATAAACAGATTCACTTGCAACATTTGATTCTGAAAGGAAAAAGAAATTTTTTAATGAATTCCACGTAAGAGATTGTTTCTTGGTGTAATCCTGGACTGAAAATATATTTACAGGTGGTTTTATTCCTATGAGTGACAGATATACGTCGCTTATGTTTTTTTTTCTTTTCAGAAAGTATTCACCATCTGAAACATTCTCAATGGTGCTATTACTTATAAATACTTTCTTTTCACTCAATTTTCGACTAATAACAGCAGAAGCTTCTGATGGAGTTTTTATATCAATAGAGACTTTGTCAATTTGTATATCTGATTCAGGGATATAGTCTGAACCGAAAATGAAATTTATGTATTTTAAAATCAGGGTTTTTCCGGTATTGGATGGACCATAGATAATGTTTACACCGTCTTCAAGTTGTATGGAGGATTCCCCACCATCATGTTTATATGCTGTAACCTTTGAAATATAAAATCTGTTCATTTCATACCTTCCTAGTCTAAGATCAAGTCAAGCAAGTCTTTATCTGTTTTATCAGAAAATTGAGTAATTACCGTTTTTGAGATTTCTCTGTATTTATTTGCATAGGTCGAGGATAACTGTTCTGAAAACTGTTTTCCCTCAGAGGTAACTTCAAAAAAATGACCTGATTCTTTGTCTATTGGTTTTACAAATCCATCTACAACAAGCTCATGCAAAGCTTTTTTAATCTTTGCTCTTCTTAATGTGATTTCTGCTTTTTTTGAGGAATTGTTTCCATTGATGTTTTCAGAAAAACCAAAATCATGAGAATAACAGGTTATGAAATCAAGATAAACTATTCGTTCCTGTCGCATTTCTGTCGTAGAATTACTGAGCAAAATGATGATTCGCAGGGAGTTTTCAAAGGTAGAATTAAATATATTTGTCATTTGTCCAGCCATCCAATTTTTTATCATTAACCAGGGTATGACATAAACCTTGTTTTGCTTTCATAGAAACAACATCTGTTTCTTTTATCAATGGGTTTGATTCAATCGCTACTTGAGCTGCCTGCTCCAGCGAAGAAGTCAATCGCTCATAACCATTGTTGTAGTCTTTATTAACAGTATAATAAATACCGTCCATTAACTCGTCCTGCAATTCATCAAAAGGGTCTTCATTTTCATCAAAAATATCTCTTGCTACTCTTCTAACAGACTCTGCCGAATAAAATTCATTTCTGTGCCTTTCAAGCTTTTTACCGTATTTTTGATCATTTTTAAGTTCATCCAAAGAATATGCATGACTGTCTTTTTCAGAAATAGCATCAACAATGGCCGTTATGTATAGATTCTCATTTTCTTGAATTTCATAAGGGATTTTGTTTTTTTGCGAAGGGATTTTATTCTGTATCTTATTTTCTATTTCATCATCAGCCTTTAGCGAATCTGTTTTTTTATTTGTAATATTTAATGTAAACTTAAGCGAAATGGCTAAAAAGTCAGTATATTTCTTTTCTATGAGAAATGAACTTAAAAGTTCCTTATTTTGGGAACTAACAAATTCACAAGGTTCAATTATTTTCCATAATTCATTAACAAGATTTTCAATTTTATTACTGTCCAAATTTGGCATTATTCTTTCATTGAAAGACTTAATGAGTAACTCATCTGTAGCATCTTTATTTTTCAATGCAGTTCTTAAGACTCTTGGAAGATTTCTCTTTCTGTTGATGAGATAGCTGGCGGTAGGTTTATCAATATCTAAGGCATCTCCTGTTTTTCCGTTTATATTGGCTTGCATGACATAAAACCACAAAAGATCATTTATTACTTTTACGTGGTTCTGATATTCCAAATAACATGGTTGAAATAAACGTACATAATCTGCAAAACAGAATTCCATATTTTCTGCTTCCATTTTTCCCTCCCAAAAGTGCAACTTTTTGACAACTTCTTTACAACTTTTCGTAAACTATTTTTTTTCAATCCAAAAGTAAAGTGGAGCTATAAAGAAAGACAAGCTCTACTTTTTTATCAGTCATCAAAAAGTCTTTCTCCAATATTATAGCACATTTCACATCAATTTTTCGTGAGAGCGTGCTTCACAGGAGGAACGCATGAAAAAAATTGCGTCATCTGGAGTAAAGACTCCACGTAAGAACTGCCAAGACATATGGTGGAATGCATTTATGGTACGGGGTGCCAATTTTAATAAAAAATATGACATACCCGATTGTCCAACTACAGCAAAAGGTAAGCCTAAGAACATCCTTACCTATTCAGAGGCAAAAAGCATCTACAAAAAGGAACTTGCAAAAGGTAACAAGAACTTCTTTTTTGATGCATATGTAGGTTTCTTTGAAGATGATCAGAACTTTGATGGAACGGGCGGAATCTGGTTTAAGTGGAAATATGCTCTGCGTATTCTTCCTCACTTTGCCGGAATCATCACTCCTGATTTCAGTACCAACAGGGACTTTCCTTATTTTTTGCGTGGTTGGAACACTTACCGTATGAGAGCCTTTGGCTATTGGTATGGGACGATTCTCGGCTATGAAGTAATCAACAATGTCCGCTGGAATACTGAAGAAAGCTGGAAATGGTGTTTTTTAGGAATCCCTAAAAATTCTGTTGTTTGCGTTGGAACTGTTGCAAGCAATCTGAAGAATGTCGGTCACAGACCATATTTTGAAAATGGCATCCGAGAGATGATACGAGTTCTTCAGCCAAAAACAATTCTGGTTGTTGGATCTGCTAGATACCCAATTTTTGATGAAATCCGTGCTATGGGAATTGAAGTTGTTCCGTACATGAGCCGCACAAATGCTGCCTTCCAGGCAAAGAGAGGTGCCCATGTCTAAGGATTCATCAGGATTGTTTAGTGGAACAAGTGGTGCTAAATCAACTAGTTCAGGACGCTCAAATGCAGTTATTAAGAAATATTCTAAACAACGAGTAAAAGACTGGGCTAAAAGTGAACAAAAACGACTTACCGGACGTTCTAAGAAAGATTTCAATACTGCCTGTGTAGTGTATGACGAAACTACTGGAAAGTATTATTATGGAAGAAATGGGGCTCCTTTTGAAAAAGGGTATAATAAAAATTCAAAATTATTTGGGAAAAATGGGCTTCTTGAAAAAAAATTACCTGAAGGCTCATTAAATATATATAAAGTTGGGAATTGTGCAGAAGTTGATGCAATTAATAAAGCCCTTAATGATGGAGCTAAGTTAAGCAATCTTCATATGACTACAATTCATGTAACTAAGAAAGGCTTTGGAAAAAATAAACCTGCCTGTGAAAATTGTGAAACAGTATTTAAGGGTAAAGTAAAACAAAATTATACAGGATGGATAGGAGAAGACGATGGAAAATAAGTTAAAAGATGTTTCAATGGTTGGACGTTTCGCATATGTAAATATGTGTGTAGAAAAGTATCTTGTTACTAAATACTCTGATAGAGATTGGTCAATAATCGCACAGAAACTATGGGCAGGAACAAATGAATATTGGGATGATTTTACAGATTCATATGCAGGCCTTATTCCAGATGTTTTTGTTACTTACGATGACTATGATTCAGATGAATTAAAAATATCGCAGTCCGAATATGAGCTTTTGAAAAAAACTTATGAGGGTATTACAGAAGGTCTCGAAGATGATCCATCAGACGAAGTGAATTACATGTTGAATAAACCATTTGAAATGGCTATGGTTTATGAAGGCACTGTAATTGGGGATGGAAAGGAGTCTTTTGAAATTATTGAGGCAACTGAACAAGTGCTTGCAAAAAATAATATCGATCTTCCTGATTATACTAAGGTTCTTTTCTCATCTGCATCTGAAAAGAATGGATGGGGAAATTTCTTTGATAGTACCCCGCTGTCCATTATTCTGAATAAATAGATTCCTAATAAATCTAACTTCTGCTGAATATATGAATTCCTTACATTCAGCAGAAGCAAGTTCATAGAAAAATAGTATGAAATACACAGAATTAGACTTGCAAATCGAAGATATTATGTGGTTTGGCGTAGATAAAAACGGAACCATTTTTATGGCAACATCTGGCGGTTGTGCAAATGTGCCAGCTTTTGTGATTGACTCAAAAGAAGAAACAGAAACTTTAAAAGACTATTTCTTAAATCTTCCTGAAGGTAACTCTGAATCAGTCTTTCTAGAAAAATTAAATCCAGCTTATCCTGCTTATTCTGAATGCCTTTCATTAACGAAAAATGGCATCACTTGTTTCGATGTATCAGACGATGATGAAAATGCATATAAAAAAATTGCATTTTCAAAAACTCCTATGAAAATAGAAACACTTCCTTCCAATATTCAACAAATTTTAGTTACTCACCATATTGATACTGACGTTCTATCCTCAATGATTCTGTCGGTAGAGCATGGATTTTAGTAGCATTAAGTGATTTTTCCGTATTCTGCTAAATATATTAATATATATTTAGCAGAAATTTTAATAAAAGAAGTATATCTCTATTAGAATACACCTAAAATCTGAGCGACTTTCCGCCAATTTTCACTAAGAATTGAGGGAATTTCATCAAAATTTCCGCCACGATGCCCCCAGCGCATAAATTTGAAATATTTACCCCTACATATTTATTCCAGGTAATTCCTTCTGTAAAATTATATTTCCAGCTTTTATCTTATCATTCTCAGGAATAGCAAAAATAATATCCAGACTGTAATCTTGGTTTTTATTAATAAAATTCTTGCAAGCATAAATAGCCTGAGCCCAAGCATCATACAATGGATATCCAAAAATGCCTGCTGAAATCAATGGAAAAACTACCGAATGAATATCATTTTCCTTACATAATTCTAAGGAACGTTTATATGCTCCATACAGCAAATCTGGTTCTCCATGTTTGCCATCTGTGTAGCGTGGACCAACTGCATGGATTATATACTTACATGGACAATTAAAACCTAGAGTAATTACCGCACTTCCTTCATCACAATGACCAATTGCTTTACATGCTGTAGTCAGCTCATTCATACCCGCTTTATTAAAAATAACTCCACATACTCCACCACCAGCCCAAAGACCACTGTTTGCGGCATTAACTATTGCATCTGCAGGAATACTTACAATTCCATTCTGTTGAATCTGTATTGAACTCATAATCACCTCATATCCTTTTTAGAAACAACTCTTATGCTGCCTTTTCTATTTTCATATCCTTACTCAGCAGCATCTTTATTGAAAAATTAAACCATATTGGGAATTTAATACCATATTTAATAAAATCAATCTTCTTTGATAAAAGTTTGAAAACTCTATTTTGACTATCGGTCTGATTTTCCATTTTTCTCTCATTTGTAGATTCTTTATATCCAAACTGCTGCAATAATTCAGGGGCAATAAAAGAAGCTATACTTGATGTAAAATCCTTATCCTTTGAAATATTCGCATCAAATCTCCTTGAAATATTTGTTTCAATATAAGTTGCCAGTTTTGGCAGTTCATCAAGAGATGAATTACTCGACTGAACTTTATTAAGAATTCGAGCTGTATGTCTTTGTCCTTTAAACTTAAGATGACATAATTTCATTGCTGCATCCAGCGATAAAGATTTCTTTGTTTTCAAAATGCGATTAAGAGCTGCCTGCAAATCAACAAAAGTCTTCAAGAAATTTCTATATTCATCATGATTTCTTGCCTTTATATAGATTTCATCCCACAACTGCTTATAATCACTTTCACTCCAACAGAAAGTGGTAATATCATCGTTTCCTGCCCAAGAGTATAATTTATACATAGCACTACTGAATGTATCTGCAAGAACAACATCATCATTTGTTATTCCTGTGATATTTGTTATTTCCTCAGATATAGAACCATAAACAGGTTTTACATAAGTATTAAACTGACTGATGCATTTAAAGTTTTCATCAAGCATTACAGCCCCAATCAGGATAACTTCCCCTTTCAAGCCTTTTAATGGTTTTCTTTCCTTAGAGGTCAATTCGCTCATTTCCAAATCAAGACAAATGTATCTTTTTTGCTTAGTTTGTTGTACTTCACTCTTAGGACTTTTTACAGATTTAGTTTCTATTGAGTTAAGTTTTGCAGCTGCTTCTTCTTTTTTTAATCTTTTATCCAATTTATGTAATGATCGTTCAAGCCAAAAAGGATGACTATTCTGTCTTATAAGAGCATTACATTGTTTTCCGAGGCAATTTTTTGTTTTTAATTGCTTTGTAGTGAGATATGCCTTATGAAAATCACAGAATCCGACACATCTGCTAAAATAACTTTCCGTATTGAATAAACATGGACAAATTTCCATAGGATCTGTTGGAAATTCAAAATCAGCCATAATATGCCTCCTCTTCAGTCTTATAAATTAATTATAAAACCTCAAGGTGTCATAGAATGACCTTGAAAAAATTACTTTCTGTATTTTGCTAAAATTTTTTCAGCATTCTTCTGAATTTCTTCCCTTAAAAAAGCAGGTTCTAAAACTTCCACAGAATTACCAAAACTCATAACCCAACTGCAAACCTGCTGTTTTTGGTTTGAAGAAAACTTTAGTAAAACAGAACCATCTTCTTTCTGTTCCATTTTTTGATCTTTGTACCATTCCCTCTCAAGAATATAATTTGCCATTCCTGCATCAAAAAGGAGTTCATAATCACAGGCAGCTTCTTTGTTATACCAGATGCCAAAACTCAAATCCACTTCTTTAGCTATATCAAATCCTTCCGGAATTATATATTTTTCGTTTGTAAGCTTTATTTCCTTAAATCTTGAAAGAGCATAAATTCGTTTTTCATTTGCTCCATGATCAAATCCAAATACATACCAATTTCCTTTCTGGCAAAGAACATGATAGGGATTCAATTCCTTAAACTTGTATTCCTGACTTGATACTGACCGGTACATAAAAGAAAGTACTTTTCGGGTTTTTATAGCTTCAAATATTTTTTCAAAAACTCCCTCTTCAATCTGAGGCAGTGGATCAGAAATAAAACTTACATCTTTATTCAAAAAACCGCTGTCCACACTTACCTGATTAGGTAGAAGCTCACTGATTTTACCCATCATATGCTTGAACTGGATTTCAAGCGGAGTATTTTTATACTGCTCCATTAATGGCATTACTGTAGAAATAGTAAACAAATCACCCTCTGTAAGCAAAACATTCTTTATTGCAAAGGTTGAATCTGTATAATAATAACCTTTACGAGTTCTATCAGCTTCAACAGGAGCATTATAACGGTCGCGGAGAAATTCAATATCACGTAGTATTGTTCTCTTGCTTACTCCATGTTTCTCCATCAAATACGCTACACTTGGATACATTCCTGAACGAATATCTTCGTCAATCTGAATAATACGGTGAGTTCTGAATTTGTCTTCCCTTTCTGCCATAATTAATATTATATCACAAAATCATAATTTCAGTGACATAAATTGGCGTTAGAGTATTTAAAAATTGAGATTATTACTTTCATAAAAATATGCAGGAAAAGGAATCCCACATGCTTTTTCAACTAAATGAGAAACAGCAGTCAATTCCCCTAAATCTACTTTAGTATCTTTAACTAATCGTTTTAAGAAACTTTTCTTTGGTTCATACTTATGTTCATCTATCTCTTCTTTGTAATCCTTATCACCAAATACTTTTTCATAAATGAAATCGAGTTATACTCAAAAGTTGTGGATTGGCTAAAGTTGTATAAATAGAAAAAGAGGTTTGAATCGGATATAATGTTTTTAGCAACCAACAACATACCGAAGGAAACCTCTTATGAAAGACATTCTACAGTTTAATGAAGAAA
>JALELH010000112.1 GCA_022768865.1 Spirochaetia bacterium
TCTTCTTGACTGTGCAAGAAACTTCTGGAAAAAGGAAGACGGTTCAATCCGTGATGACGTACTTTTCCATCATATTTCAACAGATGAAGTTTACGGTTCCCTTGGGGACACAGGTTACTTTGTTGAAACAACTCCTTATGATCCGCGTTCACCTTATTCTTCAAGCAAGGCAAGTTCTGACCATATTGTTATGGCATATTACCATACATACGGACTTCCGGTTACGCTTTCTAACTGTACCAATAACTATGGACCGTTTCAGTTCCCTGAAAAGCTTTTGCCTTTAATGATTTCTAATATTAAAGATGGCAAAAATCTTCCTGTTTATGGCAAGGGAGACAATATCCGCGACTGGATTTATGTAGAAGACCACAACCGCGGTGTATGGCAAATTGTAAAGGATTCTGCAGCCGGTGAAAAATGGAATCTTGGCGGCGAAAACGAATGGCAGAATATTAAGCTTTTAAATAAAGTTATTGACTTGACTTCTGAGGAACTTGGTAAAAATGCAGAAGATGTAAGAAAGACAATTACTTATGTTAAAGACAGGCCTGGCCATGATAAACGCTATGCTATTGACTGCACTAAGGCTAAAACAAAACTTGGCTGGCAGCGTAAAATGACTTTTGAAGAAGGCTTGCTTGCAACCATCCGGTGGTATCTTGGCCACGATGAATGGATTAAAAACATTCAGTCCGGTGCCTATAAAGACTGGATAAGCAAAAACTATACAGAGCAGGGCAGATAGTATTAATTTACCGCTTTGCACATAAAACTGAATTTCTGTTAGGGGTTATTTAAATGACAATTATTCCTGTTATTCTTTCTGGTGGTTCCGGAACAAGACTTTGGCCTTTAAGTGTGTCTGAAAAGCCTAAGCAGTTTTTGTCTCTTGTTGGCAAAGAAACCATGATTCAGCAGACCTTGCTAAGGCTTGACGGTTTAAATGTTTCAGACCCCATTGTTATTTGCAATGAATCCCACCGTTTTATTGTGGCAGAGCAGATGCAGGAACTTGGCAAAAAGGTTACAATCCTTCTTGAACCTTTGCCGCGTAATACGGCACCTGCTATTGCTGTTGGTGCATGGCAGGCTTTAAGTGCAGATAAAGATGCTGTAATGATTGTTCTTCCTAGTGACCATATTATAAAAAACAAAGAGGCTTTTTGCAGTGCAGTTAAAATTGCTGCAGAAGAAGCTTTAAAGGGCAGCCTTGTTACTTTTGGAATTGTTCCTACCATGCCGCATACAGGCTACGGTTATATTAAGGCAGGCTCTTGTGCCGGCGGTAAGGTTTTTGACCTTGAAAAGTTTGTAGAAAAGCCTGATTTAGAAACAGCAAAAAAATATCTTGCAGAAGGAACTTACAGCTGGAACAGCGGAATGTTTGTTTTTAAAGCAGAAACGTTCCTTAAGGAACTTGAACATTTTGAGCCTGTAATGGCAGAACTTAGCAAAAAAGCTTTTGACAATGCAACAAAAGATTCTGATTTTGTGCGCATTAATAAAGATGCCTTTGAGCAGATTAAGGGCAACAGCATTGACTATGCCGTAATGGAAAAGACAAAGAAAGGCAAGGTTGTTAAACTTGATGCCGGCTGGGATGATGTGGGCTCTTATACTGCTTTGCATCAGATTAACGAAAAAGACAAGAACGGCAATGTTGTTTGCTGCCAAAGTACATCTGCCATAATTGATTCTAAAGGCAATTATGTAAACACCAGGAAAAAGACCGCCCTTATCGGTGTAGAAAATCTTGTTGTTGTAGAAACAGATGGTGCCCTTCTTATTTGCAACATGGACAAAAGCCAGGCTGTAAAAGAAGCGGCAACACTGCTGTAGACTTTATGAACCTTTCCAAGAATTGCTTTCGCAATTCTTGGAACAAAAGTTAATAGAGCTGCAGATAACTAAATAACAACGCTTTTGTCCGTTATCTGTGCTTTAGTTTTTTTACTATGACCTTGTAATAGAAGGCCCTTAGTTTTTCGGCGGCTGCATAAAGTTTGTAGTCGCCTTTTTTTATGACTGCGTCAAAACTGCCCGGTCTGTGGATTATCTTTCCTCCGAAACCAGTTTTAAAAAGATAAAGGCCATGCATAGGGTGTTTTGGGTCTTCTGTTGGCGGCATGCCGTAAAAATCGTAATAAGGGCAGCCGTAGTTTTTGGCATCCTTTATCGCTGTCCATTGCAAAAGGTAGGCCGGCATTAAGTTGCGTTTTATGTTGCCACTGGCACCGTAAAGATAAACTGCTTCCGCAGGGCAGAATAATGTTATTATCCCGGCCAGATAGTCATCCTGGTGCTTTGCAAGATAAAGGGTAATTTTTATATTTTCTTCCTTTGCAGAATCAGATGTAGCGGCCAGTTCAAAAAGACTTCTATAGTATTCCTTGTTGTGAAACTGAACACCGTCACGGTCGCTTGTCTGCTGAAACAGTTTATAAAACTGTTCAAAGGCGTTATTAAAGCCTGCTGAATTATAGTCGTATTTTTCTATTGTAACACCTTTTTTTGCAGCAAGCTTTATATTGTAGCGCCACTTGCTTTTCATTGCGGCAAGTATTTCTTCTTCTGACCGTTCGTTTGTTTGGTCTGTTTTTAATAAAAGTATTGTTGTATCCGGCGGCTGAACATTTGCAGAAGCTTTTTTTATAATAAAATTACCGGCTGTATGTATAAAATTATGTACATAGTTATCACGTTCCGTAACTTCTTCAAAGTCCATGGCAGGATCAAAGCGGATGCAGAATGTATTTCCTGGTAATTGTTTTTTTATTTGTTCTGCAATTAACGATAGTTTGTCAGCAAGCTGAACTTCCGGACAGTCCATGGCAACTTCCGGTGCCATAGGAACGTATGCAATGGAGATTTTTTTGAATTTTAGGTTAAGCTGGCGTACAAGGACGCTGTAAGTAACGCCATCTGCAGAAACTGGGCAGCTTTCCCAGCCGTGGTGGCTTTTAAATTCTGCCCAGAATGCACTTTGTGTAAATCTTTTCATTAGTGAATGTCACCGTTTACTGTTTTTACAGTTTTAAGGATTTTGCCGTCAACTGTAAGATTTACACCGCCAATGGTTACATTGTTGTTTTCTGCTTTGATTTCTACAGCAAAAAAAGCAT
>JALELH010000115.1 GCA_022768865.1 Spirochaetia bacterium
CCCTTGAAGCACCAAGGAAAGTTATAGGCAGCACCACAAAAGAAGCTATCCAGAGCGGCATTGTTTTAGGATACAAGGGCTTAGTAGAAAGTCTTGTTTCCCAGTGCAAGGAAAATCTTGCAGAACTTAGCGGCGACAAAATAGAAGACATTAAGGTTGTTGCTACAGGCGGATTAAACAGCGTTTTAAAACCATTGACAGACTGCTTTACCATTGTAGACAAGGATTTGACTGTTAAGGGATTAAAAATCATTGCAGATTTAGTCTGATTTATTATTTAGGAGAGCCTTTTGAAAAAATTATATCTTTTTGCTTTATTTGTATTTTCTCTTTTTTTATCAGGATGTGTTCATCATGAAGAAAAAGTCGTTACTGTAATCAGCAGTTTTGAAGACAGCGGAAATAAGGTTTCTGAAAGTTCCTATTTTAAAGGCCAGAAAAAAGACTGCGACTGGCTTGTGCTCATGTATATGGATGGGGATAACAGCCTGGAATATTCATTGAGGGAAGATTTTAATGAAGTTGAACAAGGGCTTAGCCTTATCCGCAATGTTGATGGTTCTGCAAAAAGCGGATTTTATTCTGTGCGTGTAGTTGTGCTTTGGGACGGCAGGCAGAAAAAAGACAGCAGGATTTTTGAACTTGGTGCAGATATAGAATCAAATTATGCAGGTGAAAATACCATTAATATCCAAAATGTGGGTTTTATAAAAAAAGCAGACAACGAAGTAAACATGTCTTCAGGCAGCACCCTTACAGACTTTATAAAGTGGGCAGATAATCATTACAGTGCAGGCAAAGGAAAAATCCTTCATGTTGCAGACCATGGTTCCGGTCCTGGTCCAAATACAAGGGCAATGTGTGAAGATAGCACAGCTGGGACAAGTGCTATATCTTCTAAGGAATTTGCCAGTGCCTTAACTAATGCAGGTGCAGGTAATAATAAATTTTCTGCTTTGCTTTTTGACATCTGTTTAGGTTCCAGCATAGAAGATGCTTACGAATTTAGAAACCTTGCAGACTATATGATTGCGTCTCCAAATACTACACCGGGTCCTGGTTTTGATTATGTTGGAGTCATGCAGTGTTTTAATAAAGAAAACGACAGCAATGAAAAAATAGCCGTAGCCATAGGGCAGAGTTTTGAAGACTATTATAAAGGTAAAACGATAGTGGATTCTTATACCGAGAAAACTATGGTTTATACGGTAACAGTTACAAACCTTTCTGCGGTGGAAAATTGTGCAGATAAAATAGATGCACTTGCTGATTCTGTTTTATTGGTTGAAAAACAGACTGAAAATTCTTTTAAGCCATACTTGCTTTACAATAGCGGGGAAAAAACCATTTGCTACAAAGGCACTGTAAACTGGCTTTTTGATATTGGTGATTTTGCCCGTTTAGTTGAGAAAGATTCTAAAAGTTCCGAGACAGTAAAAACTGCTGCTTCTAATGTAAAAACTGCTTTATCCGGTGCTATTGTTTATTCATGGCGGTGGCAGTCTGAAAAAAGCGGCGGAAATTATTATTTAAGTTTATATACTGATGATAGTAAAGGTTTTTGTGGCCTTACAATTTGCGGTGGAATGGCAAATAGTTCTTATACATACGATGAATATGGAAAAAAAATTTATGATAATAAAACCTATCCAATACCATCCTGGTATATTACAGACATTGCTTTTGGCAGCCGCAACAATGGCAATAGTGGCTGGGCAAAGCTAATTGCAACCTGGTTTGGTGTTTATAGTAATTAATTCATAAAGTCTTCTAGTTTAACGCCTGCGCCGTTTGTTACATCATGTGTTAATGTTTTACCCTGCAGCATTTCTAAAAACTCTGGGCTTATGCCTGGGATTAAAATTTTTTCTGTGCGCAGGACTGCAATATCACCGGCAGAAACTTTTTCTCCTTTTTTTAATGAGCGCATGTAATGCAGGCTTCTGTTTGTGCGGCCATAGTTTTGCTTTTCTGCAGGTGCAAGTTTTTTAACCCCTGTTCCAAGTATGGAATTAAGTTTTTCTTTGCTGTATTCGTATTCCAGCTGACGGTAAATTTCATTCTGACCGCTGTGCCTTAATACTGCTTCTGCCTGATGAACGCTGTGGACCATTACCTTAAACATTTCTGGTTCAAGGGCTACTGGGTCGTCTAAACCGCTGTCTTCTCTGCTTAGTGTAATGTGCTTTTCTATCATGGTGCCGCCCATGGCAATAGAAAGCACAGGCACTAAAACCGGGTCCATGCTGTGGTCACTTATGCCTGTGGCAATTCCAAAAATATCAGAAAGTGTTTTTACGCAGCGCACGTTGTATTCTTCTTCCGGTGCAGGGTAAAAAGTCAGGCAGTGCAAAAGTGTAAGCGGCGGCAGGCTGCTGTCAGGAACAGAATCTGCCTGTTTAGAATTTTCTATTGTTTCAATTGCTTTTTCTATGTCTCCAAGTTTAGAAACGCCGCTTGAAAGTATTACCGGGATTTTACCGTAACAGTCAGCACATTTTTTTAACATTGGAAAATGGTTTACTTCCGGACTTGCAATTTTGATGGCATCCGGTTTAAGTTCTGCAAGCTGTGTAAAGGACTTTATGCCGAAAGGGGAACATGCAAACTTTATTCCTTTTTTGCGTGCATATTCCATGCATTTAAAATAAAAGTCTTCATTGCATTCTAAGGATTTAAAATTGTCGTAAAGCCTTGTTTTTCCATTGGGAAGGTTTACAAAGCCTGTATCAGGGTGCAGTATTTCATCTGCATAAACCCACTGAAATTTTACAAAATCCGCACCGGCATCTTTTGAAGCATCTATAAGTTCAAATGCTTTGTTTAAGTCACCGCCGTGGGCTGTTCCGATTTCTGCAATAATAGTCATGAAAGGCATTTTA
Source organism: Spirochaetia bacterium (assembly GCA_022768865.1). Lineage (GTDB taxonomy): Bacteria > Spirochaetota > Spirochaetia > Treponematales > Treponemataceae > Treponema_D. The sequence goes on from JALELH010000115.1 coordinate 2,883, forward strand.
AATTGAATCAATAAAAATTGCAAACTGCTG